>CAIOSO010000050.1 GCA_903860985.1 uncultured Flavobacteriales bacterium
ATAATTTCTAGTGGAAAAATAATGGTCATACATTCTGTAGTCGTTGGTGAGCCACATGCTTCACTC
Source organism: uncultured Flavobacteriales bacterium (assembly GCA_903860985.1). Taxonomy (GTDB): domain Bacteria; phylum Bacteroidota; class Bacteroidia; order Flavobacteriales_D; family Crocinitomicaceae; genus UBA952. The sequence continues at coordinate 67 of CAIOSO010000050.1, forward strand.
AAGGTAACACAATAAACTGTTCCTGAATTAATCGGATCAACGGTAAGTGAACTTCCATTTCCAATTGGTAATCCGTCTTCTGTCCATGTGTATGTGTACGTTGTGGACCCACCTGCTCCTGTTGCTGTTAAAAGAATCGCATCCTCAGAACAGATCATGGTATCTTGTGTCAAGAAGGTAATATCCAGTGGCGCTGGTTCACTAATTGTTACATCCAACGTTTGAACACAACCGTTTATATCAGTTACCGTCACCGTGTGTAATCCTGCACCTAAATCCAATGCTGTTGCTGCTGAAGCGGTAGAACCTGTCCAACTGTAAGAATATGCTGGAGTTCCTTGTGTTACGTTCACCGTTGCTTGTCCATTCGCAATGGTGTAACAGTTCGCATTGACAATGTTCGTCATTGTTAAAATCATTGGAGGAATTTCCGTGATTGTCACGTAAATCGTATCCGCGCATCCAGATGCTGTGGTAGCATAGCACCAGTAGTTACCGGCACTTAATCCCGTTGCGGTTTGTGTATTTTGACCATTACTCCATTGAAAATTAACGACTCCTGTTATTGGAGTAACTACTGCTGTTGCAGTTCCGTCACTTCCCCCTGGACAAGAAACCGGAGTTGTAGTCGAATTAAATGTAGCAGGGTTGTCGGAAACAACCGCTGTTCCGGTTGCTGTACAACCATTGCCATTTACAACAGTAACTGTATATGTACCTGCCAATAATCCAGTTGCAGTTGCGCCCGTTGCACCATTACTCCAAGCATACGTATAGGGTGGAGGAGATCCTGCTCCTGGTAAAGCTGTAGCCGTTCCAACACCTTGTGAGCAAATATCGGGAACGGTTGAAGTTGCCAAGGTTGGATTGGTAACGGTCAACCAAGTTGTATCGTTTGTAATCGAACCAACACTTGTCCCACAAGCAGCACCGGTTAAAAAATAACCCGTTGTACCACTTGGAACCGGACTCACGTTTAATGTTCCATTGTTGTAAGGGAAGGTTTGTCCTAAAGTATTTGCCCAAAGGAAATTACTCCCTGGACTATTCACCATAACATATGGAACCTGGGAAATAGTATATGAAGTAGTACTTGAAGGAGAAGTAGGTAAGAAACGACGCCCATCCTGGTTCGCACTCCAAACAGAAACATTTCGTCCTGGTGTAATGTGAGCTAGATTCATTGGTTGATTTTCAGAACCTTGAATAGCTAAACTACTATTCCATGTCCCACAAATTGGTTTGTTACCAATGTGCAGTTCGAAAATATTAGACGTTTCATAAAGAATTATTGCTAGGTAATTACATTGCGTTGTACATCCGAACATGGCTACGTTCTTATAAAGAACAACAAACTTACGATTGGGGGCTGTCCCAATGGTTTGATATTGCACTTGTCCAGCTGTAGAAGGGTTTAAATCTTGATAAGCAATCATAATAGAATTGCTAGCGGATGGAAAAGCCATATTCGGTAGAGGGGTTACTCCCCCCAATGACCAAGGACAATAGCCGCCTGCATTTGCCATGTTAAAGGAAATTAATCCGTTTGAACCAATCACGCAATTTGAATAATTCACACCATAAAAACTGAATGGAAATCCAATTGAAACGGCACCGGACCAAACGTCATCACTTAAAAATACGCTAGTAGGTGCATTTAAATAGACTCCAGCAGCAGTACCAGGATTCACCCCCGTATTGCAATTATTTATGGTAACTGTTTGTCCAGCACAAATGGTCGCATCTACCCCAAGACATAATACTACATTGCTTTGAGCGAATGAGTTGAGTTGAGTAGCTAACATCAATACAATGGAGCTTGTTAACTTGATGAAATTCATATTTTTTATTGAAGTATGTAACATGTTTTCGATTACTTGCAGTTAGTTCTGAGCATTAAACGACGAAGTTTCGTTCTTGGTTGCTTAATGGTGTCAAAAATATGAAAAAAAGTTATGCAACACAAGGATGATCTATTGGTAATTCTGTTTTTCCGAGGCGAAAAAATGCTTAAATAAGTGAATTGTAGTTAAAGTGTCATTTGGACACTAATAATTTGTTGAAAATAGTTGGCTTTTCGTACGAAAATGTTGCTACTTTTGCCCAAGTTCAATTATTAAAAACGATAAATATGTCTAATAAGTATCATGCAGAGATTGAAGCGTTCATGGATCGAGTTCGTGCTAAAAACGGACATGAGCCAGAATTCCTTCAAGCGGTTCAAGAAGTAGCTGAAGCAGTTATTCCAATTGTTGAAGCAAGTCCAAAATACAAAGCGGCTAAAATTTTAGATCGCATAGTAGAACCAGAAAGAACCATTATTTTCCGAGTTCCTTGGGTAGATGACAAAGGTGAAGTTCAAGTAAATAGAGGTTACCGTGTTGAGTTTAACTCTGCTATCGGTCCATATAAAGGTGGGTTACGTTTTCACCCATCCGTAAATTTATCGATCTTAAAATTTTTAGGATTCGAGCAAATTTTCAAAAACTCCCTAACAACACTTCCTATGGGTGGTGGTAAAGGTGGGTCTGATTTTGATCCAAAAGGAAAATCGGATAACGAAGTAATGAAATTCTGTCAATCATTTATGACGGAATTATCTCGTCATATTGGAGCAGATACGGATGTGCCAGCTGGTGACATCGGTGTTGGTGGACGTGAAATTGGATACATGTTTGGACAATACAAAAGAATTCGCAACGAATTTACAGGTGTATTAACTGGAAAAGCACGCAACTGGGGTGGATCATTGATTCGTCCAGAAGCTACTGGTTACGGAACCGTTTATTTTGCGCAAGAAATGTTAGCGACCAAAGGTGATTCTTTCAAGGGAAAAATTGTAGCCGTTTCTGGTTCTGGAAACGTAGCGCAATACGCATGTGAAAAAGCAACTCATTTAGGAGCGAAAGTGGTTACTTTGTCCGATTCAGAAGGCTACATTTATGATGCAGACGGAATCGATGCGGATAAATTGGCATTCGTGATGGAATTGAAAAATGTGAAACGTGGACGTATCTCTGAATACGCGAACGTTTATTCATCTGCGAAATTTATCGCTGGTAAACGTCCATGGGAAGTGAAAGCGGACATCGCTCTTCCTTGTGCTACGCAAAACGAATTGAACGGTGACGAAGCGAAAGTTCTTGTTTCTAACGGTGTGATTTGTGTCGCTGAAGGAGCAAACATGCCTTCTACACCAGAAGCAATCACAGCATTCCAAGATGCGAAAGTATTGTTCTCTCCAGGAAAAGCGTCAAACGCTGGTGGAGTAGCAACATCTGGATTGGAGATGTCACAAAATTCATTACGTCTTTCTTGGCCAGCTGAAGAGGTGGACCAACGCTTACATGGCATCATGGTTTCGATCCACGAAGCGTGTGTGAAATACGGTAAGGATGAAGTTGGATACGTAGATTACGTAAAAGGTGCGAACATCGCTGGATTTGTGAAAGTTGCAGATTCAATGATCGATCAAGGATTGGTATAATATCCCATTCATAAAAATGAAAATCCCGTCTTTGGCGGGATTTTTTTTGCGCTTATTTTCTGAATTTTCAGCACCTTTGTACGTGATTCATCGACTGATAATTTGCTGTTTTATTCTTTGTCAACACTGGTTTTGTTCAGCGCAAAATCAAGTTGCGTCTAGTGTTTGGCGCATTGGACTCACACAGGAAGTTCAGAAATTCAACCCGTTTACACGTGCACGCATTCAAGTTGACCGAAATAAAAACTTGTTCGCGGTGAACCTTGGACTTTCCGTGCAAAAAGCATCCCAACAGATCTTCGCTTCAACTTTTGCGATTGATTACGCTCATCTGTGGGAAATTCACCGTGTTTCCCTTGGACCAGTCATGGATATTTCCATAGATTCGTATGTGTTTGGCACGCGTTTTTTGTACCTTCATTCTTCGGTCGGTTATCGATTGGCTTTCGGTGAACAATGGCAATTTTTTCAAGAAGCAACGATAGGACCAACGATGGAATCCTTTAGCTACTTGAATCAAAAGAATCAGCAATTCACGTGGAATTTTCATATTAAACTAGGACTGCAGTATGCGCTACGTTAAGTTAACTTTCTTGTTAGGTGTCCTTTTTGCTTGCACGAAAAGCGAAGAAGTCAAAAACATCCTTGTTTTTGGACATGCTGGAATGGGATTGAGTATGGATAATTCCATTTATCACGACAATTCAAAAGAAGCGGTTTCACTTGCCTTGAATTTACCAACGTCCAATGGGGTGGAGGTGGATGTGCGTCTAGGAGCGGATGGAACCCTGTGGCTCTATCACGACGAATGGTTGGAAGCGGAAACTAATGGCGAAGGATGCGTTTCAGACTTGAGTGATCAGGATTTATCTAACATCAACTATCGAACGCTGAAGAAAGAAAAGTTGGTGAAATTAGTCGATGTCTTGAGTTTGCTGCATGAGGATCAGCAGTTGTTTGTTGATTTGAAACCTGTCAATTCATGTCTCAATGAACGGGTGGACTTCGAACGCTTGAAAGAAGCTTTTGAGGAACAGTTACAGGGACATGAGAACCAAGTGAAAATCATCTGCTCCTATGAATATTGGCTAAACGAACTGGCGGCTGAATACGAAGTATTGTACTCGACGGATGATGTAGAAGAAGGAAAGAAAATGATTCAGAAACATCCAGGCATCGTTGGACTAGTCATTCGGAATGCAGTGATTGATGCACAAGATGTTACATGGATCAAACAGCAAAATCAAACGGTGTATTTGTACGATATTCGTTCGTTGAAAGGAATTCGACAAGCGTATGCTAAGAATCCAACAGGAATCCTAGCAGATGATCTCAGGAATGCGTTAGAAGAAAGAGGTTACGCTTTGTAGAAAGGTAACTTTACTACTTGCGCTTTGACACCTTTTTCACGGATTTCAATGAAGATTTCACTCTCCAATTTGCTGTTCTCAATTGTTACGTAGCCAAGTCCAATTCCTAATTTCATACTTGGGGACATCGTTCCAGATGTTACTTTTCCGATAACTGTTCCAGCTGCATCCAAGATAGGATAATCGTGACGAGGAATTCCACGGTCAATCATTTCAAAAGCGACTAATTTACGTGTAACACCTGCTTCTTTTTGTTTCGCAAGGAACTCAGAATCCGTGAAATCCTTCGTGAATTTCGTGATCCATCCCAATCCTGCTTCCAATGGAGAAGTCGTGTCATCGATATCGTTACCGTATAAACAGAAGCCCATTTCTAAACGGAGCGTGTCACGCGCTGCAAGTCCGATAGGTTTGATGCCAAAATCAGCTCCAGCAGCAAAAACTGCGTCCCAAACTTGATTTGCATCTTCATTTTTTACATAGATTTCGAATCCACCTGAACCCGTATAACCTGTTGCGGAAATCATGATATTTTCAATTCCAGCGAATGTCCCATGTTGGAACGTGTAATACGTCATGTTCGATAAATCGATATCCGTCAAAGATTGCATTGCTTCCGCGGCTTTAGGACCTTGGATTGCCAACAAGCTGTATTGGTCAGAAAGATTTTCCATCTCCACACCAAGGTCGTTCAGAGAAGAAATCCAATTCCAATCTTTTTCAATGTTCGAAGCATTCACTACAATGAAATACTCTTCCGCATTCACACGGTAGATGATTAAGTCGTCTACAATTCCCCCTTTGCCATTTGGCATGCACGAGTACTGTGCTTTGCCATCGAACAACACCGAAGCATCGTTGGAAGCAAACTTTTGTATCAGCGCCAAGGCATTTGGACCACGTAAAACAAATTCACCCATGTGAGAAACATCAAAAACACCTACGGCGTTGCGCACGGTTTCGTGTTCAGCATTCACACCTTCGTATTGTACGGGCATGTTGTATCCAGCAAATGGAACCATTTTCGCTCCGAGGTCAATGTGTTTTTGTGTGAGTGCAGTGCTTTTCATCAGAGAAGAATTAATGTGTGAATATTGTGAATTAGTTTTTTACTCGTTCAACGTAAACACCTGTTCTTGTGTCGATTTTGATCACCTCGCCATTATCGATAAACAAAGGAACTTTTACTTCTGCTCCTGTTGCAATGGTTGCCGGTTTCATCGAGTTCGTTGCAGTATCGCCTTTTACACCTGGTTCTGTATAGGTAACTTCAGAAATAATGTACATCGGTAATTCAACCACAAGCGGCATCTCTTCTTCCGCGTGGAAAAGGATATTCACCATCATTCCTTCTTGTAAGAATCCAGGTTTTTCAACCATTTTCAACGGAATATTGACTTGCTCATATGATTCATTGTTCATGAATACATAGGATTCAGGTTCTTGGTACAAGTATTGGTATTCACGGTTCTCAATGCGTACAGGGTCAATTTTATGTCCAGCTGAAAAGGTGTTATCAATCACTCTTCCTGACTCAATTTGACGCATTTTTGTACGCACAAACGCAGGTCCTTTTCCTGGCTTAACGTGTTGGAATTCGATGATTTGATAAAGTTTATCGTTGTGACGTATGCACAATCCGTTGCGGATATCTGAAGTATTTGCCATAATTCAATTCAAATTAGGTCGCAAATATAGGATTTTGAGTTGAAATCACCATCCTTTCCACTGAAATTCATGGCCCGTTAACTTCAATCAAGATGGAACTTTTTGGGAAATGGACTTAGTTCTTGAAATAAAGCCCTTTATCAACCGATTTTCGTTCATAAAAATCACTATTTACATGTAAATTCAGTGTGTCTAAAGGTTATTTTTGTTATTCCGAAATCATTAAAATTCGAAATGGTAGAAAATCAATATACTGAAGACAACATACGCTCCCTCGATTGGAAGGAACATATTCGACTTCGTCCGGGTATGTATATCGGTAAGCTAGGCGATGGTGCTGCGGCTGACGATGGAATTTACATTCTTGTGAAAGAGGTGGTGGATAATTGTATCGATGAATTTGTCATGGGTAACGGGAAACGGGTGGACATAAAAGTGAAAGATGGAACGGTTTCGGTTCGTGATTATGGACGAGGAATTCCGCTTGGGAAAGTAGTGGAAGTAGTTTCCAAAATGAATACCGGTGGAAAATATGATTCGAAAGCTTTTAAGAAATCCGTTGGTTTAAATGGAGTCGGAACAAAGGCGGTGAATGCCCTTTCCTCTTATTTCATGGTTTATTCCGTACGTGAAGGTGAAAAGAAAATGGCTGAATTCTCGAAGGGGGAATTGGTGAAGGATTATCCAATGGAGAAGACAGATGAGGTGAATGGAACCTATGTTGAATTTATTCCGGATGAATCGATTTTTAAGAAATATGCTTTTAAAACTGCGTATTTAGATAAAATGATGTGGAATTATTGCTATTTGAATCGTGGATTATCCATGTATTACAATGGGGAGAAGTTTCAATCTAAAGATGGACTAAAAGATTTATTGGAAAACAATATGGACGGTGATCCATTGTATCCAATAATTCACTTGGAGGACGAAGATATCGAGGTAGCATTTACGCATGGAAGAACGTATGGTGAGGATTATTATTCCTTCGTCAACGGTCAACATACGACACAAGGGGGGACACATCAAAGTGCTTTCCGTGAATCGGTTGCGAAAGTCATTCGTGATTTTTACAACAAAAACTACGAAGCATCGGATATTCGTCAGTCCATTGTGGCGGCGATTGCGGTGAAAGTAATCGAGCCGGTGTTTGAATCACAAACGAAAACGAAACTTGGATCGCAAGAAATCGAACCAGGTGGAAAATCGATGCGTGCATTCATCAATGACTTCTTAAAAGACAAACTCGATAATTACTTGCATCGAAATCCAGATGTAGCGGAGACAATCGAAAAGAAAATCAAGCAGTCGGAACGCGAACGTAAAGAATTAGCGGGAATCCGTAAAATTGCTCGTGACCGCTCTAAAAAATCAAATTTACACAACAAGAAATTACGTGATTGTCGCTCGCACTTAACGGATTTAAAAGATGAAAAACGCGAAGAGACCACACTCTTTATTACGGAAGGGGATTCAGCGAGTGGATCCATTACGAAATCAAGAGATGTAACGACTCAAGCTGTATTTTCATTGAGAGGTAAGCCATTGAATTGTTATGGTTTAACCAAGAAAGTCGTGTATGAGAACGAGGAGTTTAACTTGATTCAGGCGGCTTTGGACATTGAAGACGATATGGACAATTTGCGCTACAACAAGATTGTGATTGCGACAGATGCCGACGTCGATGGAATGCATATTCGCATGCTGCTCTTGACATTTTTCCTCCAGTTTTTCCCGGATTTGGTGAAACGCAACCATGTATATGTGCTGCAAACACCCTTGTTCCGTGTGCGAAACAAAAAGAAAACCATTTATTGCTATTCGGATGAAGAACGACGCAATGCCATCGAAGAAATTGGCAAAGGTGCGGAGATCACGCGCTTTAAAGGACTTGGGGAGATTTCTCCAGATGAGTTTATTCACTTTATCGGAGAAGATATTAGGCTAGAACCAGTGCTCTTGACAAAAGACAATTCGATTGATTCAATTTTATCCTATTTTATGGGTAAAAACACACAAGAGCGCCAAGAATTTATCATCGAAAATTTGCGTGTCGAAAAGGATGTAGTGGATCATAGCAAAGCCGAATTAAATACGAACGAAATAGAAATTGCTTCTTAATCATGGCAGAAGACGAAATAGAAGACTTGAATCCATCTTTGGGAGATGAACATAATCCATTTGAAAATAAACAGGTGGATGATAAAATCATTCCTGTTGGTGGCTTGTATCAAAATTGGTTCTTGGATTATGCCAGTTACGTAATCCTAGAAAGAGCAGTTCCTGCTTTGAATGATGGACTGAAGCCGGTACAACGACGTATTCTCCATTCCATGAAAGAATTGGAAGATGGTCGATACAATAAAGTGGCGAACATCATCGGAAATACCATGAAGTATCACCCGCATGGGGATGCATCTATTGGGGATGCATTGGTCCAATTAGGACAAAAAGAATTATTGATTGATTGCCAAGGAAACTGGGGAAATACATTAACGGGGGACGGAGCAGCCGCGCCACGTTACATTGAAGCACGATTGTCCAAGTTTGCCTTACATGTGGCTTTTAACCCGAAGACAACAAACTGGTTGATGAGTTATGACGGGCGCAACAAGGAGCCGGAACAACTTCCAATGAAATTCCCACTGTTGTTAGCACAAGGAGCAGAAGGAATTGCAGTAGGGATGGCCTGTAAGTTTTTGCCGCACAACTTCATCGAATTAATTGATCAATCCATCAACCATTTACGCGGAAAAAAAGTGGAGCTTCTTCCCGACTTTCCAAATGGTGGAATGGCTGATTTTACGGGATACAACGATGGATTACGTGGTGGACGTGTACGCGTTCGTGCGAAGATCAAAAAGGTCGATAACAAAACCTTGACGATCCATGAAATTCCATTTGGTACAACGACCGGATCCTTGATTGAGTCGGTGCTTAAAGCCAACGATAAAGGGAAAATTAAGATTAAGAAAATCGAAGACAATACGTCCTCGGAGGCCGAAATCATCGTGCATTTATTTCCCGGAGTTTCACCAGATAAAACGATTGATGCACTTTACGCATTTACGGATTGCGAAGTGTCGATGGCACCAAACTCCTCGATTATCGATGGAGATAAGCCACGGTTTTTAGGGGTAACAGAAATCTTAAGAATCAATACGGACAATACCGTTCGCTTGTTGAAACTCGAATTGGAAATTCGTTTGGATGAGCTGGAACGACAATGGCATTTCTCTACCTTGGAGAAGTTGTTCATTAACAATGAAATGTACATCGACTTTAAGCACTACAGTGATCGCGAGTCCTTGTATGAATATTTATACAAGCGTTTCGATCCCTTCAAAAAACAGTTGATTCGCGCCATTGAGGATGAAGATTTGCACAAATTGACGCAAATCCCGATGATTCGGATCACGCGATTTGACTCCACGAAAGCGGATGATGTATTGTTGAAAATCGAAGAAGAGATTCAAGTGGTAAAAGCCCATTTGAATAACTTGGTGGAATATGCCATCGATTATTACAAAGATTTAAAGAAACGTTTTGGTGCTGGAAAAGAGCGTAAAACGGAAATCAAAGTATTTGATAACATCAGCGCATCGAAAGTAATCATTGCGAATCGTAAGTTGTACGTGGATTACGAAGAAGGATTCATCGGTTATGGTCTGAAGAAAAATGAGCCAATTGGCGATTGTTCGGACATTGATGACATCATTTGTTTCTTTGCGTCCGGTAAGATGTTGGTCACCAAAGTTTCGGATAAGAAATTTGTCGGCAAAGACCTGATCTTCGCAAGTGTTTGGAAGAAAGGTGACACAAGAACGATTTACCATTTGTTCTATCAGGACGGGGTAGGTGGAGCGACGATGATGAAGCGTTTTTACGTGAATTCCATTACGCGCGATTCAGAGTACGACCTAACGAAGGGAGCAAAAGGATCAAAAATGTTATATTTCTCTGTTCATCCAAACGGAGAACGCGAAGTGATTTCGGTATTGTTGCGTCCAAGACCACATTTGAAACGTTTGCGTTTCGATGTTGATTTAGGCGAATTGCTCATCAAAGGACGAAATTCAGCAGGGAATCGTGTGACGAAAGAAATCATCCAGAAAATCATTCAAAAAGAAGTAGGTGGTTCCACGTTGGCAGCACGGAAGATTTGGTATGATGGAATCGTTGGACGACTCAATGACGAAGGTAGAGGGAAGTTCTTAGGATCATTTAAAGGAGATGACCGAATTTTGACTTTGTATCGCAACGGTGAATACCGCTTGAGTTCTTTTGATTTAGCGACACATTTCGACGAGGACATGGTTCACATCGAAAAATGGATTCAGGATCGACCAATTTCAACAGTCTATTTTGATGCGGAAAAAGAAATGCATTACGTGAAACGTTTTGTCTGTGAAGTACAGGTCGATAAACGTATTTCCTTTATCAGTGAAGCAGCGGGTTCCTACATGGACGTTGTTTCGACAGCTTATCGTCCAGAAGCAAAAATTGTGTATAATAAATTGCTAAAGGAAACGAAGAACCTTCCGGACAATGTCATGAACCTAGCAGATTTGATCGAAGTCAAAGGAATGAAAGCGCAAGGAAATCAAATGACGAAGTTGAAAGTCAAAGAAATCATCTTGACGCATCCCATCGATGAAAGTCCAGAACCTTGGCCAGAAGAAAAACCGACAGAGTCCACCAACGACGACGTAGAAATCCTTGAAGAAGATGAAGCGGGTCCAATTCCAAGCATGGAATGGGATTTAACCAAGAAAGAAGAAGAGGACAACGAGGACCAGATTAAGTTGTTTTAGCGTGATTGCGTGAAACAAACGGATTTAAAATGGATGTAATCGGTGAAATATGTTGGTACATGATATTTTTCACGCCATTGATATGCATCCCACTCGTTTGGAAATTCAGTAGTCAAACCAATGGCGTAAAGTTGCTCATCGGCTTGCTTTTGGCTTTTGCCTTATCCGTATTCCTTTTCTTTTTCAGTTTAGCCATCGTTTTTAGAAATGGAATGGGTTCTTGATGGACAAAGGAATAGCGAAAAAATCACTAAAATTTCGAATGATGTTTGTTTCTTCTATCTTTTTCCAATCTGAATCTAAAAATAACGGAAGTATTGCTTAAACTTTTGGATATTTACCAGGGTCCTGGTAAGAATTTCGTATACCATAAACGGAAATGGTGAAAGTGTTTTCGTCGACTATGTAATGAATGATATATGGAAAATGTTTCACTACTTTCATTCTAAATTCATCATATCGAATTTGATAAAAAGGGTTTTTCTTAAGGTCTTGGAACGCAGAATTAATGGAAGAAGAAAATTTATTTGCTAGAGAGGGATGAATGCCTCGTTGATACAGGAACTGTTTTAGCACCGCTGTTTTTGAAACCCTACGATTAACGGCCCCGCTGGATTTTCAATCCTGCGGAATTCCCCATTACTTTTCACACTCTTTATTTTCGTATTTTTGATCAACAATGAACCCTGTCGGATTAGTTCATCACACTGTAAGCAAAATGAAAAATAGATTTATTTATTTGGTGAACTCATCAGAACAGCATGAAAGAGTTGAAAGCTGTGAGCCGGGACATCTGTTTTTGGAGGGATGGTGAAGATGTGGATACCTGCAGTTGCAAAATGGAAAAATCAATCAAAAGAATGCATAACATCGTCCCAATCTTTAAAATCTTCCGCTTTTGCATTTTTTAATCGCTCGCGCATCAGGTTTTTTTCCGATTCGCTCACAATAACGTTTTCCTCAGAAAGTTGATGAACACGAATGTAATTCAGTGTTTTCAAGAATTCAAGTAATTTATTCGTCTTGCTTTCATCTTGAATATCTAACAAAAGTTGTGTCATGTTGATGGATTTTCCTTGGTTGATTCTCTCTCTTTTGAAAAGTGTCCTTTACTTCTCTTTAAACAAAGTTAAATATAATCATTACTGAATTAGTTCACACCTTTTTTTTAGCTATTATTTTCGTTAAATTTGTTAGATAAAATCGACCAACATGAATGCATTAAGAGAAGACAAAATCAACTACGCCAACATTGGATTAATGCTTATTACAGCGGTACTTGCATACTTTTATCCATTTGAAACATTCTTATTGGCATATGCATACCTAGGACCCCTGCATTACTTGACGGAAATCAGTTGGTTGCACGACCGTAACTATTATGCGAAAGGTAAATACGATTTCGTTGTTTTGTTGTTGGTTGGAATACTGCTTTCCTATGCGGCTTTTGCGAAGGATTTTGGTGTCAGCGTTGAAGTGTATGACTACTTTGTGAAAATGAATCTCTTCGATAAACTCTTGGTTTTCGCCTTGTTTAGCGCAGTTCTTTTCGCCTTGGTGAAAAACTTGATCGTGAAAATTGTAGCCATTCTATTCTTGTATGTATTCGTTTCTGGTTGGTTGAGTCCAGATAATGCCACATCGAACGCAGAGAGCACAACGGTTTTCGCCTTGACTTCCTTGGTGCCAACGTTGATTCACGTGTACCTGTTCACTGGACTATTCATGTTGTTCGGTTCACTGAAAACAAGAAGCGTTTCGGGAATGTGGCAAATGGTTGGATTCGTGACCGTTCCTTTGTTATTGGTTTTTGCCTTGCCAGTCGATCCAAAAGCACCCATTTCTGAGTTTGGTAAAAATGCACATTACGCGAAAGGAGATGGATTCTATGCGACGAACATCAGCATCATGGATCATTTTAACCTCATTAACGATCCAGTTTACACGAATGCGGACTTCGTTTCTTTCGTGAAGAAAAAGGATTTTAAAGATGCGAATGCACAATACAACTTCATTACAAAAGAAAACCTAAATGGATTGGTGGATAGCCTTTCTAAGATTCCAAACAAGGCGTATTTAATCAATAAACAACCTTTGAATCCAAATTTCCAAGTGGACAACATTCTACTTTTATTCTCGAAGGAAGGAATGTTGGATGAATACCAAATGAAGCCGATTCCGGCGAAATTGTTTACGGGATTCTCTTTGGAGAAATATGCATCCATTGTCTACAATTCAACGATTGGAATCATGTTGATGCGTTTTATCGCCTTCGCATACTTATACCACTATTTGAACTGGTTCAGTAAAACGGAAATCATCCGTTGGCACCAAGTTCCGAAATTGCGTTTTGCCGCAGTAATTTTACTTTGGGTCGTTGCGAGTGTATTCTATGCTTACGATTATTCTTTGGGATTAAGTTTGTTGTTCTTCTTGAGCTTCTCTCACGTACTCCTAGAATTTCCTCTGAACATCATGTCCATTGTTGGAATTGGAAAAGAATCCATGTCCATTATGAAAAATGGATTTAAAGCGCCCTCTGCTGAATAATTAGTTAAAAGAAACGATGATGAAAAACGTATTTTATTTGTTATTATTTGTTGCCTTTGTATCAAACGCACAAGTACAAGTTCAAGAACAAAGTTCAATCAACATGAGCTTGGGTAATAGTTTAGTAGTTACCATGCCTGACGGTAGATATACCATGTCGGATGCTGGTGCTTCTTATTTTGCCCAACTTTCGCTAGGCTGTGTTTCTAAGACCTATCCACATTATTTCTATAAAGGATTTAGTGAAAAAGTTCCAAGTGGCAGTCCAAAAGATCTTTGGCCTTCCTTCTGTGGTTGCTATGATTGGCATAGCAGTGTGCACAACCATTGGTGCATGATTAAAATTTTGAAGCTGTTCCCAAATATTGCGGAAGCTGCCGAGATGAGAAGTCGTTTGAATGAAAGTTTTAATCCAGAGAAAATAAAAAAGGAGTTGGAATATGTTCGAACGCATGAAAATGGACTCTTTGAATTTCCATACGGACAATCATGGGTTTTGAAAATGGCGGAGGAATTAAGTACGTGGAAAGATCGCGATGCCCAACGTTGGTTGAATAACCTAGCTCCTTTGAGTAATTACATCGCTTATGTGCATTCTGTCGTTTGGAAACAAGTAGATCAGGTCGAATTATCTGGAAGTCACGATAGTCCAGCGATGGCACTTTCTTTTGCCTATGATTACGCTGTTCAATTCAATGATGATAAATTGAAAAAAGTGGTTTCTTCTGCTGCGATGAAATATTATGGAAAAGTTCAAAATACAAGTATTGAAAAAGAACCATACGAATACGATTTCATGTCAGCTAGTTTGTTAGTAGCGGATTTAATGCGAAAAGTAATGACTCCGGAAAAATACGTGAAATGGTGCAAGAAATTCTGTCCGAATTTATTCATTTCAACCAAGGTGAATGTGGCGCTACAAATCAAACGTACTGGAAAACACGATGGATACGAATCGCATTGGGATGGATACCACCTCAACCGTATTTGGTGTCTGAACGGAATGTTGAAAACGTTTCCGGAAGCAACCTTGGATGAAGCGACGAAAGCGGAATGGGTGTTAGCGATGAATCAAATGTGGGACTACGCACAAGAAAGTATTGGAAAAGGAAATTACGACATCGACCATTGGTTGTCGTCCTTTTCTGTGTTCGCTCTAATCGGTTACGAGTAAATTCACTTTAGCTAATACCCAGTTTAACTGTTCTTCTTTTGTGAGTTGAGAATTGTCTAGTACAAGTGCATCCGCAACTTGAATTAATGGACTTTCTTCACGTGTTGAATCTAGGTGGTCACGTTCAGCTAAGTTCTGGCGGACTTCCTCTACAGTCATCTCGATTCCTTTGGATTGCATTTCTGCCAATCTACGCTGCACGCGAATTTCTGGATCGGCAGTGACAAATAACTTCAGTTCAGCATCTGGGAACACGACCGAACCAATATCGCGACCATCCATAACGATTCCACCAAGCACGCCCATTTTTTGCTGGGCTTCTACTAATTTTTCACGGATCGGTTTGTAGGCTGCCACAATGGAAACAATCTCAGCGACTTTAGGCTCGCGGATTTCATGCGAAACATCTTGTCCGTTTAAAAAAATGTGGGATTCAGCAGCAACTGCGACAAAGTGAATGTCCATCTGCGACAGTTGCGCATCGATTCCGGTCTTGTCTAATGCGCCATCTTGAATCAAGTGCTGTCTTAAACAGTAAAGTGCAGCGGCACGGTACATGGCGCCAGAATCAATAAATACATAACCCAATCGTTTCGCGAGATCCTTAGCGAGGGTGCTTTTTCCGCAAGCTGAAAACCCGTCAATGGCGATGGTGATTCTTTTTTGGTTCATGCCTCAAAAATAATTGTTTTGACTTGATTCCATCCTTCTTCCTTCCAAAGTTTGAGAAAAAGTCAAAAAAAAAGCCTCCCGGAGGAGGCTTTCAATTAATAGTACATCGCTCTTCGAACTTTCGAAATGTATTTCGCTAGTCGAATTACTTGTTTTGTATAACCGAATTCGTTGTCGTACCATGCGTACAAGACTACATTTTTACCGTCCACAGAAGTAATCGTTGCGTTGGAGTCGAAAACGGAACAACAGGTATTACCGATGATGTCACTTGAAACCAATTCTGGATCGAAGGAATAGTGAATTTGATTCACCAATTCGCCGTTCAAAGCTGCATCTTTAATCGCTGCATTGACTTCCTCCACAGTTGTTCCTTTTCCAAGTTCAAGGTTTAAGATAGCCAAAGATCCATTTGGAGTTGGGACACGCACTGCGTTTGCAGTTAATTTATCTTTTAAATTTGGAATCACTTTTGTAACCGCACTTCCTGCTCCTGTTGAGGTTATGACCATGTTAATCGCTGCGGAACGTCCACGACGCACTTTTTTGTGCATGTTGTCCAACAAGTTTTGGTCATTCGTATACGCATGTACCGTTTCGATGTGTCCTTTTACAACGCCAAATTTGTCGTTCACTACTTTTAAAATAGGGGAGATGGCATTCGTTGTACAAGAAGCTGCAGAGAAAATGTTTTCATTTTCAATGTCCAAGGTTCCTTGGTTGATTCCGTAAACGATGTTTGGTACTTCTTTACCAGGTGCCGTCAATAATACTTTGGAAACACCTTTCGCTTGAAGGTGGCGGGACAATTGCTCACGGTTGGTGAAAACACCAGTATTATCAATGATTAACGCGTTGTTAATACCAAACAGCGTATAATCAATGTCCTCTGGATTTGACGCATCGATCATGGACACAATTTGTCCATTAATGACCAAGCTTTTGTTTGTCAAATCCTCGATTACTGTTCCTTTGAATGCACCGTGAACGGAGTCATTGCGCAACAACGAAGCACGTTTGATGATGTCTGCATCGCTGGATCCGCGTGTAACAATCGCTCTTAAACGCAATTGTTGTCCTTTTCCAGCTTGTTTGATCAACTCTCTTGCTGCCAATCGTCCAATACGTCCAAATCCATATAAAACAACATCACGCGGCTCGATTGGTTCTTGCGCTGGAAGTTTGCCGAGTTTATCTGTTAAGAATTCCGCTTTGGATGCATAATTGGCATGTTCTGCTAGCCACTCACTTGCAAGTTTTCCAATGTCCAATTTAGATGCTTTCACATCCAAGGTCATTAAATCAACGGCTAACTCAGAAGTGGTAAACACATCAATGGGTTTATTCACAACTTTCTTTGCGTACTCGTGTAAATTCAGAATTTCAGAAATAGTAACATCCGTCAAGTGATTACGGAATAACACCAATTCAATTCCTTTGTCGTACAATAATTCGCCGACTTTACTTTGCAACGTTACCGCTGCGCGCTCCTGCTCAATGTGCGAGTGAAGCTCCTTTTCATAGCCATCTTTCGATTCCATTCTTTTTTTTTGTTTTATGTGTTGATTGATTGTTGATTCTAAAAAATAGGGAAGAAAAAAAGGCTGTCCACTTTCGCAGACAGCCTTAACAATGATTATCCTAAGTAGGACTTCAGTAATTTATTTCGCGACGTGTGACGCAGTCGTCGAATCGCTTTTTCTTTGATTTGACGAACACGCTCACGTGTCAAGTTGAATTTCGCTCCGATTTCCTCTAACGTTAAACCGTGATTCATTCCGATTCCGAAGAACAAACGAATGATTTCACGTTCTTTATCTGTTAGTGTGCTCAACGAACGTTCAATTTCTTTCTGTAAAGACTCGGCCATTAAGGCTTGGTCTGTACGAGGAGCATCTGAATTGGACATCACATCCATTAATGTTCCACCATCTTCGTTTGACGATAGGGGAGCATCCATTGATACGTGACGACCAGATACACTTAAACTTTCCTTGATTTTTTCTTCAGGAACTTCCAATGCTTCAGCTAATTCTTCAGCGGAAGGTGGACGTTCGAATTCTTGTTCAAGTCGAGAAAACGCCTTGTTGATTTTGTTCAATGATCCAACTTGGTTCAAAGGCAAACGTACAATACGTGCTTGCTCTGCTAATGCTTGTAAGATGGATTGACGAATCCACCAAACGGCGTATGAGATAAATTTGAATCCACGCGTTTCATCAAATTTCTGTGCTGCTTTGATTAATCCAAGGTTTCCTTCGTTGATTAAGTCTGGAAGCGTTAAACCTTGATTTTGGTATTGCTTTGCTACGGAAACGACAAAACGTAAGTTCGCTCTTGTCAGTTTTTCCAAAGCTTTTTGATCACCGGCTTTTATCTTTCTGGCTAATTCTACTTCTTCCTCTGCTGTGATCAGTTCTTCACGACCAATATCCTGTAGATATTTATCTAAAGACTGACTCTCTCTGTTTGTTATCGATTTGGTGATTTTGAGCTGTCTCATGCTGCTGGATATCTCTAATTATTTGTTAATTTTCTATCTATTCTATCGTAGTTGGAAGCAAAGTAACGCCAAAAATTGTGATTGAAAAAATTTAGTTTCCACAATTTATTAACTTTTATCAACGAGTTCTCAACCCTTGTTTTTGGACTTAAAAAAACTTACAGTCCCAAGCCTTTATATTCTCTTTTTCCACTCTCAGTCATGATTTCAAGTAGGACACCTCGGTTCACACCGCTTAATTTCCCGCTTAATTGTTCGATGCTTTCGATGGGTTCATTGTTCACTTTTAAGATAACATCGCCTACGTTTAATCCCACCGCTTTTAATTTACCTGCAGTGATGGATTTGATTTTTACGCCATAGGCAATATTTAATTCTTTTTTCTCCTTTGCACTCATTTCGATGAAGGTCGCACCCAAGGCTTGACTTTTATTAATTTCTTCCTTGGACATCAACGCTGTCTCACCTTCTTTGTTACGCAAAACCAACTCGCGAATCACTTCTTCTCCATCTTTTTTACGAACGGTTATTGAAACTTTGTCGCCCGGACGACGTTTTCCAATTTCTTCTTGTAGGGCAGAAACGGAGTTTACTTCCTTGTTTCCGATTTTTAAGATGACATCTCCGTCCTTCAGTCCAGCCTTGTCTGCACTACCGTCCTCAAGGACTTTCGCTAGAAATACTCCTTTTAGATTAGGCAGGTTATTTTTCTCTTTGATTTCTTGTGAAATGTCTGATATTTGAACGCCTAGGTATCCACGCTGAACGAGTCCGTAATCGATGAGGTCGCTCATTACCTTTTGAACTAAGTTCACTGGAATGGCAAAGGAATAGCCGCTGTAACTTCCGGTTTGAGAAGCAATGGCTGTGTTGATCCCAATAAGTTGACCTTGCGTGTTGACCAACGCCCCACCACTGTTTCCAGGGTTTACGGCAGCATCCGTTTGAATAAACGATTCAATAGGAACGATGTCCTGTCCATTGCGCTCGCTCAATAAATTAATGTTTCTCGCTTTAGCAGAAACAATTCCAGCTGTTACGGTAGATGTTAAATTAAAGGGGTTTCCAACAGCCAATACCCATTCACCGATTTTTAAATCATCGCTATTTCCAAGTGGAATAGGTGTGAAACCGGATCCATCGATTTTCAATACAGCGATATCCGTTGCGGGATCTGATCCAATTATTTTTGCAGTATATTTAGAGTTGTCATTCAAAATCACCTCGATTTCGCTTGCGTTTTCAATGACATGGTTGTTCGTGACGATGTACCCTTCAGAAGAAACAATGACACCGGAGCCGGAACTTGCTCCGTATTGTTTAAACTCTTTTCCTCCAGCACCAGGTCCATAAAACAATTCCTGAAAAGGATCCCGTTGAAAAGTTGTCTGAACTACTTTTGTGGTAATATGAACCACTGAATTAATGGTGTTTGCAGCGGCATCCGTAAAATCTGCACCCACTGGGACTCCACTCATCGATACTTGATGAGCAAAACGATTTCCATCTAAAACTTGCTCAGAAAGTTTCGTGGAAGAATGTTCGATAATGACATAAGTAGCTAAGGGTAAGGTTCCGCCCAATATGCCTAATCCTAACATTTTAAAGTAAGCTAAAAAATTCATAATAAAACAGTTTTAAAATTTCTATTCTTCAAACGCAAATAGTATTCCAAAAATTGTCTTAAAAATGTTAAATTTTGTTAAGAAATGAATCGGAATAAATCGATACTTTTGTTCAAGCTTTATGGAGATTGAATTTTCGAAATATCAAGGAACAGGGAACGACTTTATTTTAATCGATAATCGTCAGGGACAATGTGACAATTTGTCTCAGTCTGACATTCAGTTTTACTGTGACAGACGCTTTGGCATTGGTGCTGACGGATTGATACTGATTCAATTGTGCTCAGATGCATCGTTTGAAATGGTGTATTTTAACGCAGATGGTTCCCAGTCCTTTTGTGGAAATGGTGCGCGATGTGCGGTGCATTTTGCTTCAACTTTAGGAATCGACACGCGTCAGGTAATCTTTAAAGCGATTGACGGAATGCATTCTGCCTCACAATGTGGAGAAGAAGTGCGCATCCACATGCAAGATGTTGCATCCGTGACTAGAGATGGAGAAGCCTACGTTCTTCACACAGGTTCACCACATTATGTTACAATCTCCGACAATCACTCTTCAGAAAACGTTATTCAAACTGGAAAATCTATTCGATACAATGCTGCTTATCAGCACGACGGAATCAATGTCAATCTGCTATCGATACAAGAAAACAACATTTCTGTTGCAACCTACGAACGAGGTGTGGAAGATGAAACACTTTCTTGTGGGACAGGCGTAACCGCTTGTGCCTTGGTATATGCATTGATTTGCGACACAACTAAACAGCACGTAAAAGTTCAAACGAAAGGTGGACAATTGGAAGTATTCTGGAAAAAAACTGAAACAGGATTTCAGGATATTTTTTTAGTGGGTCCAGCCACTTTTGTATTTCAAGGCAATATAAAACAATGTTAGTTGGTGCTAAAGTTTATTTAAGAGCAGTCGAAAAATCGGATGCAACAACTATTTACATGTGGGAAAATAACCCCGAAAACTGGAAAGTTTCCAACACGGAAGTTCCCTTTTCGATGTTTGATATCATGGCACTGATTGAACATCAAGCGGATCTTAGAAAATCTGGTCAACTTCGTTTTGTTATTTTGGAAAAAGAAACCGAGCGACCATTGGGGGTCATCGATTTATATGAGGTAAATTTCAAGCATGGCTATGCTTCTGTGGGTATTTTAATTGCGATGGATGCAGATCGAGGAAAGGGATTTGCTGCCGAAGCACTGCAGTTGCTCATTCACTACACGCGCGATTATTTAGAACTTCGTAACTTACAATGTTCCATTCATGGAGATAATTTTGCCAGTATAGCCTTCTTTGAGCGCATGAATTTCCACAAAGTAGGTGTGCGCAAAGGATGGCTCAAGTTTAAAGGAAATGAAATAGATGAAATAAGTTATCAATTATGTCTAAAGGAAAATTAATAATCTTCGGTGGTATTTTGGCCATCATTGGAATGATCGTCATTGGGCCAAAAGCGCTACTTTACCTAGCAGGAAGTCACAAAAGCATCAATGCTGAATCTCAGGCTTTTTACATCAGTGGTTCCATGGATTTGAATCAATTAGCAGATCAATTAGTACAGGAAAAAATCATTGATGACCCAAATTCTTTTGTTTCAGTAGGCGAGTACAAGGGATTGACGAATAAAACAATCGCATCCGGAAAATACATCGTTGAATCTGGAACAAATTACCGAACCTTACTAAATGGATTCACTAAGAATTCGAATGGAAATGGGAACGCGGAAGTGGAAGTGGAAGTGACGTTTAACAATTGCCGCGACATCTATCAAATGGCTGGAAAAGTATCCAAATGCATGGATGTAGATAGTGCAAAGCTCATTTCTTTTTTACAGTCAGGTTCTACACTTTCTGCCCTTGGCTTTACTATTGAGCAATTACCGGCGCTATTTATTCCGGATAGTTATCATATGTACTGGGATTCGAACGAGGAAACATTCGTCAATCGAATGGCAAAAGAATTTAAAAACTTCTGGACTCCAGCTCGAAAGAAAAGTTTAAAAAATATAGGTTTAATATCACCTAGTCAAGCGGTGACGCTAGCAAGTATTGTATATTCCGAGCAATCTGTGAACGCGGATGAATGGCCAATCATCGCCGGTTTGTACTTGAATCGTGTCAACCAAGGAATTCGCTTGCAATCGGATCCAACATTCAAATTCTGTTGGGGAGATCAACTAAAAGGTGTGCAACGTTTGTTGGAAGTTCACCGAAACATCGATTGTCCATACAATACGTACAAAATCAACGGACTTCCTCCGGGACCTATTTGCTTGCCTTCTCCGAAAGTAGTCGATGCGGTTTTGAATCGTGCGGACGTGGATTACATCTACATGTGTGCGAAACCAGATTATTCTGGACGTCACAATTTTGCTGTTTCCGGAGCGGAGCACATGCGAAATGCGGATGCGTTTCAATCCTGGTTGGCTGCGGAACTTAGAAAAAAGAATTAAGCTATGAAAAGAAGAAATTTCCTCAAACTTGGCGCTGCAACTGGAATCCTTAGTTTGATTGAGCCCGCGAAAGCGGCAAAGGTCGTAGCGACTTCAGCAAGTGGCAAAGTGAAGGGTCCAATTGTACTTTCTACATGGATTCATGGACTTGATGCCAACAAAGCAGCTTGGGAGGTCCTCAAAAATGATGGATCCGCATTGGATGCCGTTGAAAAAGGTGTTCGCGTGACCGAATCAGATATTACGAATCGCAGTGTAGGAATCGGTGGACGTCCAGACCGCGACGGACATGTAACCCTAGATGCATGTATCATGGATGAGCGTTCGCGCTGTGGTTCCGTTGCATGTTTAGAAGGAATTGCACATCCGATTTCGGTGGCACGTGCGGTGATGGAAAAAACACAACACGTGATGTTGGTGGGTGATGGCGCACGTCAATTTGCCTTGGATTATGGCTTTGATACCATCAAAACGCCGATTTCAGAAGTCAAAAAAGACTACGAAAAGTGGAAAAAAGAAAACAAAGACCTTTTCAAAAAACCAGAAATTAACCACGAAAACCACGATACCATTGGAATGATTGCGATGGATGCGAAAGGGAATTTTAGTGGAGCATGTACGACAAGTGGATGGGCCTACAAAATGCATGGACGCGTAGGTGATTCGCCGATTATTGGCGCTGGATTGTTCATCGACCAAGAAGTAGGAGCAGCAACCTCCACCGGACTTGGTGAAGCGATTATTCGTGTAGCTGGAAGTCATACTGTTGTTGAACTCATGCGTCACGGTTATTCACCAATGGATGCCTGTAAAGAAGCATGTATGCGCATCATCAAAAAACACGATGATTTGACAGGATTACAATGTGGATTCATTGCTTTGGATAAAGACGGTAATTACGGTGCATATTCGATTTACAATGGATTCAACTTTGCCTTGAGAACCATGGAAGAAGAGAAAATGGTCGATGCAACCTTTGATCGCAACTGGTAATGGGAAAATGGATTACTGTCATTCTTTGTAGTATGTTCGGACTTGTTCAAGGTCAAACCGTGCTGAATTGGACCTACAAAAACCCAAAAACAAACGAATGGAAATCATTTGGTGAAAAGGGAAGTATTCAAGAAGCGCTGTATCATTCAGTTGAATTGCCTGACCCTTTTTACGGTAAAAACGAAGAGCTTTACCAATGGATTGAGGAATTTAAATGGGAATTTCAATCCAAATTTTATCTCACGGAAGAACAATTTCTGGCGAAGGAAATTGAACTGTACTTTCCAAATGTGGATACGTACGCAGCAGTATATGTCAATGGGAAGTTGGCGGGAAAAACGGATAATTTCTTTCATCCATTTACCTTTGAAATAAAATCAAATTTACAGTGTGGCTACAATGACATTCGTGTCGTTTTTACTCCGCCAACGCTCTATCACAAGGAACGTTATGAAACCGAGGCTTTTCACTATCCAGCGCCGAATGATCCTTCCAACTGGAAAGTAGCGCCGCTATCACGCAAACCACAATACCAATTTGGTTGGGACTGGGCACTCCGCATGAACACCATTGGATTTGCAAAACCTGTGGAAGTGCGCATTGCCAAAGAGAATGAAATTCAAGGACTCACCATTCAAACCTTATCGATCCCGAAAGAAGAGCTTTTTGCGCGCTTGAAATACGTTTTGGATGTTGAGGATGAGACAGCGTCCTTTCAAGTCATATCTGAACTGTACGGCGAACTTCCGCTGAAAAAAAATACCACTACGGGACATTTGGAGGCAGAAGTCATTCAATACAATCCGCAGTTATGGTGGCCTGCTGGAATCAGTGAGCCAAATCTTTACCACGATACACTTCGACTTTTTGTTAATGGCAAATTGGTGGATAAAAAAGCCCTTCAATTTGGAATACGAACTGCAGAATTGATTCAAAATAAAGACCAATGGGGAACATCCTATGAATTTCAGGTAAACGGACTTCCGATCTTCTGTAAAGGAGCGGATTTCATTCCACCATCTGTTTTTCCTGCATCCATTAGCGAAGACGATTGGATCAATCAGGTCGAACAAATGTCCAAGGCGAACTTCAACATGGTACGCATCTGGGGCGGAGGATTTTATCCAGAGGAGGTTTTTTTCCGTGCATGTGACGAAAAAGGAATCATGGTGTGGCAGGATTTCATGTTTGCTTGTGCAATGTATCCCGGTGATGAAGCGTTTTTAAAAACAGTTGAAGCAGAGTTCAATTACCAGATTCCTCGTATTTCTGCGCATCCATCGGTCGTGTTATTTAATGGAAACAACGAAGTCGAAGTCGCATGGAAAAATTGGGGATTTCAAAGTCAATACCATTTATCCGATTCAGAACAAGAAAGCGTTTTGAATGCCTACAATGCCTTGTTTAAAGGATTGGCGCCGAAAATCGTTTCCAACTGGACCAACACACATTACATTCACACCTCTCCGTTAAGTAATTGGGGAAATGACGATTTCTACAATCATGGATCTCAGCATTACTGGGGTGTTTGGCACGGAAAAGACCCGATGTCCGATTTCGCAACGAAAATTGGACGTTTCAACGCCGAATATGGATTCCAAAGTTTTCCTGAATTTGCCACCTTGAAGTCTTTTTCCGAACGTTCCGATTGGAGTTTGTCCAGTCAGGTGATGAAGCACCACCAAAAAAGCTACGTGGGAAATGGAATGATTCAAAAGCATGCCAATTTATTGTTCGGTAAAAGCAAGGATTTTGAACAATTTGTTTATTTCTCCCAATTGACGCAACGATACGCCGTTTCGAGTGCAGTATCTGGACATCGTTTGGATGCTCCGCGTTGCATGGGAACCTTGTATTGGCAATTAAACGATTGCTGGCCAGCACCGACGTGGTCGAGCATCGATTACCAGGGAAATTGGAAAGCCTTGCATTATGCCATGCGTGAGGACTATCAACCGGTGGCTATTTTACAGAAAACAACGGATAAAGGTGAAGTGCAACTTTATGTGAAGTCCGATGTCATGGAGAATCAAGATTTAGGATATAAAATATTGATTTACAACTTGAATTCGGGTGATCGTGGATTATCTCCATTATTTGTTGATGGCAAAGCAAGCGTGGCTTATCAAGAGAGTAAAATGATTTGGAGCGTCGTTCCAAAAAACGAACAACTGATTCGGGTAGAATTATCGAACGGCGTTACTCGAGATTTTGTTGTTGGACCTGCACCAAAAAAACGAGAGGTTCAAATTGAACTATCGATTAAAAATGTGGACAAATTGAACAAAACGGCAGAGTTTTGGGTGAAAAACAGTGCTTTTTGCGCTGATTTCTGGCTTTTTTCGCAAAAATCCGGAATTTCCTTTGATCGTAACTTTGTTCATTTACTGCCAGGAGAGCACCTCATTCGCATTCAATTTGCTGGTGAAGTTCCACAATTGGAAGATTTCAATTATTTGTATCACTAGAAAGATTCATCAAAACTTTCAATGCCAAGCGATTCAGGACATCCGGAGTAAGTATCGATGAGGTAACGGATTTTTGAAAAATTTCAAATGAAACTGTGATTCATTTTCTTTTTTCTTTTTATTTTGAAAAAAAACAAGAGTATTCGGCGAACAATAATTAGTTGATTTCTTGCGTTGATTTCAATGTGATGGATTTTATTCCTCGCCAACAATTTGCTTTTGATCGTAGAACCATTTACAGAATGCAAATTCAGTGAAAAAATCAATCAACTAAAACGAGTCAATGAAGAATGATCTGAACGCACTTCTTTCGCAAATCAGTCAGTTAGATGGTCAATTAACCACTCAAGCCGCAAAGTCGATTGACCGTTTGTTAACCATACGAAATTGGTTGATCGGAGGATACCTTTTTGAATATGAACAGAATGGATCTGATCGAGCGAATTATGGTTCCAAATTAGAGCTTACTATTGCCGAATCATTAAATCGAAAGGGATTATCTGAACGGAATTTAAAATTGTTCAAACAGTTTTATGTAGTTTATCCTCAAATTATGCAGACAGTGTCTGCACTGTTTAGTCTTCCCGAAAAGATAGAACGAACAACCTCTGCATTATCTCCATCGTCCATTGGTTCTGATGACGATATATCGAAGTTAATCGATAATCTCTCTTTTTCCCACCTCACAGAATTGATGAAAATAACGGATAAAGATAAAAGGCAATTCTATGAAATTCAAGCGATTAAAGGAACATGGTCCGTCCGAGATTTAAGGCGACAAATCAATAGTTTAAGCTATGAAAGAACGGCCTTGTCGAAACACAAACGGAAGGTGCTAGATTCCATTAAATCGAACGAAGTACAAACCGTACAGTCCCTGATAAAAACTCCCTTTGTTTTTGATTTTCTGGATTTGCCTGATTCTATTTTAGCTGTTGAATCTGACTTTGAAAATGCGCTGATTAGTGATTTAAGGAATTTTATGTTGGAATTGGGACATGGCTTTTGTTTTGAAGGGCAACAAAAGAGAATTGTTATTGGCGGTGAGTATTTTTTCATTGATTTAGTTTTTTATCACCGAATTCTGAAATGTCATATCCTTATCGAATTAAAAGTGGATGGATTTAGTCACGCAAATGTCGGACAATTAAACACCTATGTTCAATATTTTAAACGCCATGTTCAGGAAAAAAATGATAATCCACCGATTGGTATTTTGCTATGCACGGATAAAAACGATGAATTGGTCGAGTATGCTTTAGGAGGTATGGACAAAAATTTATTTGTCACCACGTATCAAACAGCATTGCCAAGTCAGCATGAGTTGAAACAATTTCTACAAAAAGAAAAGAGAAAGATTGCTTGAAATCTGAATCAATAACCAACCTTCGTTCGAACGCGTTTTAAGACGGCATTTGCAACGGATTGTGCTTTTTGTGCACCGATTTGAAGTGCTGCATCGATTTCAGATGGATTCGCCATTAATTCATCGAAACGCAAACGTTGTTTTTCAAATTTGCTCAAGATCAATTCGAACAATGCTTGTTTCGCATGACCAAAACCGTATCCGCCACGCAAATAATTTTCGCGCATGGTTTTTACTTCTGTTTCGCTCGCCAATAATTGATACAAGGCAAAGGTCGGACAGGTATCTGGGTTCTTCGGGTCTTCCAGTGGCGTACTGTCCGAAACAATGGACATGATTTGCTTTCTCAACTGTTTTTCCGGTAAGAAAATATCGATGTAATTCCCTCTCGATTTACTCATCTTTTCGCCATCTGTTCCAGGAATCAACATGGTGTCCTCACGGATTTGTTCTTCCGGAAGCACCAAGGTGTCGCCGTAGGCTAAATTGAAACGATTGGCTACGTCTCGTGTCATTTCAATGTGTTGCTTTTGATCTTTTCCAACGGGAACAATCTCTGCATCGAACAACAAAATATCTGCTGCCATCAAAATCGGGTAGGAGAAGAGTCCACCATTGACATCGTCTAAACGATCTGCTTTGTCCTTGAAACTATGAGCAAGCGTCAAACGTTGATATGGATACATGCACAGCAAATACCACATTAACTCGGTGACTTGTGGTACGTCGCTTTGACGATAAAATACTGTTTGTGAACTATCTAAACCAAATGCCATCCATGTAGCTGCAGTAGCATAGGTATTTTGACGTAAGGTATCGCCTTCTTTGATTTGTGTCAAGGAATGCATATCAGCAATAAACAGGTAACTTTCATTCGCTGGATTGGAAGCTAATTCAATAGCGGGAAGAATCGCACCTAAAATATTTCCTAAGTGTGGTGTTCCTGTACTTTGAATTCCTGTTAAAATGCGCGCCATTTGATGTTTCTTTTTTCAAAATTACTCATTTCTACGGAATCGAAGGATTCCAATGTGCATTGAAAAACGTATCTTTGATTATGCGCAATTTTTTCGGTGTATTTGGATTGATTTGGAAACTCTACATTGCCGTGGTTTTTAGTGTTTTCGCGCTCCTCTTCTACCCCTTATTTCTCGTGCTCATAATGAATCCAAATTGGAAGAAGTTTAGCTTTAAACTATTCGTTATTTGGAGTTGGATCATGCGTTTTTGTTGCTTTTACGGAGTAAGGGTCATGGAAAAAGCGACCTTGCCTGATGGGCCCTACATCATCGTGGCTAATCATACTTCTTACCTAGATATTCTTCTTATGCATTCTATTTTACCAAAGTCGCCGTTTGTGTTTCTTGGGAAAAGTGAGATCTTAAAGTACCCCATTCTAGGAACCTATTTTAGAAATTTGAACATTCCGGTGTATCGCAAGAATAAAAATAAAGCAGGACAAGCGTATTCCATGGCGCACAAAGCCGTGGCAGATGGATGGTCATTAGTTGTTTTTCCCGAAGGAACAATTCCGGATAAAGATTGCCCCAAAATGCTCCCATTTAAAGACGGTGCGTTTAAAATGGCAAAGTCCATGGGGGTTCCATTGTTGCCTTTAACGTTTACGAATAATTATAAACTTTTTTCCGATCCAACAGATATTCTGGGTCCAGCTCAACCTGGAATCTCCCGGGTGTACATCCATCCATATTTTACGGTGGAGGAATTAGGTCAAATGGAAATAAGTGAAATCCGTCAGGCCTGCTTTGATCGAATTAATGCACCAATTTTAATCGAATTTCCACACTTATTCAAGGAAAATAAATAATTTTGACACATGAAAATCACGGAAGAATTAATTGATCACATTGCACACCTGGCTCGATTAGAGTTTCAAGGAGAAGATAAAGTTTCCATTAAGAAGGACATGGAGCGCATGATTGAGTTCGTGGATAAATTATCAGAAGTCGATACGACAAACGTGGAACCATTGATTTTTATGTCGGAAGAAATCAATCGTCTGCGCGAAGATGAGCCGAAAGTCACAGTGACTCATGACGAGGCCTTGCGAAACGCGCCCAAAAAAGATTCTGACTATTTCCGTATTCCAAAAGTGTTGGATAAATAAAGGTGAAAGTATCTGGGTTTACGTTTATTCGAAACGCCATCAAGTTGGATTATCCAATTGTGGAGGCAATCCAATCCATTTTACCTCTTTGTGACGAAGTAATTGTGGCTGTCGGAAATTCAGAAGACGATACCTTAGCATTGATCCAATCCATCGATCCATCGAAAATAAAAATCATTGAAACCATTTGGGACGATACCCTGCGTGAAAATGGCGCAGTGCTTGCGGATGAGACAAATAAAGCGTTTCAGTCCATTTCAAAGGATAGCGATTGGGCATTTTACATTCAAGGTGATGAGGTCATTCATGAGAAAGACCACGCAGAAATCCGTGCGAAAATGGAATTGTACGTCAATGATGTAGAAGTAGACGGACTCCTGTTTTCCTATCAACATTTTTATGGTTCCTACGATTTTATCGGTGCGTCCAATAACTGGTACAAAAATGAAATCCGCATCATCCGCAATTCTGCCAATATCTACTCATACCGCGATGCACAGGGATTCCGCAAGGATGATAATCAGAAATTAAATGTTGCAGTTATAAAAGCGAACGTATATCACTACGGCTGGGTGAAGGATCCAAGAGCAATGCAGGCGAAGCAAACTTCGTTTCACAAACTTTGGCACGATGACGAATGGTTAGAGAAGAACATTGAGGACGTCGAGTTTTTCCCATACGAAGAGCACATCAATGGATTGGCGCGATTCAAAGGAACGCATCCACACGTTATGCAGCCACGTATTGATCGCTTGAATTGGACCTTCAAAGTTGATCCAAGTAGAAACAAAAAATCCTTCAAAAATAAATTGAAGGATTTGTTGAAATTCATTGGAATTGATACGAATTACCGCAATTACAAGCAGATTCGCTAATTAAGAAATCTTAAATTTACAGTACTTGATTTTGTGTCCACGTGAAGAAAATAATTTCTCGTAGTAGGTTTGTATGTGGAAAATCTCTCGGGTATCTTGATCTAAGTTCTCCGGAAGATTCGCGTACAAATCCCAAGTAGATTCTAAACATTCGTACTTGTTCTCTTCGATTTGCTCCAAGGTATATTCAAACAAGATGTCGCTGTCCGTTTTCATGTGAACGATACCACTCGGTTTTAATATTTTCTTGTAACGATCGATAAAGAGGGGAGAAGATAAGCGTTTACGCGCTTTATTTGGTTGTGGATCAGAAAAGGTCAACCATATCTCATCCACTTCGTGTTCACCAAAGTAATCGAGGATGAAGTCAATGCGTGTGCGTAAAAAGGCCACATTGCTTAAATTCGTTTCCAAGGCATCTTTTGCACCAATATAAATGCGATTCCCTTTTAAATCAACGCCGATGAAATTCTTTTCCGGGTATTTTCTTCCGAGTCCAACGGAGTATTCTCCTTTTCCACAACCAAGCTCTAAGATGATGGGATTGTCGTTCTGAAAGACTTCCTTACGCCAATTACCTTGAATAGGGAATGGTTCTCTAAAAACAGGTTCATATACATTCGAAAATGACTTTAGCGCCTCAAATCGTAAAAGTTTATCTTTTCCCACGGGGTGTTTTTTGGATAGGTTTGGATTCTTCAAAAGAAAAACGCGAAATTATAACTTATTTTAGATTAAAGAGCTGTAGTCTCGCTTTCGCTGTATAAATTTGTCCATGCATTTTGTCGAACCTTATTTCAACTGGCGTGGAGATTACGTCGCAGCGGAGGATCCACTTTCCCCATTTTTCGAACGAGAGTACAGTGAATTTGAGTTCACAAATAGCATTTACGACTTCTACATTCATCCCCAATGGGATTCGATTGGATCACCGACTTTATTTATCAAACTCCTTATGGTGGACTACGATTCGGCGTATGCCATAGTGGAGTTAATCGGCGAGTGGAACGATGCCATTGAAAACGACATCATGATCTTGAAGCGCGACATCATCGATGTACTGATAGAACAAGGTATCAATCAATTCATTCTCATCGGAGAAAACGTATTGAATTTTCATTATTCGGACGACTGCTACTATGAAGAATGGTTCGACGATGTTGAAGAAGGTTGGATAGCCATGGTGAACTTTCACGACCATGTTGTACGCGAATTTGAACGCATCAACATTGATCATTACTTTGTGATGGGCGGAGAGTTAGAGGACATCGAATGGCGCACGTACAAACCGCAGCACTTCTATGAAAAAGTAGAGGCGCTTGTGACCAAGCGCCTCGGGTAATTATTCATATTCCTTAAAGATACTATTTAACCATCGAAGCATGCCGAACATGAGCAAGGATGCAGCGCATAAAAGCACAACATTCACGTAAAAGAAATTTGCTTTGTCTTCGTAGTTGTCCCACATGGAGCTAAGAACACCGGACAATTTATTTCCAATCGAGGTTGCTAAAAACCAACCACCCATCATTAATGACGTTAATCGTGGTGGACTTAATTTTGAAACGAGCGAAAGCCCCATTGGACTCAAGAACAGTTCACCAATCGTAATAACAGCATAAGATGAAATAAACCACCATGGCGATGCCTTTGCAATTCCGTTGTTATTCGCGTAAATCGCTCCAACCATAACAAAGCAGGATAATCCAGAAATCAGCAATCCAAAGGCAATTTTAGTTGGTGTGGATGGCTCTTTTCCTTTGCGACGTAAAAACGCAAATAAGGCGATGATGAGTGGAGTCAGCGCCACAACCCAAAACGGATTAACGGATTGAAAAAGGTTCGTATTAAAGGCAAATATTGAATCACCTTCTTTCGGTTTTTCTGGCTCTGGAATATTTTTAAAGTAATATGGGTAATTCCATTCCTTTATTTTTTTGTCTTTCACACGGAACTGTTCGTCCATTAAGACCACTGAGTCTTTTTTGTAGCTAATTTCCTCAGCGAGGTATAATCCTTTTGCGACTGGAAGAATAGCAGTTGGAACCTCTCGGTCTGTATACCGGTCAGCCCAAGTATTCAAAGTCGAGCCATTTTGTTTAAAAACCGCCCAGAATGCAATGACAACGGCAAAAATTGCCAGCATCGCAGCAATTGGTTTTTTCTCCTCAGGTGGAGATTTGTAGAGTAATCGTCCATAAAAGAAAATCACTGGAATACATCCAAATAAAAAGGCATCGGTCGTAGCGGAACCAACCAACGGTTCGGGAAGTAATAACGCCAACAATCCAAATCCAATGGACGGAAGTAGAATCACCGAGAAAATATGAAGTAAGGACATATCGTTCTCCGATTTTGGTTTAATTACGTCCACATGTTTATAGTGCTTTGTTCCAACCCAGAAAATGATGATGCCAATGAACATTCCGACTCCTGCCGCTAAAAAAGCTGCATACCAGCCATATATATTGTAAAGCGCAGCACCGAAAAAATTACAAACGAATGCTCCGATATTGATTCCCATATAAAAGATACTATAACCGGCGTCTTTTTTAGATTTGTATTCATCCGAATTGTAAACATTTCCGAGCAAGGTAGAAATGTTGGGTTTGAAAAATCCATTACCCAATATCACTAGTACCATGGCTACATAAAGTGTTGTTTTGTCGTGAACCGACATCAAACAATAACCAATTCCCATCATGATTCCACCGATGGTTATGGACCTGCGATAACCTAGAACTCGGTCAGCTAAAAGCCCACCAATAAAAGGTGTAAGGAATACAAATGCGATGAAAGTGCCATATAAATCAGAAGCTTCTTTTTCATTGAAGCCAAATCCATGTACGGAGTCCTTTAAATAAAGCGTAAAAATCCCGATCATCAAGTAGTAACCGAATCGTTCCCACATTTCTGAAAAGAATAAGTAGGGAAGTGCTTTTGGATGTGTGCTTTTTGCCATAATACGTTTTTAAAATAAAAAAGGCTACCTGATGAGGGTAGCCTTCAAGTGTCATTTATCGGTTATTTAACGCCATTCATCATGACTAAAAGTCGTTTTGATAATAGGAATAAAATCACAGATGCAGTTCCGGCCATGAATACAAAGATCATGAAGAAGTTGTATAGATTTTCAATTTTCATTCCTAGGAAACTTGGTTTTTTTGGTTTGATATTCCAAATCTCAATTGATTTTGCGTCTTCACTACCTTTTTTGCCAGCCTCGTATTTTAACACGTATAACAAGTTTCCGTCGGCATTACTGAACATGGTGTAGTTGAATTTCGGTTTAGACCCAACAATCAATTTTTGTGTGAATTCCGAAACCTCATTTTTAGAAACTACCCCAACGGAAACCCCTAACAATGAGTCTGCTTTTTCCTCAGCTTCGATTCCGAACAATTTGTTTTTAAATGATTCTGCAAAGCCCAGTTCCTTTTCCGCTTTGAAATCATCAGAAAGTAATTGAACACTTGCTGTATGATTGGCAAATTCAGTTTTCCAAGATTTAACCGAGTTACTATCCAATTGCGTAAGGTTCATGGTCGTATCACTTGCATTAAAAGCAAACGCACTCACTGGAATGGATTTCTCCATTTTCACTTCTTCTGGATAAAGTGAACTCAAGTCTCCGGCAAATTTATTCGCAGTCGCCGTTGATAAGAACCAAACTCCCATTAATAAAGAAGCAAAACGAACAGGAGCCAGTTTAACAACCATGGACAAACCAATTGGTGATAAGCAAAGTTCACCGAAGGTATGTACAGAATACAGCGTAACCAACCAGAACATACTCACTTTGACACTTGGATCTAAATCCTTTACGCCAACAGCGATGATCAAATATCCTACAGCCAATAAGAACAATCCTACCGATTGTTTTACAGGTGAACTTGGTTCACGGTTGCTAGCACCTAATTTTGTCCATAAATAAGCGAAAATTGGCGCAAAAATAACAATGGCAACAGCATTGATACTTTGGAAATATGAAGAAGGAACCTCCCAATTAAAAAGGTGGCGATCTGTTTGCTCTTGCGCAAAGAACGTTAATGATGCTCCGGCTTGTTCGAATGCCGACCAGAAGAAGATGACGAAGAAGGCGATGATGAAAATCACCCAAATGCGCTGTTTTTCTTGTTTTGTTAAACTTTTATCGACGATAATCGATGCTGGCGCAACGATACAAAGTGTGTAAATGAACGCTCCTACTAAATCCAAACCCATAAGACCTTTAAAAGCCACAAATAATCCACCGGAAATAAAAATCCATTGAATCATTTTCCCAAAGTTCATTGGTTCTTTAATTGTTTCAGCTGCTGGTTCGATTTTTTTAGGTTTCGCACCAATCGCCTCACCATTTGGTTTAATGATGTATTTATTTTTTAATAATTCGAAAACAATTGTACTGATAATCATCCCGATACATGCAGCTAGGAATCCCCATTTAAACATGGCAGGCACAATCAATTCTTCTTTATCGTAAACTTCTCCAAGTCCACCAGTAATTAATGGAGCAATGAAAGCACCGAGGTTAATACCCATATAGAAAATGGTGAATGCAGAGTCAACGCGTTTATCACCTTCCTCATACAATTGTCCCACCATTGTGGAAATGTTTGGTTTAAAGAAACCATTACCAAAGATCAAGAATCCAAGTCCAACAAACATCATTGTAGATGCGAGATTCACGTCCGTGTAAAAGGAGCCTGCGAGGAACATAAAGAATTGACCAATCGCCATCATGATTCCTCCAACAAATATGGAACGTCGATTACCCCAATAACGATCTGCAACGTATCCTCCAATAAGCGGTGTTAAATAAACAAGTCCAGTGTAATTTCCATAAACTGTAGAAGCTAAAGACTTATCAAACATCAGCGCATTGACCATAAATAAGGTGAAGATGGCGCGCATCCCATAGTAGCTGAATCGCTCCCACATTTCCGTTACAAATAACAAATAGAGTCCTTTCGGATGTCCTTTTCGTGCATTATTTTCCATAAATATAGTTTAGTTTACCTGCCGAATATAGTAAAAAAACATGGGTTAGATTCCATTCGGACATTTCAATTACTGAATTTTTCACATCTGATTGAAAAAGAATCAAATATCTTTGCGAAAAAAAATACGATGGTAAATTGGTTGGAGCGGACTGAATTGTTGCTTTCTAAAGAGCAGATGTATCGATTGAAACAAGCGCATGTGTTGATTGTCGGACTCGGTGGAATCGGTTCCTTTGCAGGAGAATTTATCGCACGAGCTGGAATTGGAAAGATGACCATCATCGATGGGGATGTCTTTGACTCGACAAATAAAAACCGTCAATTAACGGCGCTTGATAGTACCATTGGCATTAATAAAGCCGTTGTTCTTGCCGAACGAATTATGGACATCAATCCAGACATACAGTTAAACATCGTTGAAGAGTTTGTCCTGCCGGAACGTGTGTGGGAATTGCTCGACGAACATCAACCGGACTATGTCATGGATTGCATTGATTCCGTTACGCCAAAATTGGAATGGTTGATTGCCTGCAAACGCAAAAAGGTAAAAATCATCAGTCACATGGGTGCGGGAGGAAAAACAGATCCAAGTAAAATTAAAGTGACGAACATTCAACATGTTTCGGGATGTAAACTCGGTGCGCACATGAAAAAGCGCTTGAAAAGAAAAAACATTTCCTACCGTGGTATCAAAGCCGTTTATTCGACTGAAATTCAACAAAAGGATTCCTTAAAAATGACCAATGGAACTAATTTCAAGAAGTCCTTCTACGGTACTATTTCGTATATGCCGGCTTTATTTGGACTCGTAGGAGCAGCAGAAGTGATTCAGTTCCTTGCAAATAATACCGAGGAAATCGCTTGATTCTCATCTAATTTGCGTACTTTTCGTTCGCTAAAAACATTAATTCATTCAACAACATGAAAAAAACTACACTATTTATTGCATCTGTATTATTGTGCAGCACTTCGTTTGCGCAATTGTTTTCAGATAATTTTGACACGTATGCGGCAGGCTCCTTTTTAGGGCCTCAATCGGCTTCTTGGTCCACTTGGAGTGGGACAGAAGGAGCGGCA
This sequence comes from uncultured Flavobacteriales bacterium, assembly GCA_903860985.1. Lineage (GTDB taxonomy): Bacteria > Bacteroidota > Bacteroidia > Flavobacteriales_D > Crocinitomicaceae > UBA952. Next base: position 36,308 of record CAIOSO010000050.1, read on the forward strand.
GAGGACGTAACAATAACGAATAACAATGCCAATTCAGTACCTAATTCCATCTATCTTGCATCTACGGCAGCATCTGGCGGTCCACAAGATGTTGTTTTGAAATTCGGACAAGTATATAACAGTGGAATTTTTACCCTTCAATCTGATTTTTACATCAATGCAGGAAAAAATGCTTATTTCAACTTGCAAGCTGCAGCGACTTTAGGACAAGTTTGGGCCTTGAACGTAAATATGGATGCAGGACAAGTTTCCATAGATGATGGAAATACGCCCAATCTTGCCGTAGGTTCGTATGCCGATGCGACTTGGTTTACCTTGAAAATTGAAGCGAATTTAACTTTACATGTATGGAAAGCATACGTGAATGGTGCGCTGATTGGAACATGGATGAATGGGGTCAATGCGGTTGCCGCAGCGGATTTCTATCCGGTTCAAAACAGTGCATTTTACATGGATAACGTAAGTTTTGATCATCAAACGTATACCTTGCCAAACTTGAATGCCATGATTGCGAATGTAAACATGGGCGGAGAAATCGCTGGACAAAACGTTACTCCAACAGTGAAAGTGTTGAATGCTGGGGCAACGGCAATTACTTCATTTGATGTAAACCTTTCTTACAATAGTCAAAACTACCCATTCTCTGTAACGGGTGTGAACGTTGCAAGCATTGGAACATACACGGTGAATATGCCAGCTAATGTTTTGGTTCCAGGATTGCTAACCTATACAGCAACAATTTCTAATATCAATGGTGGGAATGATGATATCGCTGGTGACAATACATTAGCAGGACAAATTGACCCAGTGGTTCCCGCAGCTGGTAAAATGGTGGTTGGTGAAGAAGCAACAGGTACGTGGTGTCAATGGTGTCCACGTGGAGCCGTTTTCATGGACTTATTCAAAACGAAATACGATCAATATTGGGCTGGAATCGCTGTTCATAATGGTGACCCAATCACAAACGTAGATTACGACGCAGGAATGGGTGCATTAATCAGTGGATATCCAAGTGCGGTTGTCGATCGATTAGCAGATGTTGATCCTTCTGGAATGTCTCCGGATTTCTTTACACGTTTACAAACTGCTCCAGTGGCGACAATCGTTAACGGTGCGACATGGGATGCAACAACCCGTGTATTGAATGTTTCAGTAACTTCGAATTTCGCTATGGCGGCAAATAGTAATTATAAAGCAGCTTGTGTATTAACCGAAGATGAGGTAACAGGTACTGGTGCAGGTTACAACCAATCTAATGCATACGCTGGCGGAAACAATGGAGTAATGGGTGGATTTGAAACTCTTTCTAACCCAGTTCCAGCTTCAACAATGGTATACAACCACGTCGCTCGAGCAATTGCTCCAAGCTTTACTGGAATGCCAAACAGTTATCCAGCAACAGTGAATGTAGGTGATTCATACACGATGAATGTTAGCTTTACTCTACCTGCGGATTGGGATGAAACGAAAATTAGCATCATTGGAATGATTATAGATCCAACAGGAAAAATTGACAATGCAGGACGTGCAACCATCGCTGAAGCTGTCACAAATGGTTACGTAGCGGGATTGAACGATATGCCTGCGACTGATTTGACACAAGTGATGACAGTTTATCCAAATCCAGCTTCAACGTCTGCAACGGTTAATATTCACATCGCTCAAGAGTCAAACGTTTCCATGAAATTAGTTGACTTTGCAGGAAAATTAATCAGCGAAAAAGAATATGGATCAGTTCAAGGAGACTACCAAATCAACATGAATACAAGCAACTTCAAAGCGGGTGTTTACTTTGTTGAATTGATGGTTAACGGACAAACAACATCGAAAAAATTGATCATCGAATAAGATCAAGTAAACGTAAATAAAGAAAAGGACTGCTGAAAAGTGGTCCTTTTTTTATGCAATAACTCGAATGGACTCTTGGACTTTCTGCGTCTTTTCGCGGACTTCATCCATGTTTGAACCGGTGATGGTGACGTGTCCCATTTTGCGGAAGGACTTCGTGATTTCTTTTCCGTAAATGTGTGGGTAAACCCCGGGAATCGACAAGATGTCTTTCAATCCTTCATAGATTGCTGGACCCTCAAATCCTTTTTCCCCAACAAGGTTGATCATCGATCCGCATTGGATTAATGACGTATCGCCCAAGGGTAAATTGAGGAGGGCACGTAAATGCTGTGCAAATTGTGACGTGTGACAAATTTCAATCGTGTGGTGTCCGCTGTTATGTGGACGTGGAGCGATTTCGTTCACCAATAAACTTCCGTCGTTCGTTAAAAAGAACTCCACAGCGAGCAATCCTACCATATCCAGTTTTTGGATGATGTCTTTTGCAATTTCATCTGCTTGTTGTTCAACGTTTGAATCGATGTCCGCGGGAGAGAACAAGAATTCCACCAAATTCGCTTCTGGATTGAATTCACATTCCACACAGGGAAAAGTAGTCATTTCGCCGTTTTCATTGCGAGCCACAATTACGGAAAGTTCTTTTTGAAAAGGAATTTTGTTTTCAATGATGCTTGGTTCATCGAAAGATGTCAGTGCATCGGCTTCTGACTTCAGAATATTCACTCCTTTTCCATCGTAGCCGCCTGTACGCAATTTATGTACAATGGGAAAACTCGCTTTTGCTAATAAATCAACTCGATTTTCTATGAAGGCAAATGGAGCAGTAGGTATGTTTTGATCGATATAAAATTGCTTTTGCAATCCTTTGTCGCGAATGATGCGCAAGACACGCGGTTGCGGAAATACCTTTACGCCTTCTTTTTCAAGGACCTCCAAAGCTTCAATGGAAACGTTTTCGATTTCAACGGTGATGAGGTCTTTGTCCTTCCCAAATGCGTAAACGGCATCGTAATCGGTAATGGAACCACAGGTAAAGGAATGAGCGAGGTGCGCACAAGGAGCAGCCGCGTCTCCGTCCATCATGTGCAGGTGAATATTCAGGTTCGTTGCCTCTTGAATAAGCATGCGTCCGAGTTGTCCACCACCAAGAACTCCCACTTTCATTTTTTTACCATACCAAATTGCTTCCATGCAACAAAGATACAGCAAGGAAATTAAACCAATGGAATTCAAAGAAAATTTTCAATTACGTCCGCAAAATCGTACCTTTGCATCTATATGAAAGATGTGCGCACCATTCATGACAAACAATTTCAATCCTACATCAGTGCAGCGGAAATTCAATCTGCAGTCGAAAGATTAGCACAGGACTTGGAAAAGGACTATCAAGGAAAGAAGGTGATTTTCTTGTCCATTTTGAATGGTTCCTTCATGTTTACAGCGGATTTAATGAAGTGCATCTCTTCCAATGTGGAGGTTTCCTTCGTGAAAGTAAGTTCGTACCAAGGAACAACAACCTCTGGACGCGTAGATGAATTAATTGGATTGAATACGGATTTGAAAAATCGTTCAGTGATCATATTGGAAGACATCGTCGACACAGGAATTACGATCGATAAGGTCCTCACTTTATTGAAAACACAGGATATGGAATCCATTGAAATATGTACCCTGTTGTTCAAACCGGAGGCATATTTAGGAAAAAACAGACCGAAATACATCGGGATGGAGATTCCAAATAAATTTGTTGTAGGCTATGGTCTAGATTACAACGAATTAGGTAGAAATTTAAAAGAGATTTATCAATTAATAGACTGACTTATGTTAAACATTGTACTATTTGGACCTCCAGGAGCAGGGAAAGGAACGCAATCGGAACGTTTAATTGAAAAATATGGATTGGTTCACCTTTCGACAGGAGATATTTTCCGCGCGAACATTAAAGGAGAAACAGCACTTGGAACCTTAGCGAAAAGTTACATGGATCAAGGACAACTCGTTCCAGATTCTGTAACAATTGACATGTTGCGATCAGAAGTCGTTAAACATGAGTCACCGAGAGGCTTCATCTTTGATGGATTCCCTCGTACAAATACGCAAGCGGAAGCACTAGATGCTTTCTTGAATGAATTAGGTACTGGAATCAGTCTGATGTTGGCCTTAGAAGTAGAAGAGAATGAGTTGAAAACGCGTTTATTGAAACGTGCAGAAGTGAGTGGACGTGCTGATGATGCGAATCCAGAGGTGATTGAAAAAAGAATCAATGTGTACAATCAAGAAACTGCACCGGTAAAATCGTACTATCAAGCTCAACACAAGTTTACATCCATCAATGGAATTGGAAGTATTGATGAAATTACTAACCGTTTGTTTCAAGAAATTGATGCAATTTAAAGCCTAAGAATGGCATCTGACAATTTCGTTGATTACGTAAAAATCCACTGTACCTCTGGTAACGGAGGTGGAGGTTCAACTCACTTTCGCCGTGAAAAATACATCCCAAAAGGTGGTCCTGATGGGGGAGATGGTGGACGTGGTGGACACATCTACTTGCGTGGAAATAAACAATTGTGGACTTTACTTCACTTGAAATTTCATAAACATGTCAAAGCTGGACATGGTACGCACGGTGCGGGAAATATGAAAACAGGTTCTCAAGGCGAAGATAAATACATCGATGTTCCACTTGGTACCTTGGCTAAGGACGGTGAGACTGGAGAGGTCTTATTTGAAATTACACAAGACGGCGAACAAGTGATCATACAACCTGGTGGAAAAGGGGGGATGGGAAATGATAACTTTAAATCTCCAACGAATCAAACACCACGCTATGCGCAGCCAGGCGAACCTGGAAAAGAAGGTTGGAAGATTTTGGAAATGAAACTCTTGGCAGATGTCGGACTGGTTGGATTCCCAAATGCTGGAAAAAGCACCTTACTTTCTGTGGTTACAGAAGCGAAACCAGAGATTGGGGATTATGCGTTTACGACCTTGCGTCCAAACTTAGGAATCGTTTCTTACCGTGATCACCGTTCATTTGTCATGGCAGATATTCCGGGAATCATCGAAGGTGCACATACAGGAAAAGGCCTTGGACTTCGTTTTTTACGTCACATCGAACGAAATTCCTTATTGCTATTCATGATTCCAGTAGATAGTGATGACATTAAAAAAGAATACAATGTCTTGTTGAACGAGTTGAAACAATATAATCCTGAGTTATTACATAAAGAGCGTTTGTTAGCTATTACGAAAAGCGATATGTTGGATGATGAATTAATTGGACAAATGAAAAAGGATATTCCGAATATTCCGCACGTATTCATTTCTTCTGTTGCTCAAAAGGGAATCGTTGAATTGAAAGATTTGATTTGGAAGCACTTAACAAATGATCTCCCAGCTTAATTCGTGGGATGAACAACTGGTGTTGTGGGTAAATGCTCAGCACAATGGATTCCTTGATCAACTCATGTGGGTACTTTCTTCCAAATGGTTGATTTTACCGATTTTACTTGGACTCATTTTCCTCTTTCGTACACAGCAAAAATCGTGGAAGCAAATTGGCATATTTCTGCTTTTCGGAACCTTCATGATCATTTTGTGCGATGTTATTTCAACGCAACTTTTCAAAGAAGTGTTCCACCGTTTTCGTCCTTCACACAATGTTCGAATCGCGGAGCAACTTCATTATCATTTATTTTCGGATGGATCTCCCTATCTCGGTGGGAAATACGGCTTCGTTTCTTCTCACGCTGCAAATTTTGCTGGATTCGCCGTTTTCTTTTGGCCCTTCTACGTAAAATCGTGGATGAAGTGGGCACTTGTTTCGCTCGTTGTATTGGTGATGTACAGCCGCATGTATTTGGGCGTGCATTACTTCACGGATGTGATTGTCGGAGCGCTTCTCGGAATGCTCATCGCGTATGGAATACGTCGCTTTATTTTGTCACGTTTTGTTAAAATCAACAAAGGATGAATTGGATATTCGTTTTTATTGGCGGTGGACTCGGGAGCTTGGCGCGCTTTGGCATGAGCAAAGCTTTACCATACAAACAAGGATTCCCATGGGCAACGTTCTGGAGTAATTTATTGGCGTGTATTGTTTTTGCCTTGGTGCTGTACTTCAGTTCGAAAATCGCCAAAACAGATTGGCTTCATCCCTTATTACTTGCTGGATTCTGTGGTGGCTTCAGTACATTTAGCACCTTTTCTTACGAGAATTTTCTCTTACTTTCCAACGGACAATACAGCATCTTTGCACTCAATGTGCTTGTGTCAATAGTAGCTGGAATCGCTGTTTTTGCTTTGGTGTTGCGTTTAAATCCGTAAAGTCGATAAGCCACCGTCGATGCCAATGATTTGACCGGTAACCCAAGAAGCTTTTTCGGAGAGTAAAAATGCGGCGTAATCTGCCATGTCAGCAACTGTTCCCACACGTTTCATGGGATGACGCAATCCATTCGCTTCTTTCTTCTGATCGGAATTCAAGAGGTTTTGTGCCAATGGTGTATCCGTAAGTGATGGCGCAATGCAATTCACGCGAATGCTCGGTGCTAATTCTGCTGCTAGGGATTTGGTGAGTCCTTCCAAGGCTGCTTTTGAAACGGAAACCTGTGTGTGGAAATTCAATCCTTGACTCGCTGCAATCGAACTAAACAATAAAATGGATGGTGTCACACCAGCTTTTAGTCTTGCCACGTTCCCTTGAATGCATTTGATGGCACCCAACACTTGTAAGTCAAAATCGTCTTTGAATTGTGCTGGAGAAATGCGAGCGAATGGCTTCAGTGAAATGGCGCCGGGACAATAAACGATTCCGTCTAAACGTTCGGGTAGGAAGGCAAAGTCCAAGGACTCTGAACGGACATCCAATTGCTGGTAATGGATTCCAGAAGGAAGACCCGCATGTTCTTTCGTGAAGTAGGTTCCAAACACTTGGTGTCCTTCGGCGTGCAATGTTCGAGCTAGTTCCAGTCCGATTCCGGACGATGCACCAACAATGAAATAATTTTTTGTTTCCATGAAAGTGTAACAAGTTTCAAAAGAAATGGTTCTTTTTTACCATGATTTAAATTGGATAATGATCAAAATCTAGGGGCTTGACATCATTTTGTATCCATTCACAGTTGTTTTTATCTCCAACTTTTTGTCCGATTGTCGGACTTGATCCAAAAAGTTCACAAAAAGATCAATCCCGAAATATCGGGATTCGAATTCTATGTCGGGCCCAATTCTATTTTGAATTTCTTTCTTCGAAGTGATAACAACAAACATCCACAAGATCGCTTTCTCGCGCATGAAAAGATGCAACGCAAACCCTCACGACGAAGTTGCGTTAAAATTTCTGGCTGTCTGAGCCGAGGAACGAGAGCGAGTTTCAGAAATTTTAGCAACAAGGAAGATGAGGGTCGTTTCATCTTTTAAGCGCTAGACCTTTTTGTTACTTTTTGGGGCAATGCCAAAAAGTAAAACAATAAAAAAAATTTCCCATACTATAACATTTTGACATGGTACATTAATTTAGCTACATTTATCAAAAATTAAACGACATGAACTTCTTTAAAAAACACGCAGCAACCATCATGATCACTTTTGCGGTGATCGTAACCGGATACATTTTAGGACATTCCTACCTATCCAAAGGGAAACCAGATCCTGTGATTAGCGTGACCGGTTTAGGGGAGCAGTCATTTGACTCGGATTTAATCGTTTGGCGTGCGAATTTTTCCCGCAACAACATGGAATTGAAACAAGCGTATGCGGATTTGAATAATGACGTGAAACGCGTGAAGTCTTACTTGATGTCCAAAGGAATCTCGGAAGATGAAATCGTCTTCGAAGCAGCCGATATCCAAAAGATGTTCCACACGGAATACGACGGCGATGGAAATGAAACTGGTTCGTACTTTACAGGTTATAATTTGACACAAAGTTTAAAAGTCCGTTCCAAAAAAGTAGATACTGTGGAGAAAACTTCACGTGAAGTATCGCAGTTAATCGATGCGGGAATTGAGTTGAATTCCAATGCACCAGAATATTACTACACGAAGTTGGCAGAGTTGAAAATCAAAATGATTGAAGAAGCAACGAAGGATGCGTACAACCGTGCGCAAAAAATCGCAGAAAACGCAGGTGGTAACCTTGGTGGACTAAAAACAGCAGACATGGGTGTGTTCCAAATCACGGCAGAAAATTCTTCCGAGGATTACTCGTGGGGTGGAAGTTTTAATACCTCCTCGCGCCGCAAAACAGCGAACATCACGATGCGTTTAGAGTATAAAATCGACTAAAGAAACAGTGATTTATCTAAATTCAACCATTCCAAGGTGGAATTGGAAAAGATGTTTTCTTTGTCCTGCATGGATAAATCACTTTCTTCGATGAATTTTCCAATTTCCAAATCTCCCAGAGGGAACGGATAATCAGAACCTAAACAGACGCGCATTGATCCTTGCATCTTCAGAATGTACTTCAAGGCATCGATGTCGTGTGTGATGCAATCCACCCAGAACTTCCCAACGTAATCACGTGGATTCACTTCATTGTCAATCGCCACTAAATCGGGACGACAATTGAATCCATGTTCGATGCGGCCTAAAGTGGGAAGAAAAGACCCACCGGCATGCGAAAAGCACACGCGTAGGTTTGGCAAGCGTTCCAGTACACCACCGAAAATCATCGAACAAGCTGCGCGAGACGTTTCTGCAGGCATTCCCACTAACCAAGGTAACCAATACTTTTTCATACTGTCAAATCCCATCATTTGCCATGGATGAATCATCACCGCCATTCCGAGACGTTCACACGCTTCGAAAATCGGGAAGAAGCGTTCTTCACTTAAATTCTCGTCGTTGATGTTTGATCCAATCTGAATACCGACGTGTCCAATGGCTTTGGCGCGTTCCAATTCTTTTATCGCTAATTCGGTGTCCTGCATCGGGATGGTTGCTAGTCCAATGTAGTTTTTCGGATATTTCGCCACCAATTCGGCAATGTGGTCATTCAAATACTCGGACAATTCCAATCCGTGTTTCGGTTCTGCCCAATAGGAGAAAAGCACCGGAATCGTACAAACAACTTGTGTTTGCGTTTGAAATTGCTCGTATTCACCCAAACGTAAGTCTTCGTCCCAGCAATTTTCTTTGATACGTCTAAAAAACTGTCCACCTTGCATCATATCTGCACTTCGGTCCTCATTGTGATTCAAGTAAATGAATTTCCCGTAGCCAAATTTCTCCGTCCAATTCGGTAAATTCTTCGGAATGATGTGAGAGTGCATGTCGATTTTCAGCATAGGTCAGATTTTGGTAGCGAAGATAAGGAAAATGTGATTAGGACTAAAGAGCTGTTTCAACTTTCAACTCCATCACATAATCATCCATGAAAAAGCCATGTCCGATGTCGAATTTCTCTTCTTTTCGGATGCTGAATCCCAGTTTGTCGTAAAAGAACTTCGCTTTATTGGCGCGATTCACTTGAAGGAAAATATAGGCACACTGTTTTGCTTTTGCGCGTTCGATGGCTTTGTCCATGAGCTTTTTTCCTGCACCAAGTCCTTGGGCAGTTGGCAGGACGTACACTTTGTTGACTTTTAATTCGTCGCCTGTTTGTTCAATCGCCAGAAAACCAATATCCATGGAATCATTTTGTAGAAGGTAAAATTCGTGTCCGGCTTGTTGTTGTCCTACGAGTGTTTCCGTGGAGTACATCCAATTCAACATGAAGTCCATTTGTTCTTTCGTGATGATGTCAGCGTAGGTATGCGGCCAGATTTCACGTGCCAAGGATTCAAGAATCGGTAATTCGAGTGCGGTTGCGAGACGAATGTCCATTTATTGCTTGATAAAACGTTCTTGCTGTACTTTGCCGTCGATGATCAAGCGAATGAAGTACGTTCCTGCTGGAAGGTCAGAAACATAGACTTTTCCATCGTAGATGTTCTTTTCGTAGATGCTTCCTTCCATATCGATGATGTCTACCGTTTTCGGAAGTTCAACGATCGTGAAATGCAATTCGTTCATCACGGGATTTGGATAGACGTTCCAATCGATTTCGTGCGGCACTTTTTCAAATCCTAAGGTCTGTAAAGCTAATTTCACCGCAGCGTATGCGTTGATTTTTCCTGCTCCCCAAATCGGACTTCCCTCTGCTGGAATGTTTCCTGTTAAATTATCCTCTCGAGCAGTCAACATGATGATTTCTTTCACTTGTCGCGCTGACAAATATGGATTCGCTTCTAAAATCAATGCGGAAACTCCAGCGACCATCGGTGAAGCCATGGACGTTCCAGACATTTTCGCGAAGTGATAGGTTTTGTTATTGAAACTGACATTGTCTACAGAAGAGAAGGTTGCATCGGTGAACGAGGACATGGCAGAAATAATCGCTACTCCAGGCGCAGCAATGTCTGGTTTCATTTGTCCGTCGTAACGTGGACCAACAGAAGAGAAAGAGGCAATTCCACCACCGACAGGATTCCCACTTCCGTTCAAATACTGTGAGGAGTAAGCAGCGACACTGATGACATCTTCGGAGCAAGAAGGTTCGCTGATTCCGTTTTGGTTATCACCTGAAATCGATCCACCGTAGGAGAAAGAGAAAGGCATTCCCCAATTTCCAACGTCGTTCGAAAGTTCAGTCACATTCCAGTAATGAACCGTTCCTGTTTCCGCTTTTGATTTTAGTAATACACGAAGAGCGGTGTTGGTATTCTTCACACGTAAACGCATTTGTGGTCGTCCATTCAGTGGATGAGCTGCATCTGCGGTAATGTTAAACCATATGGTGTCGACGCCAGTTACTAAAAACGAATCAATGTAGTTTGTAACCGTTGCAGTGCTGTAAAATGGACTTTCTACCAATGTATTTCCAGCGTTATTGGTGATCAGCAATCCATTCTCGAAAGAATTTCCTGCTTCACCCCATGCATGAATACTTTGTCCCCACATGTTTGCATTCGCCGAGTAAGAATAAAAATCAATGCGAGACTTGAATTGATCTTGGTTGAAGGATTTCTTAATGTGAAAATTGACATTTCCATTGTTTCCTCCAGAGTTTGCGAATACAACACCTAAATCGGTATAAGCAGTGATTGCTTGACTTAAGATCGATGTTCCATCCAGTGTTCCGAAGTGGTAAAGTCCCCAGGACATGTTAACGACCAATCGTTTTCCGTCCGCTTGTGCTTTTTGGTACATCCATTCCCACGCATCGAGAACCGCAGCTTCATCGACTAAAAAGGTTACAAACAAAAAGTTGGCATCGAAAGCGACTCCTTTGTATGGAGTTCCGGCACCACCACCACCTGCAATACAAGAAACATGTGTTCCGTGTGTCGCATACGAATAGATATTTGATGTGTCACTTCCAGCGGCAAGCAACTCACCTTGTGTCGTGTATTCTGTGCCATACGCAAATCCCTGTGGATGCGGACCGCTCGTTTTGTATTGATCCCAAGCTGCCACGATGCGTGATTGTTGCATAGCGGTGTCGTAAAACACGGGAGAAGTGTAGTCAAATCCCCAATCCGTTACGCCAATGTACACATCCTTACCTGAATACCCTTGTGGCAATCCAATTCCTTGGTGGACACTGTCCGCATGCATGTCTACAATGGCTTTGTCTAGTGAATTGTGAATTTTGGAGGCGATTTCTAAGTAAGCGAGTCCTTTAATGTTTACGAGTTGACTTGTCTTATTTAAAGGAACTTTGATGCTTACTAAATTTGCGATTGGACTCCCCACAATGAATCCTCTTTTGATTAAATCAGAGCGATTGAATCCTTCCGAAATCTTTCCAAGAAAAGACAAATAGTAACTTCCGTTGATTTGGTAAATGGGGTAACGCGCTAAAAGATCTGGGTGAACAACACCTTTCTCCACCATTAATTGATGGTGAATCGTTGCCAAGTCCACTCGGTTACTTGCGCTCATTTTCACTTGTCCATGCAACAGAAATCCACTTAGTAGAAAGGTGAATAACAATGAGATATGGTGCTTGGAGAAGTTCATCATTCTCAAATATAAGTAAAAGCAGGGACTTGAAGTGTTAAAAAACCCAATAAAATCAAGCTTTTTTATCCACGTGACAATGTGAATAAGCTAAAGTGTTTGAAATAGTTGTTCTTTCGGTTTTCGGACTTTAGCTAGGTGTTGGTAGTTGTCCTCTGTTGAGCGAAACCCAATTGGGCACAATAACACACTTTTTAAGTTTTGATCACCCAGACCTAATAATTCGTCTAGTTTTTTCGCATTAAATCCCTCCATCGGCGTTGCGTCCACACGGATACTCGCACACGTATGAAGTAATTGTCCTAGTGCAATATACGCCTGACGTACATTCCATGGCTCAACGTCACTGTCCGACATATTCAAAATGTTTTTCTTCAAGAATTCACTGAATCCAGCAGCTCTTTCAGGCGGAGTATTTCGTGTTTCCGTGACTAAATTGACGTGATCATCTAAGTAAGACTCCGTAATCGATGTGTACGAACAAATAATCAAGAGGTGAGAGGCGTCGACAACTTGTCCTTGATTGAAGGCAATTTCTTTGATTTGTTCTCTCAATGCTGGACTTGAAACGAAAATAAATTTAAGCGGTTGGATTCCATATGCAGATGGGGTGAGGCGCAAGGAGTCTTTAACTGTTTCCAGTTGTTCATTCGTTAATTTCTTTGTTGCGTCGTATTGTTTTGTCGCGTATCTCCAGTTTAAATCGTCTATTATCTGTTTCATATTAAAATATCATTGGTACTTCTATAACTAGCATTCGTCCTTTTTGTTTATTCTTGAGGACAATTTCTTTTGTATCCCATATTCCCATTGCGTCGCGCTCCTTCAAAAGTTCTTGTTCGATTTCAAACGCGCCATCAATGTTCATGAAGTATGCACCATTTCCTTCGCCTTTGATCTCGTAAGTCAGGGAAGAGTTTTCTTCCATACTCACCAGGTGAATCCATGCGTTTTGATGAATCCAAACACCTTCTTGATCCGCATGAGGTGAAACCAATTGTAAGAATCGTTGTTCTGAATCCTTCAAGTCATAGGACTTTTGCTCGTAGCGAGGAGTGACTCCTTGTTTATTTGGGAAAATCCATATTTGAAATAAATTAAGGTCTTCTTGGTTGCTGGCATTCATTTCACTGTGAAAAATTCCGGTTCCGGCTGACATCACCTGAACTTCGCCCGCTTTTACGATTTCACTGAAACCCATGCTGTCTTGATGGCGAAGTGAGCCGCGCAAAGGAATTGTAATGATTTCCATGTTGTCGTGGGGGTGTTTTCCAAATCCCATTGCTGCGGCAACAATATCGTCGTTTAATACGCGCAATGCGCCAAAGTTGATGCGTTCTGGATTGTACCATTGCGCGAAACTAAAGGAGTGTTTTGCGTTCAGCCAACCATGATTGGCGTGACCACGAGTTTGCGAGGTGTGTAGGACTCTTTTCATTCGTATGCGATTGTTTGGACAAAGGTACGCACTATCCATTTGCAGCGCTTGATTTTGTTCATTTTCACGTAATTCAATAACGTGTGTTAATTCTTTTTCACATTGAGTGTCATGAGAAGCCGGAAAAATGTGGATATTCGTTTCATGGTATTAAGTAGATTTTGGCTAATCATCTTCATTAGCTCTGTATTATTTGTCTTTGCTGGACTCTTTTTGTCCAATTCTTATTCGATCGAATATGTCTTAAATGGAAAAAAGGATAGTCCGATTTTAACAGGTGAACGCTACCTGAAGGATTGCTCCAGTAGCTTCCAAGAAAAAATTAAGTCGGCTCCGGAAGGAACCTTAGTGTATAATGTCAATCCGGATGACAGCGATACGACCTACGTATTGAAGAATCAAACCGTACAAGTATTCAAAGGAACGCAAAAGGCCGATGGACTTCTCGAAACCTGTAAAGCGAGTTTGTTTGACTTGATTTTACCGTTGATGGCTTATTTGGCCTTCTTCTGTGGAATCATGCAGTTGTTGATTGACTCTGGAGCGACGGAGCGATTGGCAAGACGCTTGAGTCCGTTCTTTGTGAAGGTTTTTCCTTCGGTCCCGAAAAATCATGAGTCCATTTCGTACATGACCTTGAATTTTTCAGCAAACTTTTTAGGACTCGATTCCGCTGCGACGCCATTTGGATTGAAAGCCATGCAAAGTTTACAGGAAATCAATCCGGACAAAGACCGTGCATCGGATGCACAGATCATGTTCTTGTGTTTACACGCTGCCGGACTCACCCTTATTCCTACATCGATTATCGGTTATCGTGCTGCAGCCAATGCAGCGAATCCAGCGGATGTCATGTTGCCTTGTATCGTGACTTCGCTCATTGGAACCTTGGCGGCCTTTTTTATTGTCGGTATTAGACAGCGCATTCAATTCCGCAGTGCGACCTTGTTATTGGCGTTGACATCCATCATTGCAGCAATCATCGGACTTTTACTTTACGTGAATAGCTTGGATTTAATCGGTAAGAACTTCTTTTCGAGTAATTTTTCGAGTGTATTGTTACTTGGAATCATCGTTGCTACCTTGATTTTTGCCTTTATTCACGAAAAGAAATTCAAAGAAAAAGAAACAACCGTTTTTGATTCATTCGTCGTAGGTGCAAAAAGCGGCATCAACACAGGAGTGGCCATTTTTCCATACGTGCTTGGAATGTTAGCAGCCATTTCGCTCTTCCGTAACAGCGGTTTATTCGAAATCATCAGTAATTGGATTGCCACAGGATTTCATTTCATCGGCGTCTCCAAAGAAATCACAGATTCTTTACCTGTTGCATTGTTACGACCATTTAGCTCTAGTGGCTCACGTGGATTCATGTTGGATGCGATGAATAATTTCGGTCCAGATTCCTTAGCAGGTAGATTGAGTAGTATTTTTCAATGCAGCGCTGAAACAACCTTTTATGTGATTGCCGTGTACTTCGGTTCGATCAATGTGCGCAACACGCGTTATGCCTTAGGTACGATGTTGTTGGTCGACTTAATCTGTGTGATTACGGCTATTTTTGTAGCACTTTGGTTTTTCTAATAACTGACAAACTTTCCTAGAAATGTTAAGACGACTCTTTGGTTCTTCACCAAAAAACACGGAAGCAGCGAAAAAGCCTATCACCGCAGCTCCGTTGCACGATGTAAATTATCCATCGCTTGTCTTTATTGCGTGGGCAAAAGCGGTAGAAGGAAACAAGGATCTTCAGCTTTGGTTGCGGGATAATGGTTATCCAGAATTGTACATGGCGACTTTTGCCATTCTCCTGAAGGATGAAGCGCGAAATTGGTTGATTGAAAACGGGTACGCTCATCTAATGGCGATGATTAATGCCGCAGAAGGAAACTTGAAAGCACAAGAATGGTTATTGAAAAATAACTTTGAAACGCTGTATCACATGTCCTTGGCAATTGATCACGAAGACAATAGCTGGTTTTGGCTAGCGAAGTTCGCGTCTCAAGAAATACGCATTCTAACCAAATCTATTCAACGAGTGAAAGATGAAATTGAGGAAAACCACAATGACATGCACTCGATTGGTAAAGACGTTTAAGGAAACTTACAACAACATGGCTGCTGGATTCTCCATGTACGTTTTAAACGTTTGAAGGAAGCTAGAACCTGTTGCACCATCAACTACGCGGTGGTCACAAGACAAGGTCACTTTCATGACATTTCCTGGGACAACTTGTCCGTTTTTAACCACAGGAACTTCTTTGATTCCGCCAATCGCTAAAATACAGCTGTCTGGTGGATTCACAATTGCCGTGAAGGATTCAATCCCGAACATTCCAAGGTTTGAAATCGTGAAGGTATTTCCTTCCCAATCACTTGGTTGTAGTTTTTTATCTTTTGCTTTTTGAGCGAATTCACGCACTTCAGCAGAAATTTGAACCAATCCTTTCGTGTCTGCGTGACGAATCACTGGAACCAATAATCCATCTTCTACAGCCACAGCTACACCGATGTGAACGTGTTGGTTGCGACGAATGAAGTCACCCATCCACGAGCTATTCACTCCTGGATTTTGTTTCAAGGCCATAGCAACTGCTTTCACGACTAAATCGTTGAACGAAACTTTCACTCCGTCCATGCTGTTTAATGCTTTTCTAGACGCAATCGCTTGATCCATGTTGATGTCCATTGTCAAGTAGAAATGCGGCGCTGTAAATTTACTTTCCGCTAAGCGACGAGCAATGGTTTTACGCATTTGACTTACTGGCTCATCTGTGAACGATTCAACACCGCTTGAAGCAGCTGTAAAGGTTCTTTCAGCTGGCGTGTATGGTGTGTAATGATCCACATCGCGTTTCACGATGCGTCCACTTTCACCTGTTCCAGCAACGGAATGAATGTCAATTCCTTTTTCACTTGCCATCTTTTTCGCTAATGGAGATGCGAAAACGCGTCCATTCGTATTGTTCGCGATTGGAGCACTTGTTGTCGCTGGAGCTGGAGTAGGAGCAGGGGTACTTGCTGCTGGACTCGCAACTGGAGAAGGGGTAGGAGCTGTTTCTGTTTTTGGAGCTTCAACAGCAGCGCCTGGAGCATTTGCTCCTGCACTTGCCAATGCCGCAGAAATATCTTCACCAGCTTGACCGATAATTGCCAACACGCTATTTACGGGTGCAGCTTTTCCAGTCTCTACTCCGATGTGTAATAACACACCATCGTAAAAGGACTCGAATTCCATGGTTGCTTTGTCCGTTTCAATTTCAGCTAGAACTTCACCAGCTTTAACGGCGTCACCCACATTTTTATTCCAAGTTGCAACAACACCTTCGGTCATTGTATCACTCAATTTCGGCATGTAAACGATTTCAGCCATGGATTCTTTATTTTAAGTTTTTAATATTCTTTGATGTACGGATAGTCAGTTTGCGTGTATACATCTTCGTATAACTCATGTGCTTCTGGATATGGAGAGTTTTCAGCAAATTCCACTGATTCTTCCACTTCCTTTTTCACCCAAGCAGAAATTTCTTCCATTTCTTTTTCATTTAACCACTTGTTGTCCTGAATAGTAAGTAAACAATGCTCAATTGGATCTTGTTGCATCCACTCAGCTACTTCGTCTTTTGTGCGGTATTTTTGAGGGTCAGACATTGAGTGTCCTTTGTAACGGTAGGTACGAATATCCAACAATGTTGGTCCGTCGCCACGACGAGCACGAATACACGCTTCTTCAATCGCTTCGTGAACACTTTCTGGACGCATTCCATTCACCACTTTCGACGGCATTTCGTAAGAAAGTCCAATTTTCGAAAGGTCTGTTACATTCGTTGTGCGCTCCACCGATGTCCCCATCGCGTAGTTATTGTTCTCAATGATGAAAATCACTGGAAGTTTCCAGTTCATCGCCATGTTGAATGTTTCATGAAGTGCTCCTTGTCGAACAGCTCCATCTCCCATAGATACAAATGCTACGTTATCGGTTCCGTTGTATTGTTCTGCGAAAGCAACTCCAGCACCCATGGCAATTTGTGCTCCAACGATTCCGTGTCCACCCATGAAGTTTTTCTCTTTGTCAAAGAAGTGCATGGATCCACCTTTTCCTTTGGAACAACCAGTTGAACGTCCGTAAAGTTCCGCCATCAATACACGTGGATCTGTTCCAAGTGCAATTGGATGCGCGTGATCGCGGTATGCTGTCATGTGTTTATCGCCTGTTTGACAAGCGCTTGCTGTTCCTGCAACAATGGCTTCTTGTCCAATGTAAAGGTGACAGAATCCACCAAATTTTTGTTGAATGTACAACTGACCAGTTTTCTCTTCGAAACGACGAATTAATAACATGTCTTTGTACCATTTGATGTACGTTTCTTTGGAAAACTTAGGTTTTCCTGCAGATTTAGTAGCAGTGCTTGCTTTTTTTGCGCTTGTTGTAGCTTTTGCTGGCATAATACGTCCGTTATTTTCGGTCACAAATATAAGAAGGAATTTGAATATAATTACAAATTGTCATCTTTACACTAAGTGACATTTTTTGATTAGTGAAGTTTAAGTAAATGTTCTATTTTATTTATGGGAATGCTGAACTCAATCGTTCCCTCCGCATAATTAGAGATTTCATACGGCATATACATGAAATGGATGCTTTTTCCATCAAAATAAAAATTATCGTTGCACGCAAATTGGTCGTTTTCAAACCAAAAGTCGAAGGAGTGATCTTTTGAACTTACACTGACGTTTGCAGGAATCCCTTTTGACTTCTTGAAGTACTTTTCGGCAATGCGATTGAATTCCTTGATGTCTGTAACAAAATCAGTCAATGATAATTCCTTACCTGAACGTTTATCAAATTGGAAATACCCTGTCCCGTAATTGCCATGCGCGCCACCTTCGTACGAACTCGACACCTCGGTTAAGGTGGTAAATTCTTTGTGCGCATCATCGATAGCATATTCGTCTGACATCGAATAGGTCATTTCAAATTCCGATTTACTTCGGTTCGCATATCGTTTAAAATCATTCATCGATTTCTCGATTAGTTGAACAGTCAATGGATCTTTTGAAACGGGCACACCGTCTTTTCGAAACAAGGATTTTTTAATAAAATCATTGATAGCGACTTGCCAAACATTGAGTTGTCCTTTATCCTCGTAGAACACGTAGGAAATAAAACTGGTGGAAGTGTCCTCGCCTTTACCAGCAACTATAGAGTAACTTCCCTTAATCAGTTTCGCTTCATTTTCAGTTGGAAGTTCTTTTTTTACTGCTTCTTTTGGAGTAGGAGCGACGTGTTTCGCTTCTTTCTTATTCGGTTCTGGCGTTTGACAAGAGAAAAGTGAAAGGCAGGCTCCAAGTAGGATGAAAGTTAAATTTTTCATTGTGCGGGACTGTTTTTTGACGCGCGATAAATCAAATAAATTCCACACAGCACAAATGGAATACTTAATAGTTGTCCGGTGTTTAAGCTCCATTCAAAGTCTCTTGCGGTCTGACCAATTTTGACGAATTCAATAAAGAATCGGGATCCAAAAATCATGATTAAGAAGGAACCGAAAATGAATCCTTGTTGCTTGAACTTTTCTTTTTTCCAATAAAGGAATAGGAGGATGAAAAAAGCAAGGAGGTAACAAATCGCTTCGTAAAGTTGAGCTGGATGTCTAGGTGTCGGATCGTACATGTGCAATTGGTCATTCCAATAGTTTTGAAATTTGAATGCCCATGGAACATTTGTTGGATCTCCAACCATTTCGTGATTGACTAAATTTCCAAGGCGGATAAACGTCGCGCCAATTGCTACAGGAGCGGAAATTCGGTCGAGCATCCACAAATAAGGACGTTTTAATACTTTTTGGGAATAGTACCACAAGGAAAGGAGAATCACAATGGCAGCACCGTGACTCGCTAATCCACCTTCCCAAATTTTAAAAATGTCAGCTGGATGAGACAAATAACCGCGGTCGACAACGACACCATTTTGTATTTCGTCGAAAAGAGGACCATAGAAAAAAACGTGTCCAAGTCGTGCGCCAATAACGGTTGCTGGAATCATGAACCAAACAAGTTTATCCAACAGTTCGTCGCTGATTTGTTCTTCCTTGAACATGCGTTTCACCACGAAATAACCGAGAATAAGTCCAGTTACAAATAATAACCCATAGAGGTTAGGCGTTCGCCAACCATCAATAATTTCCGAATCAACGGTCCAGTTTATAGCTAAAATCACTTGTCTCTATTTGAAAGTTCAATCAAAGATAAGGGTTTTTCAGGATTGTGTTTAAAGGGAAGTTTATTTGATCTACCTTTTTTGAAAATTCGATTACTGTTCTCGATTCCCTTGCGCATTTCCTTCTGAACCTCTTCAGGTAAGTGAATGGTTTCCAGGCATTCAGATGAACAGCAGTTCTCCATTTTCTCCTTGCAAGCTTCGCATTGAATGAAGAGCAAATGACATGCGTCGTTCACACAATTCGTGTGCGTATCCGCAGGATCGCCACATTGATGGCAAACAGCGATGATGTCGTCAGAAATACGTTCGCCTCGACGTTCATCGAATACGAAGTTTTTTCCAATGAATTTATTCTCAATTCCTTGTTCCTTCGCGTCGTTAGCGTATTTAATGATTCCACCTTCTAATTGATGGACATTTTGGAATCCACGGTGTTTGAACCATGCGGATGCTTTTTCGCAACGTACGCCACCCGTACAGTACATGACGATGTTTTTATCCTCGTTACCTTTTAAATACGTCTCTTCGATGTAGGGAAGGGATTCTCTAAACGTATCGACATCGGGAAGAATTGCGCCTTTGAAATAACCAACTTCTGATTCGTAGTGGTTACGAAAATCAATGAGAATGGTGTCTGGTCTCTCTGTTAATTCGTTGAATTCTTTTGCATTCAAGTGTTTTCCTTTATTGGTCACATCGAATGTTTGGTCATCTAATCCGTCCGCAAGAATTTTATCACGCACTTTTATTTTTAACTTCAAAAAGGGGAATTCGGCTTCGGAATCATCCACAGAGAAATTAAAACGTACACCCTGTAAAAAATCGATGTCGTACAATTCTTCGCGAAACTGACTCAAGTTGTGTGTTGGGACCGCAATTTGTGCGTTGATTCCTTCATGTGCGACGTATGTTCGTCCCACGACTTCTAATTTCGACCACATCAAGAAAAGGTGATCTCTGAATAAGTGAGGATTTTCAATTTGTGCGTATTGGTAGAATGAAATGGTGATGAATTGATGTCCCACTTCACGCAAATGCGCTTCTAATTCCTCCTTATTTAATGTGTTCCACAGTTGCATGCTATGTTGAATTAAATAATTAATACAGCAAAGATAAGGAAATGAGATGGCTGAAAAAAATGACGAAAGTCATTAAATACAGAAATAGGAACCGCCTAACTTGATTTTTCGAAACGTTTACTTTGATTTACTTTCCAGTTGAACCAATATTTCCCAAAAATCAAACTTAGGCTTTTATCAAAGGGAATCTGCGTCAAGCGTACCAATCCGGTTTTAAAGGTAACTAGGGGATTTCGATGCCATTTTCTAAATCCAATAGATAAACTTGCATCGGTATAAATCATTTGGTGCCAATATCCAGATGGAATAAATAGCGTGTCGCCATGATCCAATGTAAGCCGATATGCTTTCAACTCTTTCAAAGCTGGGTAATCAGTTAAGTTTACGTTAAATAGGTTCACCATGGATGTTGAATTGAAGGGAATTCGGTAAAGTAGATGTGATTGTTTAGGTTCAATAAGAATGATTTCTTTTCGCCCAAAAAGTTGTAGTAATAGTCCATCGTCGTACATAAAATCATAATGAAGCGGAACCACAGTTCCTTTTCCACCAAGAAACATCATGTTGGGTAACTGAAATGGACAGGTAAAAAAATCTGGACAAGGAATTTCTTTCGCTAATTTCTTGTTTTTACTGAGTATCGGGTTGACAAACATTCTCAGGTCTGAGGGTTTGTTTTCACGAATCAACTGAAGCATGTGATTCATCGAAACGGAATGGTCGCCACGCAAATAAGCCGTTCTATTTTTGTGCTGTCTACTGAATACTTTCACCATGAAATGCCCAATTTCTTTTTCTAAAAAATTGAGGTCCCATTTACTCGCTGGAGTTTGATCGAGAAGTCCTTTAATAAGAACCGGTTTGTTCGTTTTTATCCAGGATTCGTTGAAACCAGCCTTGGTAACATCCTTGACGTGAATTTGATCGGTGATATCGGTGAATTCCATAGCAATTGGTTTTAGATCATAAATCTAATTGCGAAAAGCAGGAATTTAAAATTGAATAACGCATTAAGTATTTGTTAATCTGCGAATTACGCAAATACCAGGAAATAAATACAAGCGATGATATCGAATGAATAGTTTAGCTAGGCAATCTGACTAGGTAAATTTTTCGAATTTCACCTCTCCAGGTGTGGACCTTACCTTCGAATCTTTTTTGATCATCGGATAATTTAAAGGTCAAGAAATTAGTGATGTTATTCGCATCCATTTGAAAGGTTAAAATGGAACCATCAAATTTTACCTTATGGTAATTAGGTAACCAATCCACTTGCGAATTGTGTAAGGAAATCAATAATGAATCATTTTTTTGTATAAGTCGAAGGGTGTCGACATAATCCACGTCACTATCAATCCAATGTTCGGACCAAAGACCAGAAATGGTTGGAATGGATTGTTTCATGGAGGAAGTAAGAACGACAATCAATCCAAGAAACAAACTGAAGTGAAGTACATTTTTCATGTTTTATACAGCCACATTATATTCGCGTAGAGCATCGTTCAAGGAAGTCTTTAAATCCGTAGAGGCTTTTCGTTGACCAATAATTAACGCACATGGAACTTGATAGGATCCAGCTGGAAATTCTTTTGTGTATGTCCCAGGAATCACAACACTTCGCTCTGGCACATATCCGCGGTGTTCGATTGGTTCTGGTCCTGAAACGTCAATGATTTTGGTGGATTTTGTTAGAACAACATTCGCTCCTAAAACAGCTTGCTTCCCAACACGAACGCCTTCCACCACAATGCAACGCGATCCGATAAACGCATCATCTTCAATAATCACAGGAGCAGCTTGCAATGGCTCTAATACGCCACCGATTCCAACGCCACCGCTTAAGTGTACATTTTTTCCAATCTGCGCACAACTTCCAACGGTTGCCCAAGTATCCACCATGGTTCCTGAGTCTACGTATGCGCCAATGTTGATGTAAGAGGGCATCATAATGACACCCGGTGCAACAAACGCACCATAACGTGCGATTGCATGAGGAACAACGCGTACTCCTAATTCTTTGTAATTACGTTTTAAAGCCATTTTATCGTGAAACTCGAATGGACCCACTTCAATGGTTTCCATTTGACGAATCGGAAAGTACATGACAACAGCTTTCTTCACCCATTCATTGACAATCCACTCACCATTTTCTCCTGGTTGAGCAACACGAAGTCGTCCTTTGTCCAAATCTTCTATTACCGTTTCAATCGCCTTAATCGTATCTTTGTCCTTCAATAATTCACGGTTATCCCATGCTGCTTCAATTTGTTGTCTCATGCTGTAAGTTTGATGTTTTTGGAATGAAAAGTAGGATGATTAATCCGATTGCGAAGAAAATCACTAAAGCTAAGATCGATGTTCGGATATTTAAATATCCTTCGATGAGTCCGAACGTTAAGGTTCCAACTGCTAATCCGATTTTCTCTGCTAAATCGTAGAAACTAAAATAGGAGGTCAAGTCTTTGGTTTCAGGAAGTAATTTGGAATACGTTGACCTAGCCAATGATTGAATTCCTCCCATCACGAGTCCAACGATCGCTGCAGCAATGAAAAACTGCCACGGTTCATAAACCAAGTAATAGACTCCGAGACACAGTGCAATCCAAATGACAATGGCAATTCCTATGGACTTTAAGTTTCCAATTTTACGGGAGACTTTGGATAAAAGAAAGGCGCCGAGAATTCCAATAAACTGAATAATTAAAATCGAAATAATGAGGTCCTGTTGTTTGATTCCACGGACTTCTTTATTGGCAAAAGCAACAGCCATCACCATGATGGTTTGAACAGCCATATTGAACATGAAGAACGAAAATAAATAACGTTTCAATGGAATATTCAACTTGATTTCCTTCCAAACTTTATACACTTCGCGGTATCCTTTGACAATCATATTACCCTCCACTTTACTTGTGGCAGTCGATTTAGGTAGGCGAATGAACGAATAGGTCGCAAAACTAATCCACCAAAGACTAACGAGTGGAAACGCAAAACGAATAGGAATGGCTTTCGTGAAAACGGTTAGTATCAACACGATAATCAACAAAATAGAACTACCCAAATATCCCATAGAGAATCCACGTGCACTGATTTTATCGTGGTCTTTCGGTTCAGCGATTTCTGGTAAATAGGAATTGTAGTAGACTAAACTTGCCCAGAAGCCAACGGAGCCAAAGAACAAAGCGAGAATGCTCCAATCGATGTAGAAAGGACCTCCTTCAACAGAACAGCGATCCGCATGGAAAAAATAAAGGAGTCCGCTTGAGATTGCTCCCAGGTAACAAAAGAACTGCATAAACAGTTTTCGTTTTCCTCCTGCATCTGCGATTCCCGATAAAATAGGCGTCAACAACGCGACGACGATGTAGGACAAACAGATCAAATAGGCATAAAACTCCGTGTTTTTGAATTCCATTCCGAAAACAGAAACGGCATCAAAAATGGTTGCTTTGGTAATTGGATCCTTGACGCTTGTTTGTGTTTCGTACAAAATTGGAAAAATTGCCGAACTGATAATGAGTGGATAAACGGAATTTGCCCAGTCATACATCACCCATCCGCGGATGATTTTTTTATCTCCTTTTTCAATCATATACGAATGTAGAAAATTATTCTAATCCAGCGATGTATTTGCTTAAATAGCTAAATCCTTCGGTTAATTCACCTGTTATCGTTGTTTGAGATCCTCTTGATATGACATCATCTGGATCTTTTCCAAACAAACACGGGAGTACATGTTTCAATAATTCGTTTCCGAAATCTTCCGATGCGTCTTTTGGTAACTCACATGGTAAATTGTCAATCGCCATCACCGCAATCGCACCTTCTTGCATGAAGTCCACTTCGGTTTGGGTTAGTGGATCGTAGCCATAAATTCCATTGCCAATTTTACTTGGACGAATCGTACATGCGATGGGACCAGAAATGTCACAGGAAATATCCCCGACAACTTTGATTCGATTGTCTGCATGCAATAAATCTTCATTAGTTAAAATGTATGGAGATTTTGCACTCCAGAAGTGACAAGGGATATACATGACTGATTTGTTGGAATAGCGACTAAACGTCGAAAGGTAATTTTCTGGCGTTGAATAGAAATCCTTTTTCACGAAGGACGTCCCATCTTTCGGAGCAAAATAATCCTCTGCCTCTAAATGTGTGTAAACGGGTCCTTCAAACGAATTTTTCAAGTATTCCTCTGGACTGACTTCTGTAATCGGTAACAAATCAATGATTTCTCTCGCTCCATGTCCAACACGACCAAATCCCGTTAAAACGACACGGAAATCAGCAGGTAAGTCCACTTTTTTTAATTCTTGTTCCACTTCCTTACGGTCTTCACATTCATTGGCAGGTTTCATGGAATAACGTCCAGATTTTAAGCCGTACGTTAAGAATGCGTTGTAGCATCCAACAATTCCTGCATACCGACCAAAGCCAATGATGCGTTTATTGTATTTATCTTTCAATACTTCGTAATCTACCAGACGGATTTTTTTATCCAAAACGGCATTCAACAGATCGCGATTGTACGGTTGTTTTTTGAAGGTATGCGAAAAGAAGAAAAAGGTTTTGTTCGGAATTAAATCCGCGATTTGTACCTCTTTTACGCCAAAAATATAATCGCAATCCGTTAAGAAATCTACCAATTCAATTCCTTGTTCCGCATAAGCTGCGTCCGGATATGTTCGAATAGGACTGCGTTGAACGACAACTTTCACCTCTGGATATAGTACTTCAATGGCTTTACACTGTTTCGGTGTTAATGGGACACGAAAATCCGGCGGTACTTTTCCTTCGCGGATGACACCTAATGTGATTGATTTCATAAATTAAATTCCTTGAGGGAGTAAATATTGGTCGATGAATTCACGAACACACGCATCTCCACCTTTTCGAGATAGGATGATGTGACATTCTGTTTTAACGGAATTTACTGCGGAGGATGGACAAATAGCTAATCCAACGGCTTTCATCACCGCTAAATCATTGACATCGTCACCGATGATTGCAACTTCGTTTAGGCTGATTCCTAATTCACTGCACCAGACATTGAGAATGTCTAATTTCGGCTCGCGTCCAACGTATACACGTTCAATTCCGAGAACTGCGGCACGATCTTGTATCATGTGTTCTGTGAATCCGGAGGAAATAATTCCCAATTGAACAGGACCATTTTTCACAACGTGCATGATTGCAAGTCCGTCTTGTGTATGGTATCGTTTTAATTGATCTCCTTTTTCACTCATGAACATGCCACCATCAGTTAAAACGCCATCGACATCCAAAATGAGTAATTTCAGTTTGTCAAGTTGCTTTTTGAAATGGTTGTTGCGAAACAAGGGTTTGAAAAGAAGCGCTGTCAAATCAACTTCGTATTCTTCACAGACTGCTTCTAAATCATACACAGAAAGTTCATTCACGTGTTCCACATCCAAATCGGACAAGAAATCATCGAACTCGATTCCGTTTTTTTGACAAAGTCCTTTTATGTTTTGTTCTAATAACATCTTATATCATTTTGTAACCTACACTTGCTGCAACAGCTTGAAGGTCTTTTTGTAATTGTTTGAATTCTTCGTAATTCAACTGCTGTGAAGCATCTGATTTCGCCACCTTTGGATTTGGATGTGCCTCGATTAAAAGTCCATCGATTCCCATAGCAACACATGCACGAGCTAATGGATTGACACCATACGCATATCCCATCGCATGAGAAGGATCCAACACGATTGGAAGATTCGTGTATTCTTGTAACCAAGCAACGCCGCAAAGATCCAAGGTGAAACGTGTTCCTGTTTCGAAGGTACGAATCCCTCGTTCACACAAAATCACATTCTCGTTTCCACCAGCTAGTACAAATTCAGCCGCTTGAACAAATTCTTGCAGTGTTGTTCCGAATCCACGTTTGATCAATACAGGCTTTTTGATTTTTGCACATGCACGTAAAATTCCTTGGTCGTACATCGCTTTTGCTCCAACTTGAATGATGTCCGTGTGTTCAATGATTTCCTCAATGTGTGTCGCATCGCGCGCTTCTGTAATCACATTCAAACCGTATTCGGTTCTCATTTTTGCTAATAATTGCAATCCTTCTAATCCTAATCCTTGGAACGAATACGGACTCGTTCTTGGTTTGTAGCAACCACCTCTCAAGGTACTTAAGCCCATTCCAACGAGTAATTCCGCGGACGAACGAATTTGTTCTTCGGATTCTACTGAGCATGGACCACCGATTAAAATAGTGTTTTTCGTATTTCCACCAATGCTCACATTTCCAATTTTTACTTCGCGTTTTTCCGAACGAAATCGTTTAGAAGCCAATTGAATGTCGTTGGCAAATACCCAATGTTCGGTCGTGATTGACTCGAGATCAGCAGGCAATTCCTTCACGCCAGAACCGGTAATGAGGTAGTTTTTTCCTTCGTAAGTGATGTGAAAAGCTTTGTGTTTTTCAGCGAATGTCGCGCAGTCGTTCGCGCTAACGGTTGATTTTAATTCAATGATCATAGTTCTCCCTTGATGAGGTTGACAAAATTAATAATTCCCACTGCCTGACCTTTGTCGTTCACGACCGGTAAATACATGACAGGGAAGTTGGATTTTTTTAAGGTATGTAATAATTCAATGACAGTCGCACTTGCTTGAACGCACATGGGCTGACGATTGATAAATTCTTTTGGATCAATGTCCGCTGTGTTCTCTAAATGTTTGAGAAACGTTTTGCGAATATCTGCACTGGAAACGAGTCCGAATAGTTGTTGGTCTTCTTCCAAAGCCAAAGCAAATCCCATTTGACCGATTTCTACCGCCTCGAGGATTTTTTTTGTCGAACAATCAGCGACTTCGAAACTTGGCGCCTCGTTTAAGGGAATCATGAAATCACCTATTTTAAAGGTAGATTCAATTTCACGTTTGGTTAAATTCATTAAAGCATTTCCGATACTAGGCCCATTAAACAAATAGGAACCAGAAACAGCCGAGCTAACGCCCATGTTGCGGAGGATGAAGGATACTTCACCATTAACGCCACCGTCGACATGAATCGATTTACTTGGATACTTAGTACGGAACTGACGAATTTTGGAAAAATTCAAACGGTCAAATTTCCCTCCACTTTGTCCGGGAATCGTTGCCATGATTAAAATAAAGTCAAAGTCCGAATATGGATCAAAAGCGGTAATTGGAGTAGGGGTGATGATGGCCAATCCTTTCTTTCCGGTGATGGAAGTTGGGATTTCTAATGGCTCTTTCAGGTTTTCCACTTGAAAAGTCACGTATTCCACTGGATTTCTTTCCAATAAATCGTAATACTTTGATGGATTTTCCGTGATGATGTGCAAGTCAATGGGTAAGTCGCACCATGTACGAATGTTGGCGATGTCTTCAAAAACACTCAAATCATCGTTACAGTCGACATGCAATAGGTCCACTTGATGCGCAACTAAATCAAGAATCACTTCTTTTAGTGAGCGACTTTTGTCGCTGTAAATAGATGCGGAAATCTTCATGAAACAAAGATACTGAATTTATCCTGATGGAAAAGGTGAAATGAAAAGTAGAATGGGGGAGTGTAGCAGGAAGCTTACCTAAAAAAAAGAGGGGTAAGCTACTCTTATCGCACCGCTCAACCTCATACCTTTGCTACATTCCTGTCCTGAAGGATTAAGAGGGAGCTGGTCGTAAAAGACTTACCCCGTGCAAATGTAAGGATTTCTTTTTATTCGAACGAAAATTTCCTGGTATTCCTAAGCTTCAATGGCGCGATTCATCAAGGAAATCATTGCGACTGTCACGATAAATAATTGAGTGGCAGTTTCTTCGTCAAGGCTTGACCCGTCTTCATCTTCTGTAGACACTTCCATCGCCATAAATTGAGCAAGAAATGGTTGATCGCAAAAAGAATCAATGATTTCTTCGTCTTCTTCATCGAAGTATTGTTCCAACATGTCAAAGTAAGGCTCTTCGATTTCGTCGATATCCGCCTCGGTAACCGGGCGTAATGCGATTCCTTCCTGCGTAAAACATTCTGAAATAACACAGAAGTAATAAATTAATAATCCTTCTAAATCCTCATTTTCATATTCTGAGGGAGCTGTCATGACATAATCCAACAATTCTTGTTGTGCCAAGGCATATTTTTCGGATACATTTTCTAATTGATCGTCCGTTAGATTGTCAACAATTTCAATGGCTTTCTCTATGGATACTAGACTTACTTGTTTCATGACTGTCTTTTTTTTAGACAAAAATAAGAAGAAATAATGGCGAAACTAAATTATGTAACTTGTGCTACAGATGAATTCTAAAAGAGACTTTACCTTTGTCAAAAAAAACAACTGATGACTTTTCTCAAAACACGTACATTTTGGACCATCCTCGGATATGCATTAGGAGCCATTGGTGGATACATTTACTTTGTAAATGTCAAATGTGAAACAGGATGCTACATGAAAACAAGTCCTGTTTATAATGTCATTTTCGGTTTCTTCATCGGAGGTTTTCTTTTTCAGTTTATTCACGAATTTTTTATCGCTAAACAAAAATAAATATGTCAGATTTTCCTACAATTATCGATGTGCGCACGCACGCAGAGTTCAGTGGAGGCCATGTGGCTGGATCAGTGAACATTCCTTTGCAAGAAATTGCTAGTAGAGTAGAAGAAGTAAAAGCTTTTCCTCAACCCATTTTGTTTTGTTGTGCTGCTGGAATGCGTTCGGAACAAGCTACGCAGTACTTTAAATCCTTAGGCGTGGACTGTGAAAACGGTGGCGGATGGATGGAAGTGAACGCACGCATGTAATGCTGAATAATCGTTTTAACCACATTAACACAATTATCGTATGTCATTATTAGGAAAATTATTCGGAATGAAATCAGTCAACTATCAACAACTCGTTCAGGAAGGTGCTGTCATTGTAGACGTGCGTTCACCAGGAGAATTCCAGGGTGGACACATCAAAGGATCCATCAATGTTCCCTTGCAAAGCATCCAAAGTTCATTGGGTAAAATCCCGAAGAACAAAACAGTCATTACCTGTTGTGCATCTGGAATGCGCAGCGCAAGTGCCAAAAGTATGTTGAAATCGGCGGGATACGCAGATGTTCACAATGGTGGTGGTTGGATGAGCCTGAAAAGTAAGATTTAAAGGAGGCTTAAGATTACTATTAAAAGTCCCGTTCCTTTAAGGTTTGGGACTTTTTTTATTGAGTGAAGTCAAAGCTGAGGGAATTTTAGTCTTTTATTACTCAAACCTACCTATTACACACCTAAAATCAGCTGAGACGAAGCAACTTCATTTCGCATAGCTCACCCCCTCCCAATAGGCTGAAACAAGCCCTTTTCGATGCAAATGCGGGCAAAGTCGGCTGTTGTTTTGGCATGCAGTAATTTGAATAATTTAGAGCGAATGCCATCAATGCTTTTCTTGGAGAGACCAATTCTTTCTGCAATTGCTTCACTTTTGCTGCCTGAACAAATTAAACGGATAACCATCATTTCTCGAGCTGAAAAGTTGAAGTGAGCCATAGCTTCTTCTCTTTGGTTGTTCTTTTTAGCTTGAATGAAAACGGCCTCACTCAATATTTCAGTAGCATGATAGCCCTCGAGCTGAACATTGAAAATTGCATCGACAAGTTCATCGACTTTACAATCCTTTTTCAGATAGCTTTTAGCACCCATTTGAATCAGTTCTGCAACGATATGTACGTTGGTATGCATGCTAAAGATGATGACCCCAATTTCAGGATGTTTCATTGTCAATTTTTCCAAAACTTCCTTGCCATTCATTTCAGGCATGTCAAGATCGACCAAAGCGATATCTATTGGTTTGGATTTTAGTTTTTCAAAGAATTCAATGCCATTTTGAGTGTCGAATGCAACCGAAATTCCTTCTTCGTTTTTCAGTGCTGCGATCAATCCCTCACGAACTAGCGTATGGTCATCGACAATTGCTAACCGAATTTTCGGTCCACCTTTTTCACCTCGTTGCTTTTTGTTCATATTGTAACGCTTTTTGAAATGGGCAATGTAAAAGTGATATTTCCTCCTCTTTCTCGTCGGTTAAACTCCAAAGTGCCTTTTAAAATGGCTACTCTTTGTGCAATAGAAGATAACCCAATTCCAGAGTTTTTCAATTGTAAATGTTCATAATCGGATTGATTTATTGCTACGCCATCATGATTAAGGGTAAATATTAATTGATGATCAACGCATTCAAACGTACCGTCAATGAAGTTGGGTTTGGCATGTTTGACCAAATTATTTAATAGTTCAGAAATAACGTAATAGACTTGAATTTCCTGTTCTTTGGACAGTGAAATGGCATCTGGCAACTCACTGATGACTAAACATGGTTTGCCAATACTTTCTTGCGCATGATCAAATAAGCGATCTACAGCCTTTCTAAGACCGAAATTCAACATATAATGAGGTAACATTCCATTCGTGATGGTGCGAAGGCTGGAAACTGATTGCTCAATCATATTTGTTACAGCCAAAATCTCCTGAACGGCATCTGAATTACTTTGAAAATAACTACTCACTTGACTTAGTTTTTGTTGAGTCATGGAAAGTGTTGCACCGACTTCATCATGCAAATTTCTTGCAATTTGTGAGCGCTCATCTTCTTGCGCTTTGACAACAGCATTGATTAGTTCGAGTTCTTTTTCACGCATTGCCTGTTCATGTGCTTCCTCCAACTTCTTCCGTTTTTTATAAGAGCTAAATAACACGAATATAATTCCCACAGACAATCCACTGGTGAACAAAACTGAAAGAATCAGTTGAATTAAACTTCTTTCAATTTCCATAGAGAGTAAGTTATTCCAAGGTTTTGGAAGATTGTAAGGAGGTTGTTTAACAATAATAAAATGAATGCAGTAATTTCTGATTTGTTTCGTAATTCAACATCATAAATTCCAATTAACATTGAACTTACAGAATAAATAAAAAATGTAGTACTAAAATAGAATTCAAAACTATTTAAACTTTGATTCCCTTTGTAGATTTTATATAATCTAGATGCACTAGCAAGTGAAATCACAAATAAACTGTATACGTAAAAAATAAAACTCGGGTCAAACCACCTTCTCACTGACGAAACTTCAATTGAAAAAACCAAAGTACCGATGAAAAGAGTACCGAAAGTTACTTTTTGATTCAATCCATTTCTTTTGAAAAAAAGCATTAAAAGAATAAAACTTAAGAAATTATAAAGGTGAGTTATTGGATTTGCATTTCCAAGCAAATAATAAATGCATAGCATGATAATATGCGCTAACAAACCCAAAATTAAATATGCATAAAGTAATTTTAAATGAAGCTTTTTTCTTCTGATAAGTTGAAAAATAGGCGCAAAGAAACTAATTAATGCAATTAGAAAGATTATTAATAAAATTTTAAACATCAGGAATTAAGCACATTCTTTTTAGGGCAAAATGGAGGGCAAATATTTCCATTTTCCAATAACAATCCATTCTCCATATCGTTTTCACTGCTATCATCACCTACCAAAACTAAAATTTTCTTGCCTTGATCATTTATAGCGTAATAAAAACGAATTCCTACACAATCCTCTTGGTTAAGTATTTCAATAATTTTTTCTTTTCCAAGAAATTCTGAAATCACCTCGCCAGGCTGAATGGTATTACGATAGTTAGCAGTCCAGCGAGATGCATCGCTTAAAGTTACAAATTCCCCTTCGTTTCCGTTAAATGACATAAAAATTGGTTTAATTGGTTAGGATTCAAAAATAGTTTTAAAATTCCATTTGAATTTGTCATCACCGAGAATGATTTTCACTTATGCATCTGTTCTACAGAGGTTTTGGTGGAAAATAATAATTTGACAAAGGGTATATGTTCTATGATTAATAGTATAAGTACTAATGATTATTTTTTGAAAGTGATTATAAGAATGGAAGGAATACTAATAATACAGGAATAGATACTATATTTTAATTTTCCTGAAAACTTGTGAAAATCAAGTAAATACTACACTTAGCTTCTCAAAATATAAAATTGATGTTTTAAAACTGAGAAATATTTTATTTCAGCTTAGTCTAAATTTGATTTGAACAATATTGATGATTGATCAACTAACACCTTATAAACTAATTTTTTTCTATGTTAAAATTTAAAAACCTACTAATTATTTGGGCAATTGTTACCACAAGTGGTATTTATAGCCAAAATCAATGGATTGCTCCGATAAATTTAAATCATGAAAATGATGTTGTTGCCTCTAGTTCTCTTTATGCCTTGGATTGCGACAATAGTAGTCCAAATTTTCAAAATAAATACAATCGCTATCAATTTTATTTAGATAACTATGCGATACATCCCGTAGTAACTATTCCAATCCAGTTTGTTTTTTGGCAAAAAGAAGATGGCACGGGTAATTGGACTAATGACCCTAGTTCGATCAATAGATTAAATCAAATAACTGCATGGTTGAACAATATATACACTAATAATTGTACTCCATCCGACCCTATTCCTGGTGTACCTCATTTACCAGATACTAAAATAAGATTTGAAGCTAATTATACGTTCATTTCCAATACAGTTATGTGGGAGCAAGGTGCAAATAGTGATCTTCTAAATAATGCATACTACCAAGTATTTCCAAGCAG
Source organism: uncultured Flavobacteriales bacterium (assembly GCA_903860985.1). Lineage (GTDB taxonomy): Bacteria > Bacteroidota > Bacteroidia > Flavobacteriales_D > Crocinitomicaceae > UBA952. The sequence goes on from CAIOSO010000050.1 coordinate 69,544, forward strand.
TGAAAAAAAGTTCCTAATTCATGTTACTGGTGGATCATATTTGGGAGCTTCAGGATATACAATTCCACCGAATAATAATTTTTCTCTCCAACATTTTATAGTCACTTTTAATAATGAAGCTGATCCACTCGGTGATTATGGCTTTGCAGTTCACCTTGCTCATGAACTCGCACATGATTTAGGATTATTTCATACATACGAAAATGAAGGATGTAATCAAACTAGTCCTGATTATTTATCTGACGTTTTCAATTTTGGACCATGCCCTCAAAGTGCAGGTTGGGGTTGTGATGTTAACTCACCTTCAAACAGTTGCACGAACAATATTATGGGAGGAACAGCTGAAAGTTGTAATTTTTCACCTAAACAGATTGCAAGGATGCATCGTGCACTTTCATTAATGTCCATAAGAGAATATGTAAAGTGTGAAGAATATAATGCTAGTCCAATAATCGTTAATTCTAACGAAATGTGGGATTTTAACATTAGGTTATATAATCCGCTTGTTGTTACAAATAACGCTGCCCTCACAATTAAATGTATCGTTAATATGTCAATTAGCGACAGAATTGATGTAAAAGAATCATCTGATTTGATTATTGACGGAGGAAAAATAACAAGCGCCTGTGATAAGTTTTGGGAAGGGATTAGCGTTTGGGGAGATGCCTATTCACCTCAGAATTTAACATATCAATCATCATTAACTACAAAAAATGATGCCGTAATTGAAAATGCACAAAATGCAATACGAACAATTGGATATGATGATAATGATAATATCAATTGGCTTAAAACTGGGGCTATAATAAGTTGCACAAATACTATTTTTAAAAATAATTGGCGATCTGGCGAATTTTTGTATTATCATTCTCAGCATCCAATAAATCCTTCTGTTGAGTTATTGAATCAAAGCAGCATTAAAAATTGTAAGTTTATTTGGGATAATGATTTTTTTGAAAATGCACCTGCACCTGCCTTAACTTTATATCATGTGAATGGCGTTTTAGTTAAAGGTTGTGATTTTATCGATGACAGAACGAATATCAATTCAGTAGATAGAGCAATTGGAATAAAATCTATTGATGCTGGTTATCGTGTAATTGGATCTTATACAGGTTCAGGAAATATTTATCCATTAAACTTTCAACAGTCATCAAATTACACGAATGTTAATTACGATGTAAACCACTTTAAAAATTTGAAATACGGTATTCATGCTATGAATTTCGGAACCTTTTATAATATATTTATTGATGAAAGTTTCTTTGAAAATTTATGTGACCAATTACAAATTGAAATTCCACTCGCAAATATTGGTGGTGCAAAAAGTGGTCCAATTAATAATACATACTATCAGTTAGATATTCAGAATCTTAAAATTATTCCGAATCCAAATGATGGTCTATTTTTTGCGGAAATTCCTGAATCTAATATGGTTAACTTAATCCAGGTAGTAAATATTAATGGTCAAAGTGTACCTTTTGAATATACTGTTTACGAAGATAGAAAGGCTCAGATACACATTTTGAATGCTCAAAAAGGAGTTTATTTTGTGCAAATAACATCACAGAATGGTGATATTTACAAAAATAGAGTACTCGTTTCGAAGTAAGCATTATTTCTAGTGAATAACACTGAAGGCAGTGAAGTCATTTCCTGCCTTTTGTGTTAATTTATATTCGTTTAATTATTCACATTGTAAAATCCTATGAAATGAAAAAAGAAATTAACATCATTGTTTTTAGTTTAATCGTATTAACTAATTTTTCAAAAGCACAATTCTTCGGTCCACAAGGTTCAAGTTGGTATTTTTCTAAAATATATGTTGTACCCAATCCATTAGTTGAGGATTATATCCAGGTTACTTCTTTAGGGGATTCAATTATCCATGGTATTCTTTGTAATAGACTGGAAATAAACAACCCTCTTTTTTGTGGAGATCAACGTAGCGTAAAATATACTTATTACTCAAATGACACCGTTTTCTTCTATGAGCCAGTATATGATTCTTTTGAAATGCTCTACAATATGAATGCTTCTCCAGGGGACACATGGTCAATTCGGGTGCCAGATATGAATGATGATGATACTATTTCTATTCATGTTAATTCTACAGACATTGTAACTATCAATGGAATTCAATTGAAGAGTTTTGATGTAACGTATTTTGCACATTTTGATAATATGACAGATATTGAATATAATTCAACAATTATTGAAAGAATTGGAGATGTTAAATATATTTTCAATATTAAACCTGAGTGGAGCTACACCTGTGATGAAGCAATCATCACAGGTCTACGTTGTTATGAAGACTTAAACACACCAATATATACAACAGGAATAGCCAATTCTTGCGATTTTCAATCTTATACAGGTATCGATGACGTTGTTAATGAACAATTAAAAATTTATCCAAATCCATCCTCAGACAAGATTTTTCTAAAAAATGACAATTTGGATCCAATAGACTTTGAAATCTTTGATTTATTAGGCAATTCGATTTTAAAAGGTATAACAAACTCCGAAATAGATATATCAAAATTAAATCCTGGTAGTTACATTCTTTTATCTTTTGAAAAAAATACTAAAAAGTCCACCAAAATTGAAGTAATAAAGTAATACGTTTTAACTTTTCTAAATACAAAGTCAATTATGTCATTTATCATCACCCTTTATGTAAGAGAAGGTATAGTGTTAGCTTCTGACAGTAGAACTTCATTGCAAGCTCAACAAATAAATCAACATGGAGAACCTACTGTAAATTTTACAGTCGGCTTATCTGATTCTAATTACAAAACATTTTTGGCTTATAACAGAATTGGTATTTCAACATTTGGCCAAGCCGATATCAATGACATACCCATTACAGGGTTCATAGAATCTTTTATTTCAAAAGAGGTAAATCAAGATTCAATTACTCCAGATGAACTTGCCTTAAAAATACTGGAGCATTTTAGACAGTATGAACCTGTTCCCGATACAGGTTTTCATGTAGCAGGTTATACAGAAGAGAATGGAATTCTCAACCAACGAATTTATAAAGTTGAAATTGCTTTAAATAAGATTACTCTAATAAATAATTCAATCCCCCCTAATATAGATATTCAGGGGGCTGGTTGGGACGGTGAAACCGAGGTTCTGACAAGATTATTAAAGCCTACATTTTTATTCGATAGTGATTCAAAGCAATTTCATAAATTACCAGATGTTCAAATTCCTTGGAATTTCTTTAATCTACAAGATGCGATAGATTTTGCCGTTTTTGCTATAAAAACGACCATTGATTCTTTTAAATTTCAAACACGACCCAAAACTGTCGGGGGACCAATTGATGTTTTAGTAATCAAACCAAATAGAGCTTTTTGGGTTTCAAAAAAAGAATTACGTATGTAGGTTTATTTTAAATTCAAAATGATGTTATGAATACCCTCATCGCTGGTTTTTTAAGCCTGAGATATATCTTGAACCATGAATCAATTAATGTGAAATCCATTGGTACTATCACCTAATCACCACCACACTACCCGTCACCTGAAATTTATTCACGTAACCCAGCTCTTTGTATTTCACTAAATACGAATACACGCCATCGGGTGCATCGAAGCCTGCGAGGGAAGCGTCCCAACCTTCTTTTGGATTTTGGCTGTAAAAGACCAATTCTCCCCAACGGTCATAGATGTACATTTCGAAGCTTGCCAATTTCATGTTTTCGGGGAAAACGGCCGTGAACTCATTGTTCAAACCGTCACCGTCTGGTGTGAAGGCATTGGGAATGAATACCACAGGATCGTGTTCAATGACAATGACTTGTGAAGTGGTATCTAAACAACCGATTTGATTGCTTACTTGCAAGCTGACCAAGTAGGATCCTGCTTCTTCTGGAAAGGTATGTTCGGGCGAGAAAATACTGTCGTTGCTTGTTCCATCTCCGAAATTCCAGTTAAAAAAGTAGGCATTCAAAGAGTTGTTGTCCAAGATGGCACTTGGCATGTACAGTGGCAAGACAGAATATTGTGGCGTGAAATCCGCAATTGGATTTGGTAGAATTGTTAGGGTTTGATTCACGACCTGTGGACAACGCAAACCTTGACTTGTACTGACGATTCCAAGTGAACTTGGGGTGAAGGTATAGTTTTGTGTGGCTTGGCTGTTGAAGGTGGGTGTCCATATCCCGGTGATACCCTCGATGGAGACATCGGGAAAATTGAATGCTGCATCTTCACACAAGGAATCAGCGAAGTTAAAGCTTGGAGAAAGGGTTGGAATGATCGTCATGGTTTGATTAACTGACGATGCGCACGCACCAAGTACGGTGCTAGTATCTGGACTAAACGTGTACGTCGCACTCGTTTGATTGTTGAAGGCTGGAGTCCAGGTCCCAGAAATGACATTGATACTGGTTGTTGGGAAAACAAACGAAGTTCCTTCACACAAACTATTCACAAAAGAAAAGTTAGGTGTTGTTTGTGGGACAATTACCACAGTATGTTGTGTTGAAAAAAGGCAGGTCGCAGTGTTACTATTATCTGGCGTAAAGGTATATGTTGCGCTGTTTTGGTTATCAAAAGCTGGCGACCATGTTCCCGTGATGGAATTGTCAGAAACCGTTGGGAAGGTAAGTTGTCCATTAAAGCAAATGGAATCAATAAAGCTAAAGGTTGGAACCGTTGATGGAATAATATTCACCGTGTGTTGGGTTGGGGTTGGACATCCCACCGCTGGTGTGGAAATCGTAGGGGTAAAGGTATACGTTGTGGTATTTTGGTTATCAAAAGCTGGAGACCACGTTCCAAAGGCGCCTGTTTGCGTGGAAACTGGAAAAAGCAAGTTGTCATTCTGACACAGACTTGTAGCGAAATTGAAGATTGGCGTAATTTGCGGAACAATCTGCACGGCAAGTTGCAAAGGTTGATTGCAGGTCGTGTCGTTTGGCAAGAAATAATAGGTTCCTGAACTTTGGTTGTCGAAAGGAGGCGACCAAACGCCATCGACATTATTCAACGAAACAGATGGCAAGGTGTAATTTGTTCCTTGACAGAATGGACCAACATTCCCAAAATTTGGGTAGATAACGGTTGTGAGAGAAATCGTAGAATCATTCGATGTATTGTTTCCAAAATTACTTTCGGGATACACGCCCAACTGCGTCGCATTTTGGTTCACGACCATGCTCAAACTAAAGGGACTTGAAATTCCCGAAGGGATTGTTACTACTGTGCTTAAAGATAAACTATCACCAATAAGAATGTTACTAGGTAATAAAAACGTTGATAACAGGGTGCTATTATTGGCAAATACCGAAATCGGTGTTCCAGCTAGTAAAGTGTCGTTTGAGTTGACATTGTATATTGTATAATCGAGTGTCAAATCGTAGTTCTGGCAAATATCTTGACCGGTAATGCTATCGAGAGAAATAGTAGCATCTGGAAGTTCAGATTGGATGGAGGTAATGATTGTGGAGATCAAACGAAAACTGTTATAATTAAATTTTAATAATGCAGAGTTGTCACCAATATTAATGAAATTATTTATTGAATACTTATCCACATCCATGTTCCAACTCGCATTGCTGCCAGTAAAGCTATTTGTCCCATTAAAAGGATTATTTGCGGGATTTTGTGCGTTACTTAAAATGTTATTATTAAATAAAACCGACTCAGTATAAAACAGATTTGGGCTACCATTATAAGCGATATATGTCATTGTAGCGCCAGTTGTATTCGTTACATTAAGGTTCGAAATTGGAATATTTATTTGTCCTCCGAAACCACCATAGGTAAAGGCGTAACCATCGTAAATATTGATTTGTTTGTTAGGTAAGTTAGGGTTTGAATAAACAACCACAATATTCCAACCTGCAAATTGAGCACTATTCGAACAATATGGTTGTATAATAGGGTTGAGATTGAAATTACTCACTTGATAGATGCCGTTTCCATTATTCTGAACAAATGACGTGATATTTTTTACGGCAGAAAAATAAGGGAAAGTCCAGTTCCAAGTTATTGGGTTTATATTGACATAATTCAAGTAGTCAGGGGACATAGTGACTCCATTTAATGTGACGTTACTTCCGACACCATCTCCAATTCCCGCCCAAATTAAATAAGCCCCCACAATAGTTTGGTTTGTTGCCAAAGAAAGGGTAGCGGAAGAATTGGTTTGGATAAAGCACGGAGGAACGGGACTTTGCCAATTGTCAAGAGCATTATGAGTATTTCCGATTATGGTGTATTCATAAGGTCCATTAAATTGCTGATACAAAGTATGAGGCACGTTTACCTGTGCATTGCAAAAAAAAGCACTAAGACAAAACAATAACAAAAATCTAGAAAATTTCTTTTTAAAACAATTCATACTAAGAAAACTAACAAATAATAAGTTGAAAAGTTCAATGTTATCAATAATTCGGTTGGAATTAGTAACAATTATAAAGCACCACAAAAAAGCGG
>CAIOSO010000051.1 GCA_903860985.1 uncultured Flavobacteriales bacterium
AAATTCACAAAATCGACGTTTAATGGAACTTCATCCACGTTTACTTCGTACGTGTTCGATGAGCAGGAAGCAAAGATGAAAATCACTAATCCAAAAAGCAGTGTAACGAAGCGAAAGTGTTTCACGATAATTCTTATTTTTGTTCAAAATTAACACTTAAAACAGAATCACATGAGATCAATGTCAATCAAACGAGTATCAAGCGTTATTTTTTCAGTTTTCATCGCTGTTGGAGTGCAGTCTCAAACGGTTGGAGATAAAACCTTACAAGCAGGATTAGTTGGAGGTGTTGGAATTAGCATGTTGAAAATGGGAACGAATAACCTTTCTGCGAATGGCGTTGGAGCAACATTTACTATGGGAACCAATTTCACCAAAGCATTTAAAGAAACCAAAAACCTGGCTTATACCTTTGGTTTGGAATTTGATATTGAAAATTTGAAATACAAAGCTGATGGCCCCAATGATGTTTATTACAGGTATACAGACAAGGTTATTAAAAGAGCCTTTGAAACGGTTGCTACAACAGATAAATTCTTTAATTTGTCTGAAAGAACATACAATCCAATTTACATTAGTTTACCCATTTATTTAAATTTTAGAACCGAGTTTATTGGTGATTTTCGCTACTTCGCTAATTTTGGATTGCGTAATCGCTTCTTGGTTTCCAATAAAATTAATGACACCGGATATTCAACGGATAATTTAACGGTTACAGGAGAAAATACCGAAAATATCGACATGAGTTCAAAAGGTGAATTATTCATCTTTAATTCCAACATTGGATTCTCCGGAGGTGCAGAATGGAACTTTGCAGGTACTACCGTGTTAAAAGCAGAACTTGGATATTATTATGGATTTGTCCCACTGTTTATAGATAAAACGAAAAATGAAAAGTCTTCATTGTTTACCAGTGGTTTAAATAATGGAACTGGAAACGATGTCTATTTTTCCAATAAATCAACGCAAAACCAAGTGGTGTTGAAAGTCTCAATCCTTTTTTAATTGAATCCAATTGCCACTCATATTGTCGCTTGGTTAAAAGATTACCAAGAAAAAGCAAACGTTGATGGATTCATTGTGGGCGTTTCCGGTGGTGTTGACTCTGCCTTGACATCGACACTTTGTGCGATGACGGGGGTGAAGGTGATTTTATTGAACATGCCGATTCGTCAAACCAGTGCGGAATACAATCGTGCTCAAGAACATATCCAAGATTTGAAAAGTCGGTTTCCAAATGTGCAAGCCTTCGAAATTCCTTTGACAGAAATATTTTCTTCTTTCGAATCCGTGATGCCTTTTGAAATTTCATCTCAAGCATTAGCCATGGCGAATTCTCGTTCGCGCTTGCGGATGATGACCTTGTACGCAGTCGGACAAGCGAATCGTTGTTTGGTCGCTGGCACAGGAAATCGAGTAGAGGACTTTGGGGTGGGATTCTTTACGAAATACGGTGATGGGGGTGTGGATGTGAGTCCGATTGCTGATTTAACTAAAACGGAAGTGTTTCAACTGGCAGAATCCATGCAGATTGTAAATTCCATTCTTACGGCAGCTCCAACTGATGGACTTTGGGAGGATGGACGTAGTGATGAAGATCAAATTGGTGCGAGCTATCCAGAACTCGAATGGGCAATGGATTTTAAGGGTGATTCTTCTTCATTATCCGTTAGAGAACGAGAAGTCTTGCGTATATACCAAGGATTTCATTCGGCGAACAAACACAAAATGGAACCTATTCCGGTTTGCCTTATTCCAGGAGAATTGAAAAATGCAGAATAAAAGGAATTTTAAGGCCTCTCTCATTAAAAGAAACAGTGTTTCTCTCTGCTTCTTTTTATGTGCGCTTGTTTCATTTGACACTTTCGGACAAAAATCCATCGAAAAAGGATTTACCGATTTACAAGAAAAAAACTACGGATTAGCCAATGAACATTTTCGTTTTGGATTGAAAAAAAGCGGAAGCATTGCGTGTTTCGGATTATCAAAATTATTCATCACTCAGGATTATCGAAACCTTGATAGTGCCTACGTTTATGTCTTAAAGGCGGATTCCTTGTGGACTTCTGTATCTGAAAAAGTCAAAGTCAAGTGGAAAAGCGATTTTTCGTTTGATAAAATGGCGATTGAAGCGCAACAACAGTCGGTGAGTCAGTTGATTTTTGATGAAATTCAAGCGAATCCAACGGTGTATGCTTGGAATCAGTTTATTCAGAATCATGCTCAATTCCTCTCCAGAAATACAGCGATTTATCTGCGTGACCAACTTGCCTTTGAGTTGGCAAAGGAGAAGAAAACTTCTGTGGCCTTGAAAATGTACATGGATTCCTTACCGGAATCCTCTTTTGCGCAAGAGGCTAAACATCTTTATTTTGATTTGGAATATGCTGAAATGACCAACGATGGACAATTAGCTTCCTATGTTCGGTTCTACGAAAATTGTCCGTCAAATACCCATTTGATGGAAGCGGCGAAAGAAATTTACCGTCTAACGACCATCTATCACTCCTTGGAAGATTATGTCCACTTTGTGCGAACGTATCAGTCCAGTCCTTTTGTAAATGATGCATGGAGAAACGTGTACAAAATATACATGAAGGATTATTCCGAAGAAAAGTACCTAGTCTTTCAAAAGGAATTCCCAGATTATCCTTTTTTGCAGGAACTAGCGGTGGATATAGACCTGTTTCAAATGAAACTTTACCCAATCATTTCTAATGGTAAATATGGATTCATGAATTCCCAAGGGAAATTGATTATTCCAGCGCTATATAACGAAGTGGGACCATTTCAAGAAGGACTTGCTGTTGTTTCGAAGGAGGACTTATTTGGTATTATTGATAAAAAGAATCAGGTGGTGGTAGACTTTCAATTTGATGAAATTCTAGAATTTGTGAATAATCGTGCAATTGTGCGAAAAGAGCGTAAATATGGGGTTATTGATCGACTTGGAAAACTGATATTCCCCTTAGATTTTGATGATATTAGTTTGAATGATAGTGGTCTTTACGATGCTGTGAAAGAAGAAAAAAACAGCATGTATGATTTGAATTTTCATGTCCTGCCTTATGTTGATGGAGTAGTTGAACAGAGCTTCTCTCAATGGATGTCGATTCAATACCCAGAATACGAATTTGTTGGTGATATAGATCGAACTTCCAATAGGGCAGTGGTGAAAGTCTCTGGTCAGTTAAATTACATTGATTCAACGGGTAAATTGATTTTAACAAGTCCATTAGAATGGTTTCCAGATGCATTAAGTGTCGCGAAATTTAGCAATGGATTTGCAGTCTTTCGCAAAAAAGATAAATTTGGATTGATGGATGTGAATGGGAAATCAGTTCAAAAAGCGGTATATGAGGCTAGTGGTCCATTTACCGGATTTTGGCCAGTTAAAGATAAAGGGAATTGGGCACTTTTGGATGTGAAAGGAAAGGTAATCTTGCCATTTGAATATGATTTCATTCGTTTCATGCCGGATTTAGGGTATTTAATCGAGCGAGAGGAGCAGTTTGGATTACTTAATTCAATGGGCAATATGATTTTACCTGTTTCTTTTTCAACGATTAAAGGTTTTGAAGACGCGTACTATTTGGTATCCATAGAAGAAAAGTTTGGTTTGTTTTTGAAAGATGGAAGGGAAATACTTCCGATTCAATATGAACGAATTCAACGATTTGATGCTGAATCATTTGTTTTGACACTAGATGGTCGCTTAACGTATTTCTTCCCTGAAACACGTGCGTTTATAAGCTTGGCGGAATGAAAAGAATACTGAAAAATCCAGAGCAGTTTTTTAAGATCATTATGGCTATTTTGACCATATACGTTGGCGTTTTTGTCTACTTAGAACTCACCACTGTCCGAAAGGAAACAGCAATTGAAGCAGATGAATTTTCAGTGACTTTGGAAGATATCCCTGAGGAAGTTGAATTAACGCTTCAAAATGATCCAGCTTTCCAAACCGGAGGAGAAGTGCGAAATGTTGTTCGGGATGCATCGGACAGCCGCCAAAGAACACAAGATGATTGGACTCAGGATGCAGCGAGTTCAACAAGATCTGGGGATCCAGAGCAAAATGCCAGAGATTATGAGCGAAGTTTATATAACGAATTCGGAGGAGCGCAGGAACGCGAGAGAATTAAGACGGAATCCGCTGAGCGCATCAAATCGACGAATAACGGTGGGACAGGAAGAAATAACCCAACAACGAATCAAAGCGGAAGTCAAAATCAATATGCGGGTAGCGTCATGGTGGACTTTTCCTTGCCGGGACGAACGGCTTTTGAAAATAAGAAATGGCATGTGCGTAATCCAGGATATACCTGTGGGTATAATTCTTCCGGAGTTGTTGTCGTGAGTATTTCGGTAAATAATTCCGGTCGGGTAGTGGCAAAGTCAATTGATCAAGCGCGCAGCTCCTCGGCAACTCCTTGTATGATGGAACAAGCGCTGAAATACGCTGGAATCTCTCGTTTTAATTCAGGATCAGGGACCGTAAATGGCTATATCAGTTACCGTTTTGTTTCCCAATGATGAAATATTAATCAAAATAATGATGAGTTATTTGGATTTTGTTATTTTTGTATCATAAATCGTTCATCATGTTCATAGCCTCAAACCTAAAATTACTCAGAAAAAGATCTGGTAAATCACAAGAAGAACTTGCGCAAGTGCTCAGTTTAAATCGTTCAACGTATAGTGGGTATGAAAATGAAGTAGCGCAACCAAGTTTGGAAATGCTACTGTCCATCTCTCAATTTCATAAGGTTACCTTAGATGATTTAATCGCAAAGGATTTTTCGCAATATGTCGCAGCAGATTGGAATTCTATGGAGAATTACTGGCAAACAGGTGCAAAAGGGACCAACTTGCGTATTTTGACGACCGTTGTCAATTCAGATAATGAAGAAGAAGTTGAGTTGATTTCTGAAAAAGTCCGTGCTGGATACGTTGCAGGTTATGCTGATCCGGAATTTATGCGTGAATTACCAACGCTTAAATTGCCCTTTTTATCAAAAAACAGAAAATACCGAGCATTCCCTATTTCTGGAGATTCGATGCCACCTGTATCTCATGGTTCGTATGTCGTAGGTGAATTTGTTCAAGATTGGTTGAGTTTAGCTTCTAATTCGCCTTGTATTATTGTCACCAATAATGATGGAATTGTATTTAAATATGTGTTCAACCAATTAAAAGATGCCCAACAATTATTATTGGTTTCTTCCAATCCCAGTTATGAACCTTATGCTGTTTCTGTTGAAAATATTTTGGAGATTTGGCGTTTTGTTTCGTATATATCCAAAGAGATTCCAGATGTTCAATTAGATGCCGAAGGTATGGGTGCTTCCTTTAGGAATTTACAGAAAGATATACAGCAAATCCTCGTTCATCTATCAGATACAAATTCTAAAGGCTAATTCCCTTCTGAATTCCCGCGGATATTATTATCTTTGCACTTCAAAAATACGATATACACAGATGATTCAGGTTACTTTTCCAGATGGAACAATCAGGGAATATGAGAAGGGGACTTCTGCATTGCAAATCGCAATGTCTATTTCCGAAGGATTGGCGCGCAATGTATTAGCAGCACGTGTCAACGGTCAAGTGAAGGATGCTATCCTTCCAATCAACGAAAATTGTGAACTTCAATTGTTGACCTGGAACGATACGGATGGAAAGTCAACCATGTGGCACTCTTCCGCGCATATAATGGCAGAAGCGCTTGAATTTCATTTTCCAGGTGTCAAACTTGCGATTGGTCCACCAGTAAACAGTGGTTTCTATTACGATGTAGACTTTATGGATTATTCGATTTCCGAAAAGGATTTAGAGAAAATCGAGCAAAAAATGAAAGAATTAGCGAAAGCTAAGAATCCATTTATTCGTCAAGAAATTTCAAAAGCCGACGCAATTGCGTACTTCACGGAGAAGCAAGATCCATATAAATTGGAATTGCTTTCTGAATTAGAGGATGGCACCATTACATTCTATACCCAAGGTAATTTCACTGATTTATGTCGTGGACCACACATTCCAGATACTGGATTCATTAAAGCAGTGAAGTTAACTTCGATTGCTGGAGCCTATTGGAGAGGGGATGAAAAAAACAAACAGTTAACACGTATTTATGGCGTGACCTTCCCGAAACAATCCGAATTAACGGAGCATTTGGAACGTTTGGAGGAAGCGAAAAGACGTGATCACCGAAAATTAGGGAAAGAATTAGAGTTATTTACGTTTTCTCAGAAAGTTGGACAAGGTCTTCCAATGTGGTTGCCGAAAGGAGCTGCGTTGAGAGAACGATTGGAAAATTTCTTGAAAAAAGCACAGAAAAAAGCAGGTTATCAGCAGGTAATCACACCGCATATTGGAAATAAAGAATTGTATGTCACTTCTGGACATTACGAAAAGTATGGTGCCGATTCGTTTCAACCGATTCGCACACCAGATCCAAATGAGGAATTCTATTTGAAACCAATGAATTGCCCGCATCACTGTGAGATTTTCAGAGCGAAGCCGAGGTCTTACAAGGACTTACCTGCACGTTTTGCAGAGTTTGGAACAGTTTATCGTTATGAACAATCGGGTGAGTTACACGGTCTGACAAGGGTGCGTGGATTTACGCAAGATGACGCACACATTTTCTGTACTCAGGAACAAGTGAAAGATGAGTTTAAAAATGTCATTGATATCGTTCTTTATGTATTGAAAACGTTAAATTTTCATAATTTCAAGGCACAGATTTCTTTAAGAGATCAAGTGAATCGTGAAAAATACATTGGTTCAGAAGAGAATTGGGTAAAAGCAGAACAAGCTATAATTGAAGCAGCGGCGGAAAAAGAACTAAATACGGTCGTAGCATATGGTGAAGCAGCGTTTTATGGACCAAAATTGGATTTCATGGTTCAAGATGCGCTTGGTCGTGAGTGGCAACTTGGCACGATTCAAGTAGATTACAATTTACCGGAACGTTTTGAATTGGAATATGTTGGCGCTGACAATCAAAAACATCGTCCTGTAATGATACACCGAGCTCCATTTGGATCAATGGAACGTTTCGTTGCTGTATTGTTGGAACATTGTGCTGGAGACTTCCCACTTTGGCTGTCAACAGAGCAGTTTATTGTCCTCCCAATTTCAGATAAATATAACGAGTACGCAGAAAAAGTTTTAGAATTCCTAAATAATTACGATATTCGCGGACTTGTTGACGACCGAAATGAAAAAATTGGTAAGAAGATACGTGATGCTGAGTTGGCAAAAGTGCCATTTATGCTAATTGTCGGAGACAAAGAGTTTGAGTCAAACCTAGTATCAGTAAGGCAAAGAGCTTTTGGCGATCACGGTTCAGTTACCCAAGAGGCGTTTGTTGCAATGGTGCAAGAAGCAATCGCCGCGGAATTGTCATAAGTATTTAAATTATTGAATGAGAAGAAATTCGAGACCGTTTGTAAAAAGAGAAGTTGAAGCACAACATAGAATTAACGATAAAATTGTTGCTGCTGAAATTCGTTTAGTAATTGAAGGTGAAGAGCCTCAAGTAATGTCCGTTTCAAAGGGAATATCCTTAGCGGAAGAACAAGAGCTAGATTTAGTGGAGATTTCTCCAAATGCTAAACCACCTGTTTGTAAAATCATGGACTATAAAAAGTTCCTTTACAATCAGAAGCGAAAACAAAAAGAATTAAAAGCAAAACAAAGCAAAATCGTCGTAAAGGAGATTCGTTTTGGACCGAATACAGATGACCATGATTTCCAATTCAAATTAGCTCACGCTAAAAAGTTTTTGGAAGAGGGTAGTAAGGTGAAGGCATATGTATTTTTTAGAGGAAGAACCATTGTATTTAAAGACCGTGGGGAAATTCTTCTTTTAAAATTTGCACAAGAACTTGCTGATTTTGGTATTATTGAACAGCTGCCAAAATTAGAAGGAAAAAAGATGATCTTAATGATCAACTCGAAAAAGAAATAAAGAAGCTGATATAGATGTTTAACTTTTAAAAAAAAAGTAGTAATGCCTAAAATGAAAACAAAGTCCAGTGCAAAGAAGAGATTCACCATCACTGGAAGTGGAAAAATCAAGCGTAAACACGCTTTTAAAAGCCACATTTTAACTAAGAAGGCTAAGAAACGCAAGCGTAACTTGACACACCCAGGTTTGGTACATAGTGCCGATCTGTCGAATGTGAAGTTGCAATTGTGCATGTAATAGTCCTTAGTTGGTTTGTAAATTGTTTAACCCGGTAACGAGTAACTAAGACTTCTAACTAGAGGCACTCTTTATCAAAAAAACGTAAAAAATTATGCCAAGATCAGTAAATCACGTTGCGTCAAGAGCAAGAAGAAAAAACTTGATGAAACTAGCCAAAGGTTACTTTGGAAGAAGAAAAAATGTTTGGACCGTAGCAAAAAATGCCATTGAAAAAGGTATGCTTTATGCCTATTCAGGTCGTAAACAAAAGAAAAGAAATTTCCGTTCATTGTGGATTACACGTATCAATGCAGGCGCACGTCTTCATGGTTTGAGTTATTCTCAATTTATGGGAGCAGTGCACAAAAGTGGAATTGAATTAAATCGCAAAGTACTTGCTGATTTAGCAATGAACCACCCAGAAGCTTTTAAAGCGGTTGTTGATTCTGTAAAAAAATAAAATTAATTGATGTCAGCTTAAAGCCATTAGTCTTTCGATTAATGGCTTTTTTTTAATCTATTCGTTTGAGTTATGTTGAAAATTGGCGTAGTGGGTACCGGTCATCTGGGTAAAATTCATTTGCAAAACTTACTTGAGTTAACAACTGATTTTAGCGTTCAGGGTTTTTACGATACCGATGCAGGCATCTCGTCAGAAGTGGAACGTGATTTTAACCTAAAAGCGTTTGATCAATTAGACACACTTCTAGCTCACGTGGATGCTATCCTTGTTTCAAGTCCCACGCATACACATTTTTCAATTGCTATTCAAGCCTTGAAAAGTGGCAAACATGTCTTTATTGAAAAACCTGTTTGTTTAAACATCGAAGAATCCAAAAAATTATTACGCTATGCGCAAGAGGCGGGAATGGTTGTTCAGGTAGGACATGTCGAACGATTTAACCCAGCGTTGCTTGCTTCGAAGCCCTTTATTGATAAGCCTTTGTTTTTGGAAACACAGCGATCCGCACCTTTTCAAAAAAGGGGAACTGATGTTTCTGTGGTTTATGATTTAATGATTCATGACATCGATATTGCGTTAATTTTGGCAAATTCGAATATTAAGAAAATTGCTTCCTTTGGGATGAAGGTCTTGAGTGATTCGATTGACATGGCTTCCGTTCGACTAGAATTTGAAAATGGGTGTGTGGCGAGTTTAAGCGCTTCGCGCGTTTCGCAGCACAAAGAACGCAAGACGACTTTTTATATGAAAGATGCTCAATTAACCATTGATTTTTTGAAAAAAGAAGCGGTAAGAAATGTCTTGCTAATTGATTCGGAAGGTCAGCAATCAGTTGTTCGTTCCGTTATTCCTGTCGAAGACACCAATGCGATTCAATCGGAACTTACTGCTTTCGCTGATGCCATTCGTACATCAAAAATTCCACAGGTAAGTCTAACCGATGCCCACCGTGCATTGCAAATAGCAGAACTTATTTCAGAGCAAATCAACGAGTCCAATCATTTTTTACAATAAAAACCAAAAAAACGCGTTAACGAAATGATGAGAGTTTTATTGTACGTTGTATTTCTTGGCATGCTGACGTCGTGTATTAAGAATAATCCGAATCCATCGTGGATTGAAGTGAATGCATTCATACTTGAGTCAAATCCTGCCTTATCTGGCGCTGAAGGACAATTGTCACAAGATTTTAGAGATGTTTGGTTATATGTGGACGATCAAATGGTAGGATGTTTTCAAACACCTTTTAAACTACCCATATTAAAGGATGGGAATGTTAATATAAAAATTTATCCGGCAATTCGAAACAATGGGATTTCATCGGATAAAAAGATCTATCCCTTTATGAATGTGTATGAGATTAATGCTCAATTAATCAAAGATCAAACCTTAACGATCAATCCCAAAACAAGTTATGTGTATAACGCTAATTTTTGGATTGAGGATTTTGAGGACGCATCCATCAAATTACAAGAGGACCCCAATACAAGTGTGGCAAGTCTATTTGTTTCTAGTGATAATTTAAACATGTTTAATGGCTTTAATTATGGCAAAGTGGTATTAAACGCTGCGGACTCGATTTGGGTGGCAAATACGACGGAACAATTAGCGATTGCTAAAAACAAGCCTTGTTTCATGGAAGTGGATTATTATAATACCAACCGCTTTGTTCAAGGATTCTTAGCCTTGAATACGAATGGGAGTTTCTACCAGGACAATGCTGGATTCAATTTACAAGCATTAAATACCATAAAGTGGAAGAAGATGTACATAGAGCTGACCGAATTAATCGGCAATTCCGCAAATGGTTCCAATTTTATTCAGACATTTAAAGCAAACTTGGAA
Source organism: uncultured Flavobacteriales bacterium (assembly GCA_903860985.1). Classification (GTDB taxonomy): domain Bacteria; phylum Bacteroidota; class Bacteroidia; order Flavobacteriales_D; family Crocinitomicaceae; genus UBA952. The sequence goes on from CAIOSO010000051.1 coordinate 10,506, forward strand.
GAAGGGCAAGCAGAAACGTTTATATGTATAGATAACATTAAAATTATTTATAGATAATATGAAAGATCGTTTTTGGGCTTCCTGCTTAGTGATTATCGATTATCTTTTCGCGGCATTAGCATGGGGAGTGTTTTTCTATCTTCGTAAAACCCAAATAGAAGAACAAGTATTTATTCCGGATTCAAAGTTTTATTTAGGACTTACACTCGTTCCTGTTTTCTGGATTTCCATATACTATATTCAAGGCACCTACCATGACATTCGTAGAATGTTCCGTTTGAAAATGGTCAATTTAACAATGGTCGCTTCGTTTTTAGGAACCATCATTTTATTCTTTACCTTATTGATTGACGATGACGTGAAGAGCTATCAATATTTTTACCGATCTATTTTCTTTTTATTCGGACTTCATTTTTTCATCGTATTGATTCCAAGGATGATGTTTAACACCTTGTTAATTCGATTTATAAGATCAAATGGACATGGATTTAAAACAATTATCATTGGAGGAAATGAAAAGGCCGTTGACATATACAACGAGCTCATTCAACAGCAACAAAATACTAATTTTTTCATTGGTTATGTGAATGTCAATGGCAAGGATACCTTGCTTGACGGAGTTGTTCCATACCTCGGTCATGCCAATAATTTAGAGGAAATCATGAGTCGACACGACGCGGAAGAAGTTATATTGGCGGTGGAAAGTTCGGATCATAATCGATTGAAAGATATCATTTCACGCGTGGATAATGGAAGAATTCGCATGAAGTTGCTTCCGGATATGTATGCGATTCTTTCTGGTTCTGTTGAAATGACCAATATTTACGGTGCTTTATTAATTGAAATCATACCAGATGCCATGCCATTTGGACAACAACAGGTAAAACGATTAATAGACGTTGTTATTTCCTTATTGGCAGTTATCTGTTTGATTCCTTTTTATCTATTTTCTGCATTGGCCGTTAAACTTTCTTCCCCGGGTCCAATCTTCTTTTTGCAAGAACGCGTGGGAATCAACGGAAAGATTTTTAGTATTATAAAATTTCGAACGATGTACATCAACTCGGAAGAACAAGGTCCGCAATTATCATCCGAGGGAGATCCGCGAATCACACCCATTGGTCGCTTCATGCGTAAAACGAGGCTGGATGAATTTCCGCAATTCGTGAATGTTTTACTTGGACAAATGTCGCTGGTTGGACCTCGCCCCGAAAGACAATTTTACATTGATCAAATTGTTCAAGTGGAGCCGCAATACATTCATTTAACGAAGGTAAGACCAGGAATAACCTCTTGGGGTCAAGTGAAATATGGCTACGCAGAGAATGTGGAACAAATGCTACAGCGCATGAAATTTGACTTGATTTATTTAAAAAACAGAAGTCTAGCATTGGATCTTAAAATCATGTTTTATACCGTGATCATTGTGATAAAAGCCAAGGGAAAATAGATTCTTTCTTTAGAAGTGTCAAAATTCAAAAAACCTTTGTATCTTTGCACCTTCAAATTCATTTATAAACGTAGGTTTCGTACCTCAAACTGTAAAAATTATGGCAACAAGAATCAGATTACAAAGACACGGTAAAAAAGGCAAACCATTTTTTCATTTGGTTGCTGCAGATAGTCGTGCAAAAAGAGATGGTAGATTCATCGAAAAATTAGGAACGTATAATCCAACTGCAAATCCGGCGGTAATTGACATCAATTTCGAGGCAACTTTAAGTTGGGTTCAAACAGGCGCTGAAATGTCGGATACGGCTCGTGCAATTTTATCTTACAAAGGAGTTTTGTACAAAAACCACCTTTTAAATGGAGTTAAAAAAGGCGCATTAACAGTAGAGCAAGTAGAAGAGAAATTTGCACAATGGTTGGCGAATAAAGATTCAAAAGTTCAAAACAAAGTGGAAGGATTGGCGAAAAATGCAGCAAGTGAAAAAGTTGCACGTCAACAAGCTGAAGAAGCAGCAAAAGAAGCGAAAGCTGCACAAGTTGCTGCGAAAAATGCTCCAATTGTAGAGGAAGCTGAAGAAATAGCTGTTGAAGCAGCAGCGGAAGAAGCTGTTGAAGAAACAACGGAAGCAGTAGCTGAAGAAGCTCCAGTAGTAGAAGAAGTAGCAGTAGCTGAAGAAGCAGCGGTTGTGGAAGAAGCTCCAGTAGCAGAAGAAGTAGCAGTAGCTGAAGAAGCAGCGGTTGTGGAAGAAGCACCAGTTGAAGAAGAAGCAGCAGTTGTGGATGAGGCTCCAGTAGCTCAAGAAGTACCAGCAGCGGAAGAAACAACTCCTGAGTCAACGGAAGAGGCAGCAGCTGAATAAGCTTTATGCATAAAAAAGATTGTTTTTATTTAGGAATAATAGCGAAACTTCACGGATTTAAAGGTGAAGTTTCGTTGTTTTTAGACGTTTCTAATCCGGCAGATTACGCAACACTGGATGCAGTTTTCGTTGAAATAGATGGTGGACTCGTTCCGTTTTTCGTTCAGAACATCAAAATCAAAACCAAAGGCTTCGTTGCAGTTAAGTTTCAAGGAGTCGACAGTGAACAAGATGCACAACACATTTTAAAAAAGCCCGTTTATCTTCCAGAAGCATTTTTGCAAGAATTAGATCAAACATCATTCTATGATCATGAAATCATTGGTTACACCGTAATTGATGAAGTTCATGGTGATGTTGGGATCGTTGAAAATGTGATTGACATGGCGGCCAATCCATTATTGCAATTAAACAAAAATGGAGTAGAGGTATTGCTTCCAATTTTTGATGGACTTGTTCAAAAAGTTCAGCGCAAAAAAAAGGAGCTTTATGTAAAAGCTCCTGAAGGATTAATCGATTTGTATTTAGGTTAATTCACCTTTAACAATCCCATGGCAATTTTCATGCGAATTACTTTTTTCGCAGCTTCATCCACTTTCTTTTTGAATTCTTTGTTCGTTCGGTAAGCAGTCAAAATCTCTTGATGCGCTTTCTTTGCATCCAATGGCATTAACACGATGTCACATCCCGCATTGATTGCTTTATACGCAGCCTGTGGGACATTCACGACACCTCCCATGTTCATGGCGTCCGTAACGATGAGTCCTTTGAATCCAAGACTGTCTTTCAGTAACTCCGTAACAATTTTCTCTGAACAAGTCGATGGCAATCCTTTTGTGTCGTATTTCGCATTGTTCTGAACCGCTATGTGCGCTACCATTATCGATAAAACACCATTTGCAATTAAGGTTGGGTAATTTCCGATTTCTTTCATCTCTCCATCGATTACTTGTAGCGCTTTGTGGGTATCTCCAGTCACAAGTCCGTGTCCTGGGAAATGTTTTGCTGTAGCGATGATGTTGTTGCGTTGCGTTTCTTGAATGAAGGCATCTGACCAAGGAATGATATTCGCTGGAACAGCACCAAAACTTCTAAATCCAACCGTTGTGTTTGGTGACATATCTACAACTGGAGAAAAGTTATAGTTGATTCCAATTGCATTCAAATCACCAGAAATGGTTTTTGCACAAGCAATTACTTCATCTACGTTCTTTAATTCGTTTGCTTTTTTAACGATGGTTGAACCGGAAATTTTACGGTTCACTAAACTCGGTTCTGCATCTGCGCTATATAAAAAGGGAAGATTGCCGAATTTCGCATTGTTGGACTCAAAATCTTTGATCCATGAACTAAATTCTTCTTTGGTGCCGTTCAACATCAATACACCACCAATCACTCGGTCTTTGATGTGTTGATCAATGGTTGCTTTCGTTTGTCCCAAGCGCCCTACAGCTGGCATGATTAATTGTGCAACAATAGCAGTGTCATCCATTTGTTTAAAAACGCGTTCAACTTCTTTGTCTAATGCAGAATTATCTTTCAAGAAATCAGCCAATTCAAAACTGATTTCCGTTTTTGGTTGAATAACCTTCGCTTGTTTTGTTGATTCATTTGATTGCGCACATCCTTGAAATAGGAGTCCGGCTAGAAATAATGGGGTGATGATTTTTTTCATAGTATAAATTGTCAGTTTCAAATTTAAATATATCTCGTTTAGCCAAGTTGTTTATTTGTTGAAGAAATAACCAAGGTCTTGTCAATAACTATGCCTAAGCTTCCATTCAAGACTAGTCGTCAAAAAATGCTTAACTTTAACTTAATATTGCTTAAAATTTGCGCAATTAATACCATTAAGTGTCATCAAAGCAATAAACGCAAACGTTATTTATGAAAAACAGCCTTTTATTTCTCTCCCTTTTTTCGTGCTTTGTTACCTTTTCACAGGTTCAAAACTTCTATGATCGTGCCACCATTCAAACCATTGAGGTGTTTTTTAGTTTTTCGAATTGGGATGCACAACTTGACGCTGCAGTTGCTTCCGAAGCATATATCATCGCGGATTCTGTTCGAATCAATGGCGTTTCCTTTGATAGTTGTGGTGTGAAATACAAGGGGAATAGTTCTTACAGTCCTACGAATCAAAAGAATCCTTTACACATCGAACTCGATCACATTAAGGGAAATCAAGATTACCAGGGATATACCGATATTAAATTGCAGAATGGCTACAAAGATCCATCCATGATTCGCGAGGTGCTTTCCTATGCGATTCTCGAGCAATACATGGATTGTCCGAAAGG
>CAIOSO010000052.1 GCA_903860985.1 uncultured Flavobacteriales bacterium
CAAACAGGGCGGTAACACGTCAAGACCAAGACGATTTCGTGTATAAATCTGCTCGCGAAAAATACAACGCCGTCATTTTAGAGGTGGAGGAATTAGTGGCAGCCGGACGTCCGGTTCTTGTAGGTACTACCACCGTGGAAATTTCTGAATTGTTATCCAGAATGCTCCAAATGAAGAAAATTCAACACCAAGTATTGAATGCCAAATACCACCAAAAGGAAGCAGAAATTGTTGCAAATGCTGGATTGGCTGGCGCAGTAACGATTGCAACAAACATGGCGGGACGTGGAACCGATATCAAGTTAGGGGAAGGCGTGAAAGAAGCTGGTGGATTAGCGATTATTGGTACGGAGCGTCACGATTCTCGTCGTGTTGACCGTCAGTTAAGAGGTCGTGCCGGACGACAAGGAGATCCAGGTTCGTCTCGTTTCTTTGTCTCATTAGAAGACGACTTGATGCGTAAATTTGGTTCGGAACGCATTGCGAAACTGATGGACCGTATGGGACTGAAAGAAGGAGAAGTGATTTCTGCTGGTATGGTCTCTAAATCGATTGAACGTGCACAGAAAAAAGTAGAAGAAAACAACTTTGGAGTACGTAAAAACTTATTGGAGTACGATGACGTGATGAACGCTCAACGTAAAGCGATTTACAAAAAACGTAAAAACGCATTGTTTGGCGATCGTTTGGATATTGATATTGACAATATGTTCTTTGAACTTTGTGAAACGACCGTTCAACAATACGGCGGATCAGAATTTCATGAATTTGAAATGGAATTATTGCGCATCATTGGAATTGAATCACCGGTAAGCGTGGAAGAATTTTCCAACATCAGTCGTGCGGATTTAACGGATAAAATCTACGACTCGATGAGCGCATCGTACACGCGTAAATGCGAAAAAATTGCTGCTCGTGCCTTGCCACAGATTAAACATGTTCACGAAAACCTATCCGATAAATACAAGGACATGGTCTTCCCGTTAACAGATGGTCGTCGTGAGTTGCAGTTAATTGTCAACATCGAAGAAGCCTACAAATCTGAAGGGAAAAACATTTCTAAAGCATTTGAGAAAAACGTCATCTTATCCAAAATCGATGACGAATGGAAAGAACATTTACGTGAAATGGATGAATTGCGTTCAGCCGTAAGAAATGCTTCCTATGAGCAAAAAGACCCGCTTGTTGTGTATAAATTAGAATCGTACGAATTGTTCCGCACGATGTTGAATCGCTTAAACGAGGAAGCTGTCGAATTGTTAATGAAATTGGATATTCCAGTAGAACAATCCGTTCAAGGTACCAATCAGGAAGCACGTCAAAATAATTACCAACAAGCGCAAACAAATCAATCCGTTTCATCTACTCCAACACCTTCTTTCGAAGGAAGACAGGGTTACGATCAAGCGATTGCGAATTCCATGCCTCAACCGGAAAAACGCCAACCGATTATTGCCGAACCAAAGGTGAATAGAAATGATGCGTGTCCGTGTGGAAGTGGGAAGAAATATAAGCAATGTCACGGTAAGTAATGACGAACGAAAGAAAGATGCGTGTTGCGTTTATTGGCTCGGGAAGAGTAGCTACTGAACTTGCACTTATTTTTCACTTCAAAGGAATTGACATTACCGGAATTTCGAGCAGGAACAAAAACAGTGGATCGAAGCTTGCCTCTCATTTGGATTGTCCCTTCATCGAAGATCCAAACGAATTAGATGCGGAGCTCATCATCATTGCTACCAATGATGCCTCTGTTCGAACATTGTGTGCTTCCTTAAGTGAAGACAAATTCATCGCGTATACTGCCGGAGCTGTCGATTTAGCAGATTTAACCCGCGCTCATTCTGGCGTATTTTATCCATTACAAACCTTCACGGAAAACCGACATTTGACGGTGGATGAAATTCCCATTTTGCTCGAATCGAATTCTGAAGGAATGCGTAATATGATGGAAAAACTTTGTTCAATTACCGGACTCACATTTGAATATTGCTCATCCCCAGACAGACAAAAATACCATTTAGCAGCCGTTTTCGTGAATAACTTTGTCAATCATTTGATTCATAAAGCACAAGAACAATTGCTTCAAAACGGATTAAACTGGGAGCTGTTAAAGCCGCTTTTAGAAGAGACCATTGCCAAAATTGGTGACTTATCCGCTTTTGATGCCCAAACGGGTCCCGCAAAACGAAACGATCAATCCACCTTGAACACACATCAAGGACTATTGAAAGATGAAGAATTAAACATCTACGAAGTGCTTTCTCGAAGCATTCAAAATACCCATAACAAACATGACTAGCTACAAACATGCCTTGAATCACATCAACACCTTTATTTTCGATGTAGATGGTGTATTTACAGATGGGAAAGTGTATTTATTGAAGGATGAAATCGTTCGTACCTTGAATTCGAAAGACGCATATGCCCTTCAATATGCAGCGAAAATGGGCTATAAAATCTTTGCGATTACAGGAGGGAATTCAATAGAAGTACGTGACACTTTACTCGGTTTAGGTATGAATCGTGTATACTTGAGCGCTCACAGCAAGTTGATTTGTTACGAAGAAATCAAAGTAGAATTTAACTTGACGGACAAAGAAATCGCTTATATGGGAGATGACATCCCTGACATTCCTGTATTAAAGGTCGCTGGGCTTTCTGCTTGTCCACAAGATGCCGTCAGCGATGTAAAATGTGTTGTCGATTACCAAAGTCCTTTTGATGGTGGAAAAACCTGTGTCCGTGACCTCATCGAACAAACACTGCGCGTGCAAGGTAAATGGTTGAGCGATAAAGCCTACCAATGGTGATTTAATCAAGAGAACTAATTTCCTCTAGCATTTGTAGTTGATTTCTTGCTCGACGAAGGTTGTGGTTTTCGTCCTCTACCCAGTAATATTGATCCCCAATGAGGTAATCACTTAGAAAGCGTAAACCTTGTATATACATCACCGCTTTAGCACCGAGCAGGATGTTTTCCCGTTCCAAATCACTCAAGTAATTATTCATCGTTCCTTCAAAATACCCATTTAGCAACTCCCTCAATATCTGTGGATTAAATGCTTTTTTTTGTTGACTATCTTCTGTTCCCACTTGACAAAACGACCGAATCATGTCTCCAAAGTCATACAAAATACTTCCGACCATAATGGTGTCCCAATCGATGATGGCACAAACATCCTCCCCGCTTTCGTTAAATAAAAAATTACTCAATTTAGGGTCCGCATGGATGATTCTAAGCGGTAACTTCGGCAAAAGCTGTAAATACCTATTGAGAATTCCCTCGTGCTCCACTAGCTTCTGAATCAAATCATTCGCTTGCGTGAGGCGATATGGAATGGCAACTTTCAAGGAATGTCGGTAATCTTTCCGCCGTTTCTTAAAATCTAGGAAGCCAGGGATACTTTCGTGCAACTGATCTTTTGGGAAGTCTAGCAAGTACGAATGAAATTCACTCAGCGCCTTTGCTGCTTCGAATGCTTGCGCATGTTTCGTGAGGACATCTAAACTTTTGCTTGGATGAATGGCATGGAACATGCGCCACGTTTGTCCTTTGTGATCTTGTAGTAAATAATTTTGATCCGCATTTTTAACGAGCGTTAAACAGAACTTCGGATATCCTTTTTTCGCTAAAAACTGTGCGATACGCAGTTGGTTCATCACCACCAAGTTTGGATTGCTGAACACATGAGTGTTCACACCTTGAAGGACATAGAACGTATCGTTCATTGCTTCTACCAGAAACGTTTTATGAATGAGTCCACCTTTTAGTAAACTAATCCGCTGAACTTTGGTGTCCAAGGACTTCAAAAAATCATTTGCTACCGATCGCTCCAATTGCCTATTCATGTGGGAAGGATTTTGGGTAGCACTTTTTATCGGTCAACAAGCCGATATATTGCTCAACTGATTCCTTATCCTCTGGAAATGTGAGTCCAGCCCACTGTTCATGACTAGATAATACCTTTACCGTAAATTCGTGTGTTTCAATTCCCGATTGTACCATCGTTGGTAAATAACATTCACTGCTAATTTCCTGGCAATTAAATGTAAAAAACGACGTAAAAAAACGGGCTGCATATTCGAGGATTTCTGATTGAAAAAACCAAAGATTCATGGAAACAGGCGTGCTATCAGTTAGGGAATATGCTTCTTGACATTGTAGTCCATTTTCATTGCGAGAAATGTCATGACATTCCATAATACTTTGCAAAAATCCTTGATCATCAAGGGTGCACAATCCTCGGGAAACACCACCGTGTTCACTGAGGGTATCGGACAAGGAATAAGACAATAATCCGTGTGATTTCTGTTCATTTTGGAAAAAAGAACTGGCACTTTTCATCACGGTTTGACCATAGTAATCATCCGCATTCATGACAACAAATGGACCATTTAAAAAGGGTTTTGCACACAAAACGGCCTGAGCCGTTCCCCACGGTTTACTGCGATTTGGATGAATCTGTTGCTGTTGTTCCGGAGTTAATGACTGCAAGACAAACTGTAACTTAACGCGGGATTCCCAATGTGTCAATTTGGATTTCATTTCTTCTTGCACTTTCTCATTGACAATCAATACAACTTGTCCAAATCCTGCTTCCACAGCATCATATATGGCAAATTCCAAGAGAAACGCATCTTGTTCTCCGATGAGATCGATTTGTTTGGACCCCTTATAACGAGACCCTAATCCACCAGCTAATATGACCAAACTTGGACTAGAATTCATCTGTTAGTCCAAAAACGGGTTTACGTGTTTTCCATGCTCCTTTGGTGAAATCTGGAATATCTTGTGGTTGTCCATTTTCCTTAATGGACTTTTCGCTCAATGGTGTAATGGAATACCAAGCAGCCAAGTCATAAACATCTAATGGGAATTCTATGTTCTGTTTGATGCATTCAATAAACGCATTATCCACGAAGAAGTCCATTCCACCGTGTCCGGAGTTCTCTGCTTCCTTCGCAAAGCGCTTCCAAAGTGGATGGTCGTGTTCTTCTAACCATGTTTTTGTATTGTCCCATCTATGGGTGTGGCTCATTTGCTTTTCAAAATAGATGAGTCCTTGTTCCGCATCTCCCCAACCGAAATCTTGCCAGATTCCTTCTGTACCTTGCACACGGAATCCTAAATTGTAGGGACGCTGTAAACTCGTATCGTGTGTTAAGAGAATCGTTTCTCCGTTCGCACATTGTATTTGCGTGGTGACAACGTCACCTTGTTTGAAATCGATTTTTGCATTTGGATGATCCTTTCCACCTTTCGGATGTTCTTCGATGTATTTTTTCAATCCGCGTGCTTTACTCGCCATCGACGTTAAACGCAACATGCGATTTCCACGGTTTAAATCGAACATGGTGGCGATTGGACCTAGTCCATGAGTTGGATACAACTCGCCGTTTCGATTCACGTAATGATTCGTTCGCCATTTGGCTTCACTGAATCCTTTTTCGCCAAATTCAACGCCGGAATTGTATGCCGATTGACCATCGTTAAACAATACTCCGCGTAAATCGTGTTCGTATCCACCTTGTCCGTGAACCAGCTCACCAAAAAGTCCTTGTTTGACCATATTCAAAACGGCCATGACATCGCGACGGTAGCAGACATTTTCGAGCATCATGATCGGCGTTTTAGTTTCTTCGTAGGTTTTCACAAACTCCCAACAATCGCTTAATTTCATGGCGCCACACACTTCCATTCCTACAATTTTCCCTGCTTTCATGGCATCAATCCCATGTTTCAGGTGCCATTCCCAAGGAGAAGAAACGAAAACAGCGTCAATGTCATCTCGCTGAAGTAAGTTTTTGTAATCTTCGTCTCCGTTGCCATAAACTGCTGGTTCTTTTCTCCCAGCGCGGAGCACTAAACTCAATGCGTCCTTCATCATTCTTGGTTCTGGATCGGCGAGTGCGATGATTTCCACATCGTCTCTTTTCATCATTTCTTCCAAATGGGATTGTCCGCGGTAACCAACAGCTATGAAACCTAATCGAACCTTTCGATTGGTCGGTAAGTCACCAGCAAATAATGAATTCGGCAAAACCAATGCGCCGATTCCGGCTAAGGCGGAAGCCTTCACAAAATCTCTTCTTTCCATATGTAGAATAAAAGAGGAAAGATAGTAAAAAAGATCAGCCGATACGTAGAACGCACCGGCTGATTCTTTGCTTGGAGAGTAGTGCTTATTTTTTAGTGAAATCTAAATTATAGGTTGTAGAAATCCACAGGGTATTGTTTCGTTCCATTTTCAATCCGTCCGTTTTCACAACGAACTGATTTAGGTATCCCACTTGAACATTGAAATTCTTGTCGAAACGCCAACCCAAAGCGGCAATGAATCGATTTTGATCCATGATGTTTTTCCCAATTCCGGAACCGAAGCCCAAGAAAACCTCATCATTCACATTCATGAATAAGGTATTATCAGCCATTTCTTTACGAGATAATGGAATCAAAGCCATAGCACGGTAACGTACACGTTGACGAAAAACTGGATCAACTTGGACAATATTATTGGAAGCATCTTTTGCATATTGTTCCAAGAATCGCTGTTCCAAACGGTAACGGTGTTGTATTTCAACATTGCCAATCTTCGTTTTTAAATTGACTTGTTCGAAGATTCGGTTTTCATCAAACTCATGAAGGATCGGTTGATCGCCATATGAGAATGTTTTCACCCATGCATACCCAGCCATGACCGAGACATTCGGATTCACGTTGTATTCCAATCCAAAACGCATTAATGATTGTTGCCAAGAATGGAATCCATCTGCACGTCGCCATTGATATTCCGTCATCAAACTGAATTTATCTGTCAATTTGTGTGTTCCGACATACATTGCCCAACCATGAGTTTGCGGACTAATGATCTTCTGTGCGGAAAGTAAGGTAGGCATTCCCATGCCTACCATTATCATGAATTGAAAAAATATCTTTTTCATCTTATTTTTTTTTACGTGCAGCTAAATGATGTGTTGATCCATGTACATTTTCAAAATGATTCAATCCCATGACATCCAACAATCCACCTTGTGCTTTGAAGTCTGCTTCCATGTGATGCAATGCTTCAATTGAAGAGTGATCGATGAAATTACATCGGGTTACATCAAGGTGAATTTGTTCGGTATATCCAAAATTTTGAATCGCTGCCTGTAATTTCAAGAAGTTGGAGAAAACAATCGATCCATGCACATGAATCACATTGTTTTCAACGGTAAATTCTGATTTAACGATGTTTTTCAAGGATACACCACGGAATAAATGAAGGATGATTTTTAAAACGATACCAGCAGCAATACCTAATAGTAAGTCCGTCGCCAACGTCACCGCAATTGTTGTCAAGAAAACCACCAATTGATCCGGACCGATTTTAAACATGTGTCCGAATTCCTTCGGATGAGCTAATTTCCATCCAACTCCAATTAACATGGCTGCTAAAGCGGTCATTGGGATTAAATTACTGAAGGATACCGCAAAAATCAAGAAGATTAATATGAAGATTCCATGGAAGAAATTCGCCCAACGTGTTCGTCCACCATTGTTTACGTTCGCAGAAGAACGAGCAACTTCTGAGATCATGGGTAATCCACCAAAGATTCCTGCAATGATGTTACCAAATCCAACCGCCATTAAATCTTTATTGTAATTAGATTTTCGTTTAAACGGATCCATCATATCGATTGCTTTCACGGTTAAAAGTGCTTCCAAACTTCCAACTAATGCAAACATGATCACAAACTTGATGAAAGTTCCCATTTGATGGAACCCTTCAAAACTTACATTCACTCCTAGAATATCAAAGAATCCTTTATCAAAAGTTAATAAAGGTTTGAAATCGTCCGTATTTTTCAATCCAAATGCCATCGCCATCGGAATAGATACGAGCAGTACCATAAGTGGTGCAGGAATTTTCTTTAAAAAATTCACTTTCAACATTGGCCATCCGAAAACGATTGCAAGTGAAGTCAATCCAATTAAAGCCACCTCCTTGTGTACAAAGAAATTTGGAATCGTTGTTTTCAATAATGCCAATAATTCAAGTGGTTCCACCATGGATTTGCCTTCCGGTGTCAAAGGTGAAATTCCCGCTAAAATATGGATTTGTTTACTCATAATGATGATTCCAATTGCCGCTAGCATTCCGTGCACGGCTGACAATGGGAAAATATCGCTGAATTTACCCAACTTTAGTAAACCGAAAAGTACCTGAATGACTCCTGCTACCACAACTGCACCCAAGGCAAGGTGCCATCCCAACTCTGCATTTCCGTGACCGAGTTCCGTAACTGATCCTGCAACAATAACGATAAGTCCAGCGGCTGGACCTTTGATTGTTAAAGGTGAGCCAGCGATAAAGCTGACAATAATACCACCAATCATGGCTGTTAAAAGTCCAAAAATCGCTGGGAATTCACTCGCTTTCGCAATTCCTAAACTTAAAGGAAGTGCGAGTAAAAAGACAAGTAAACCAGACAATGAATCTGCAGAGAAGTTCTCTTTTAATCCTTGCCATCCATCTTTAGGCATGTTCATTTTCATAATCGTTTATTTAAAGGTTAAAAATAATATTAAGAAGAGCGTTTTGCTACTTCGTGATAGGTTTTTATATGTGGACCTAAAAACACACGTGCATAAATCCGAACTGTTGCCAGTCCATTTATCACTAAACTCAATGCAGTAAAAAAGGCTAATCCAATTTGATCCTCGTGTATGTGTGAGAAAATTAAATCCTCTCCTACAAAGGATGGCGTGATAGGAAATCCTGCTAATCCGAGGCAACAAATAAAGAAAATGATGGCCGTTTTTGGATGCTCATATACATGGCCATAAAATTGATCTAAGCTGATCCACTCTTCGCGGTTTCGCAAATAGTTTATAACCATTAATCCAACGAACCAACTAACTACGATACCACTCAAGTACCAGAAATTATGCATGAAATCATAGTGCTCATTGAAGGAAATCGCAATGGCAATCGCCACGTGATTAAGCATGATCAATGTCAAACTTTTTCGCACACTGTCTTTTTCTGTATAGGCTTTAACCACAATCAAAAATCCAGAAAAAGCAAAGAAAAAAGGCAACTGATGACGAAGTATTGCCGGCATTTGATCCCTGAATTGAATTAATATTAATCCGGAAAAAATCACAAAACCTATGAAATAAAAAACGAACTTAAAATTTAATATTTGCCAATTACGTCCAATTTTTTTAAGTGGATTCCAAAGGATTGTATACATTAAATTGTCCAAGTTCCACTCCTTCAAATTCAAGATGTAAAACGCATATTCAAAGCGTTTTGGCCAAGAATCCTCCAAGGTCGCTTTTTTGCGTTTGAAGTGGTAAAATTGTTCGCGTATCTTGTAACTGACAACAGACGGAGAAATCAATAACTGATACGTGCGTAAAAATGCATTTCCAGTAATGTGAACCAATGCAAAAACTTCCCAGCCCAAAGCAATTTCAATAAAAATCAAACCAATCTGTGCAATGGATGCATAGGCAATTTGAGATTTAATCGAGCTTTGAACACGGCTAATGAAGGTGGCAATCACCGCCGTTAATAGTCCAGAGAATATTAAAAATACCTTGAAAATAATTTGATTTTCCCAAAAGTGAATTGTTCTGAGCATTAAGAACGCTCCGATATGCACAGAAAGTGAACCGTAGAAAATGGCACTAGATGGTGTTGGTCCTTCCATCGCCCTTGGTAACCAAGAAGAAAATGGCAATTGAGCCGATTTAGCTGCTGCGGAAATGTAAAACATAAACGCAATGGCTAATCCAACCAAGGAATTCTGCATGATGTGCTCATGTACCAAATCGGCATTGTGCAATTTCGCAAAGGAAATGTTTTCATGCCACAAATGGTGAGATAACCACATCGCTAAAATGATTCCTACATCTCCAATACGGTAAACAGAGAAGACCTTTATCGCATTTTTCACAGGTAAATAACGGTCGCGGTAAAAGGCGATGAGCAAGAATGAAGAAATCCCCAATACTTCCCATCCGATGAACATTGTTTCTAAGTTCCCTGCAAATATGATGAGGATAAACCCAAGGAAAAAGAACAATATCGTATTAAAAAATCGTTTATATCCTTCCTCTCTGTGTAAATAATACCGAGAGTAGATGGTAATTAAGAACGTCAAAGAAGATCCTAATAACAAGTAAACCATGGTTAACTTGTCAAAATAGAAATCTAAATAGAAGTCATAATTTCCATTCTGATAAACAGAGAATTCTTTCAAGTTGATTTCTGGAAAACCTTGACTTGCCCATTGATAGGTAAAGAATATACTGACTAAAAGCTGCAGTCCAACAGACGTGTAAGCCAAAACGGAAAGTGCATTCTCCTTCTTTTTTGGAATAAATAAACTTAAGGTAAAGCTTACCAAGGGTAACAGAATGAAAAAATGAATGAAGAATTTAAATGTAAGTTCCATAGCTCTTTAATGCGTTAATTCAACAATTGGTAAATTCTCAGATTCGTTCGTTACAAACTTGATGGCATCATCGATATGTGAGAGCTGCTCTTGAGGCAAATTGAAAGCAGTAAATGCTCCTTTCGCGAATTGGTAGAACTGTTTTTCAACGGGATGGAATGCCACCAAATTCACCCAGCTATTTAAAAACCACTCATAAGTTGCTGGATTCGTTTGAATGGTTTTCAACACCACGTCGGGAAAATGTTCCACAATGACTAATAACCTCATTGGATCATGTACTTCAATCATTTGACTTGGGAGTCCTGTTCTGTAATCACCATCAATCCCATTTGCAACAGCAATTAACCCCATTACATTGTGTGGTAATTTCGTTCCTGCGCCCAATTTCTGATTGTCAACCCGAGAGAAGTAATACTCTAAATTAATTCCACCACAAACCGGTGCTACCGCATTTAGAATTCCCAAAAGGTATTTTCCTTCTGGATCAACCTCATAATCAAATGAATTTAAAAAAGAACGTCGGTCTAGGAATAATCCTCTAGAGAACGAACGTCTTCCCACAATACATAAGGTATTTGTTGCGTGATTCAATTCCGGTCTCGGTTCAAATAGAGACACTGAACGTAATTTTACTTTTTCATGAACTTTTTTCACTGCTTTTTTGGAGTTCATTACCACAAATCTTCTCGATCTCTCTGTGGCATTGAAGTCCAATGCTTGATCAAATAAGCCTGTATTTACTTGATGTTTTCGTGCATTCTGCTCATGAAGCACTGATAAATCATAATACATAAACTCATCACGACTTGTATCGTGTAATACCGGAATAAATTGAGTTGATTCCGGGATGTTTATTCCTCGTTCCTTTAACTTTTGACGGACGATTGGATGATTTCCAATATGACTAATCACACGTGCATTCACTGATCCTGGACGTCCCGAACATGCTCCACAGTCGTAACCCGCGTAATGTGTATTATTCGAACTACTTGAGCCGTGTCCAATCACATATACCAATGGGGCAAATTCTTGGTTTAAACCAATGCTCATTAACAATGCTTGAATTCTGTCGGTCATTTCATCTAAGTTAAATCCAACTTGTAATCCATCGCTTGTCATTTCTCCACTTTGATTTTCAATCACGAGCGTTGAATTTGGATGCATATGACCATTGGACGATACTGCTACCGTATTCATAGATGGTTTAAAAATAGCAAAGGCTAATTTTAGTGCGGACCAAAATCCCAAGGTATGCGTTAGAATCCAACCAAAGACCAAACCATAAGAACGAGTGTCAAAATGATATTCTTTGTCGGACTTCGCATCATTCGCGATTTCTTTGATTAAAAACTTCGGTGTTACTGGCGCTGGACAAACCTTTGTTCTAAAAGTTGAGCCAAATGGTTGGAAATAAAACTCCACCCCGAAGAATCCAGCCGTTCCGAAGGTTTGGACACCTGGGTGTCCTTCTTCAATGTATCTACGAATGGAACATTCACGGTCATCAATACAGAAAACAGCTTGCAATTCCGGACTTTTTTCCTCTATGATGGATTTTTCTTTTAAGCCATTAAGAACCTCATTGTAATAGGTCCACTCATAGGCCTCTTGCCAAATACGCCTCACTTCGGACAATTCATCCATCACAATTGGTTCGAATAAATCTGTGATTTCAATGTCCAACTTTAATCCAATTGGGGTCCATACTTCACCAAAATAAGCATCTAACGCATCTATTTCCAAGAGGCATTCAAATGTCATCCATTCAACTAGATCTATGTTTCTTTCATCGATTAACGCACCTGAGTTTCCAGACAAAACAGCTACCATTCCAGAATACCCTGGATGTGCAAATTGCTGATCGAATAAGTATCGCTCATAGAAGTCCACCGAACCGACTAAAATCTGCAAGCAATCTTCTAATCGCAGTTCCTTATTTGACATCAGTTCTTTTGCTCGTTTTGTTTTGAAGAAACTGATACTTCCGTTCGACTCTAAATGTCGCATGGCATCCAAAAAACCTAAATCCTTAATCGGGAAATTCCAAACGGAAATTCCTTGATCTAAATAACTACTGGTTATTCTAAAAAGCGTTGAATGGGTAAAATTATCCAAATCCATTTTGTACTTCGCTTTCCAATTGGTACGAAGCATTCCGATCCGTGGATTTACTTGCTCGTTAAATTCTTTCGAAAATAATCGCTCCTTCCACAATGCTTGATCTTCTTTTGGAATGAAGCGATCAAGTACCACATCTTTAATTTTACCTTTTTCGTACAATTCACGGTACTCACTTAACTGCAAATAGGTCTTATAGCCAAACATTTCGTTGGATTTTTTCAATCCAAGATGAAAGGAATCATGCTGAAAAGCATGTAAGGTGTTGTGGTGAATAAAGTCCTTTAAAGGAGCTTGGGAAGGTAAAAAATGTTTTAATTCTTCGACAACTTTCTCAAGTTGAAATGGGTGATTCATAGAAAATAGAATTTGTTATACAATTGATTTTTAAGCCAATACGATGAACTTTTCTATATTCTAAAGTTTTCATAAATGATGAAAAATGGTGCTTTTCGTACTGACAGAAAGTCAATGTATGCATTCTCATTTAATGCCTGACATTCAGGAGAAAAGAGTTGAAAGTAATATTCTATGGATTCGATTGAAAGCGATGGTTGATGGGTAAAATGTACCTCATCATCACCGTCCAATTCAAAATCTTCCTCGAATTCTGTAGCGTTTAAATTGATGTGATTTACTGCTTTTTGAAAAGAGGTCTGCTCGCCTTTTGATTCTATATTAGCCGAAGTAGGTTTGCTCGAAACTAAGGTTCCTCCAAGTGCTACGTTAATGAATACACCTATAGCACAGCAAATCAAACTTAAACGACGGATCATCTTCACGGGACAAATGTACTATATAAAATGTAGATGAATTTTAAATTTATTGTTAATTTATTTTCACATTTCGTTTGTATATCTTTGCCCCGTTATTTTACATTCACATTACCCTATCAATCATGAGTCAAGCAAACCAATACATCGCGTTAGAAGATCAATACGGAGCACACAATTACCATCCACTACCTGTTGTATTAGCCAAAGGTGAAGGCGTGTTCGTTTGGGATGTTGAAGGGAAAAAATACTACGATTTTTTATCCGCTTATTCTGCTGTGAACCAAGGACATTGCCACCCGAAAATAACTAAAGCATTGATCGACCAAGCGCAAACATTAGCCCTGACTTCGCGTGCATTTTTCAACGACACACTGGGACATTACGAGAAATTTGTGACGGAAACCTTTGGATTCGATAAGGTATTACCGATGAACACAGGTGCTGAGGCGGTGGAAACAGCAATTAAATTATGCCGTAAATGGGCCTACGAGAAAAAAGGAATTGAAGAAAATCAGGCGGTAATTGTTGTGTGTGATGGGAATTTCCACGGACGCACCACCACCATCGTTTCGTTTTCTAGCGATCCAGATTCCTTTCAGAATTTCGGACCCTTCCCTGCTGGATTCGTATCCATTCCATACGATGATATTCCTGCGCTTGAAGCAGCGTTAAAAGGAAAAAATGTTGCTGGATTCTTAGTAGAACCGATTCAAGGAGAAGCTGGAGTGTACACACCTGCGGAAAATTATTTATCCGAAGCCAAACGACTTTGCCTTGAAAATGGCGTGTTATTTATCGCGGATGAAGTACAAACAGGCATCGCCCGTACCGGAAGCTTATTAGCGACCTGTGGAAACTGTACCTGCGAACACAAATGTGAGCGTCAAACAGCAACATACAATCGTCCAGATATCCTCATTTTAGGAAAAGCACTCTCCGGAGGTGTTTATCCCGTTTCTGCGGTACTTGCGGATGACGAAATCATGATGGTCATCAAACCTGGACAACACGGTTCAACCTTTGGCGGAAATCCAATCGCAGCAAAAGTTGCAGTTGCAGCGTTAGAAGTCGTTTACGAAGAACAATTGATTCAAAACGCCCGACGTTTAGGTGAACTATTCCGAAAAGAAATGAACCGCATCATCGAAACGAACGAACTCATTCTTCAAGTACGTGGAAAAGGATTGTTGAACGCCATCGTGGTAAACGATTCTCCAGATAGTCAAACCGCATGGAACCTTTGCGTGGCATTGAAAGAAAATGGACTACTCGCAAAACCAACACATGGAAACATCATTCGCTTTGCTCCACCTTTGGTGATTACAGAAAATCAACTGATGGAATGTGTTCAAATCATCGAAAAAACGATTCAAAACTTCAAAAAATAGGAGAACACTCAATTATCCTTTTGAGAACGCTCACGTTTAGCACCAAATCCACTATATTTGGCCAAAAAATAGTAGACTTTGGTACAGAAAATAAAATTTGGAACAGACGGATGGAGAGCAATCATTGCTGATGACTTTACCGTTGAGAATGTGGCTCGCGTAACGGAAGCTACGGGAATTTGGTTGAAGAAAACCTATGCAAATCCAAGTGTCATTGTTGGACACGATTGTCGTTTCGCAGGTGAATTATTCATGGAAACAGCCGTGAAAGTACTCGTTTCTCAAGGAATTCCAGTGCGCATGTCACCTGGATTCGTTTCCACTCCGATGATTTCCTTAGCAGCATTTCAATTTGAATGCGAAGTCGGAATCATCTTGACAGCAAGTCATAATCCACCATCATACAACGGATTCAAGTTGAAAGCATTCTTTGGTGGACCATTAGAACCAGAAAAAGTTCAAGAAGTGGAGGACATCATTCCAGATGTATGTAACATCGATTACAAATCCGTAAACATTGATGCAGCGATTGAAGCTGGAAAAATCGAAATCGTAGACATCGAAACACGCTACGTGGATCACGTGAAAAAGAACTTTGACCTCGATGCGATTTCAAATTCTGGATTGAACCTCGTGTACGATGCCATGTACGGAGCCGGGCAACGCGTGATGCCATTAATCCTTCCAAAGACTCACTTATTGCATTGCGATTACAATCCATCTTTCCACGGACAAGCTCCTGAACCGATTGCGAAAAACTTACAGGAATTGGCTGCGTTCATCAAACTAGATGGAACTATATCCTGCGCTTTAGCGACAGACGGTGATGCCGATCGCATTGGACTGTATAATGGAAAAGGTGAATTCATCGATTCTCACCACATCATCCTCTTGTTGATTCACTACATGGTGAAATACAAACAAATGACTGGAAAGGTAGTTATCGCATTCAGTGTGACTCCTCGCGTAGAGAAATTGTGCGCGCATTATGGACTCGAAATTCAAACCACAAAAATTGGATTTAAGGAAATCGCAACCATCATGGTAAAGGACGACGTCCTCATCGGTGGAGAAGAATCCGGAGGAATTGCCGTGAAAGGACACATTCCAGAGCGCGATGGAATCTGGATGGGATTAATCATCTGGGAATTCATGGCGAAATCCGGTAAGTCACTTGATGAGTTGATTGATGAAGTATATGAAATCGTTGGTCCATTTAAATTTGAACGCAACGACCTTCACATCACCGAGGACTTAAAACAAAAAATCATTGCGAATTGCAAAGCAAATAATTACACGTCCTTCGGGAAATACCAAGTCGCTGACTTGAAAACCATCGATGGATTCAAGTATTTCTTCGACGACAAACGTTGGGTCATGATTCGTCCTTCTGGAACGGAACCCGTTCTTCGTACGTATGCAGAAGCTCCAACTTTAGAAGAAGTACGTGAAATTTTGAAAGCAACAGAAGATACGATTTGTCGATAAAAGAACGATCGTTCACATGATTAAAAGCCCTGACAGCATCGTCAGGGCTTTTTTGTTTTTTGAAAAAAATTCATTATATTTATGTTTTATAAATATATAATGACAACATTCACTAGCTCACTTCCAGAAAATCTATTGCAGAAATTGCAGGAGAAATCGAAGGAATTCGGAATTCCTAAAAATAAACTCATTGAAAAGGCACTCACCCTGTACTTAGAAGAATTGAATAAAGCGGCCTATGTTCGTTCGTATAAAGAAATGAGCGAGGATAGCAATCTTTTTCAAATCGCCGAGGAAGGAATGGCCGAATACCACAAGCAACTGAAAGATCCTGAATCACTATGAAACAGGGAGAACTTTGGTTTGCCAATTTGAATCCGGTCAAAGGAAGCGAACAGGCTGGAATGCGTCCGGTCGTGATTGTGAGTGGAAACCTTCTCAATACCTATTTGAACACCGTTATTTGTTGTCCACTGACGACAAAAATCAAGGATTATAAAGGAGATGTGGTTCTTCAGCCAACAGAGCAAAACGGACTCGCATCCGAATCTGAAATTCTGACGCATCACATTCGCTCTATATCGAAAGACCGACTGACAAAACGCATTGGGATCATCGAAGAAAACGAAGTTCAGTTGATCAAAAAGTACTTGAATGAAATCATGACCTACTAAGATTTAGCCCAGAGCTACATCTAAAATCATCATTACGAGGAATCCACCGATGAAACCGAGAACAGCGACATCTGTGTATTTGTCCCGCTGGGTTTCCGGAATCACTTCCTCCACCACCACGAAAATCATCGCTCCGGCAGCAAACGACAGCGCGAAGGGTAAAATAGGTTCCATGTAGATTACGGCAATTGCTCCAATAACGCCCGCGATTGGCTCAACGATCGCTGACAGTTGTCCATACATGAAACTTTTAAAACGACTCGCC
>CAIOSO010000053.1 GCA_903860985.1 uncultured Flavobacteriales bacterium
CAATGGATAAAACACCTGATAAGAATTCTGTTAAAAGTTTGGGGTCGTTGTCAGCCACGCATAACGCTTCTGGCACCAAGAATTGGTGTTTTTTCACTTGAACCATTTTTCTTAAAATGGGAATAAACGGCAAAGCTTTCACCAATATTCTGCCCATTTTTCCTGGTAAGCGACTTATTTCCCAGGTGACATTCGTAAATTTCGCAAGCGCCAATAATCTTCCTTCCGCAGACCGAAGACAATGGATTTCACCTTGTAAATAATGGTCAAAATAAGCAGTATAATGTCCATATCTGCTTTTGATGAGCGACAAATGTTCTTCTGTTAGGACTTCCTTCGAAATACGTATCGATTTTTTCGGAAAGCGTCGACTGAAGGATTGAGTCGCTAGTTTTGCTTTCGATTGGAATCCAAATTGCTCACTCATCCACTTACTTCGCGCATTCCGAGCATCGATGTAGGCATAACACATATTCAAACTTCCAGGATGTTCTAAAGAAACACGTTTAAAAACTTCCTCAATCTCCTTTTTTAAGGCGGATTTTTGCATGGTTTGTCGCGCTTTTCCCTTGGACTGAAAACGTTTGTCGAAGGCGAAATAACGCAAATACAATCCGAAATTGCGTTTACAAAAGGTGATGTTCGCCAACAAGTGATCATTTCTTCGCAGGGAAAAACACAAGGGAGAATCCGTTTGATAAATGCGTTCTGGCACGTCTAAATGACGGTACATGGCTCCATTCGTGCCAAGAGTGGTTTGCTCCAAAAGCTGAACAAGTTCCGGTGTGATTGCTTCTGTGAATTCGAATTTCACTGATCCAAGGTTATAAAAACATGTGCTTGTAGGTATGCATCCAACTCGAGGGTGGAACCATCTTTCAAACAATAAAGAACAGGTATTTGATGTCCGCGTAAAGCTGCTTCGGTTGACTGTCCCCAAGCGATGCAACGAGCATGGATAGGAAGAACATTGACTTCAAAAAAAGCATGTACATTGCTTGGACTTGAAAATACATAATAATCGCAAGGAGGAATGACAACAGGTTTTGGCAAAGTTCGATAGACAACAAGTTCCGTTTTTTGCTGCCATGGAATGAGCGATGAATAGGTGCGTAAACTTTGCTCGCTCATAGGGAAAAGCACCGTTCGATCTTTCAACCAATCTTTAAATTCTACTGCGGCTTGTGTTGGATTCCCGGCTTCATCTGCAATGAAAGCACATGCTATCTGAAATTGATTGGCCAGTTTTCGCGCTGTCTCTCCGCCTGCACAAGCGAAAAGTGCATTCGGTTTCGCGTGGGATTGAAAAAAGAAAGAAGCTGCTCGAATACTCGAAAAAAAGACAACTTCACAGGAAGAAACCTCATCCATTTTTATCCCTTCAAAAGTAATGAGTGATTGGGCATAAAGTACTCCTCCATTTGCTTCAAATTGTCGCAATGCGGAACCTATTTGATCCCTTGATCGAGAAATAAAAATGGTTTTCGAAGTCACTTTTTTAAGACCTGAACGATGTGTTGAGCGAGTTCATCTTCTTTTCCTTCTACATAGTCGTAAACGGAATTCGTGGCAGCATTTGTGGATGATGTCGAAAAAGAAACATACACGTGATTTCCTTCACAGAAAACACCTAAGGGCAATTGACATCCGCCATCCATTTGACGAAGAACAGAACGTTCGAGTCCAATGCGTTTTGCTACCGCTGCATGGTGCAATTTTTGAAGGATTTCTGTGGAAAGGTGATCATCAACTCTCGTTTGGAGTCCAAGTACCCCTTGAGCAGGTGCAGGGATAAACGAAGTAGGATCTAAAACGACGGTTTCCAAATCCGACAAGTCTAATTCCAAACGGAGCACACCGGCACGCGCTAATAATATCGCATCATAGTGACCTTGACGCAGTTTATCGATTCTTGTGGGAACATTACCACGGAGTTCTTTAATTTCCAAATCTGGACGCTGTGCCAAAATTTGTGCTTTGCGTCGCGCGGAAGAAGTTCCTATGATGGCCTGCTGCTTTAAGGTCCAAAGTTGATTGCTATCCATGGCGCTTTTGCGCATCAACAACAATTCCGAGGCATCTTCGCGGTAGGATACAGCAGCGATGTGTAATCCTTCAGGCTGTGTCGTTTCTAAATCCTTATGTGAGTGTACCGCTAAATCGACTTCGCCATTTAATAAAGCTTGTTCAATTTCTTTGGTGAAAAATCCTTTTCCTTCTAGTTTATCAAAACTCAAATCTTGAATGCGGTCTCCTTGTGTAAGGATGATTTGAATACTTACGTCACATCCAATTTCTTCCAATTGTCGACGAACGAAATGAGCTTGCCATAGAGCGAGGTCACTGCCGCGTGTCCCAATGCGGATTTTAGGATTAGTTTGCATTTTTTAAAATGATTTCTTTGGCTAATTTCATGGGACCACTGATGTATTTTTTTTCCATGTAACCGATGATTTTGTCGAGTACTTCTTTCGCATGTGGATCCAATTGATCAAGGTCCTCACGAAAAACCGTCTCATACGCCATGTGTTTGATCTCCTTCACTTGTTGCGGGACATCCTTCATCGCTATTTCTACTTTGCGCTCTTTGAATAAATTTTCAAATGCTTCCATGGAATCCGCAATGATTTGCTCCACGTGTAAAATTTCTTTAGAACGTTCTTTCAAGTTCTCGTTGGAAATCTTTTGTAGGTATTCAATCGATAAATAATTTATCGGATGTGTATTTAAAATAGTAGCGTCTAAGTCCTGCGGAATGGCTAAATCGATGATTACACGTTCATGAGATTCATCTTGTAATAAAAACGAATACAATGCTGGAGTCAATATATGATGCTTCGCAGCAGTGCACGTAATGATGACATCAAAGCCTTTATCGAAGTTCGCTAATTCAGAAAGTGCATATGCCGTTCCTTTGATTTCTTCCGCCAATTTCTCTGCACGTTCAAGTGTTCGGTTGAAGACATGGAAATTACGGAATCCATGTTTTTTCAAAAAGCGACACATGGTGGTATTTGTCACACCAGCACCAACAATTAAAATGCGCGCATCCATTGGGATGTTCATTTTTTTCATGTGGTGATACGCAAGAGACACCACGGAAACTGGTTTAGTGGAAATTGATGTTTCCGTATATACTTGTTTAGCACACTGAATTACTTGCTTCATCAACAAGCGAATAAAGTCCCCTGTTAATCCTAAGTCTCTACTATGTTCAAAGGCCAAGCGAACTTGGGTGATGATTTCGCGCTCACCTACAATCATGGAATCAATCGAAGAAGCAACTGAAAGCGCATGTTGAACCGCTCTTTTACCGGAATACGTTTCCGAGCGATGCACAAATTCTTCCAATTGAATGGGGACTAATTTCGGATAGATGAGTGATAAAATTTGGTGGACATAATCCGCATCTAGAGTGTGATGCTTTACGAAAGTGATTTCTACTCGATTACAGGTAGATAGAAACTGCAGTTCATCAAGTGCCAAATCGTTTTTCACACGATTTAGTTGTTCAAACTGGTCTTCTTTTTCAATATGAAGCAACCCAATTTTATTGACGTCTAAATTTCGATGCGTAAATGCGATAATATGTAGGTCCTTCAACACAATCGGTAGCTTTGACCACAAAAGTACATGCCCATTAAAGGTGTATTGTCATGGTAATGTCATGTTTGTTAATTTAGAATTCATTCAAATAACACAATAAGGAAGTATCTTCGTCTTATGAAGGACATAGAACTCATTTTGTTTGATTTAGGCGGAGTGCTGATAGATATTGATTATCAAGCCACTGAAAATGCGTTTATCGAATTAGGGGTGGAAGACTTTCAAGAACGATACACACAATTTCAGCAAAACCAACTCTTCGACTCCTTCGAAACGGGACAGATTTCGGTGCAGCATTTCATCAATAAGCTACTCCCCATTACGCGAAAAGGAACGAGTCCAAACCAAGTTGCTCATGCATGGAATGCGATGATTCAATCTTTTCCAGAAGGAAAGGTGGAGTTATTGCAACATTTTTCTCAAAATCAGCGAATTGCTTTACTGAGCAATACGAATGAACTGCATATGATCCAAGTACTAAAGGAATGGAAGAAGGTCTGTGATGTCCCTTTTGAGTCCGTGTTTGAACAGGTATATCTTTCTCATGACATTCATCAACGAAAGCCACATCCAGAAACGTTTCTTTGGGTTTGCGCGCAATTAAATGTTTTACCGAAGGATGTTTTATTTATCGACGATAGTCCACAACACATTCAAGGAGCAAAAGAAGCAGGATTACAAACGTTTTATTATCAGGATGAGGAAGCTTTTTACGCGCTTTTTTCCTGACATATCTCCACCAACAAGGACCCGGTAGATTTTGGGTGTAAAAAGGCAATGTGCTTATTGTCGGCGCCATCTTTAGCCACCTCATGAATGAGTTGGAATCCAGCGTTCTGTAGTCGATTTATTTCCGCTTCTATATTTTCCACTTCAAATGCTACATGGTGAAATCCAGGTCCATTTTTACTCAAGAATTTAGCTATAGGAGACGTTTCGTTTGTTGCTTCTAATAACTCAATTTTAGATTCGCCGATTTGAAAAAATGCCGTCATAACGCCTTCGGCTGCCACGCCTTCTCGTTTATAACAAGGAGTATTCAATAAGGCCTCATACAAGGGGATGGCTTCTTCTAAATTCTTAACAGCGATTCCAAGGTGTTCAATGCGTTTCATTATTCAGCGATTTTAATGAATTTTTCTGTTTGATTATCAAAATTGATGAAGTATACACCACTCACTAAATTTCGGCAATCGACCATCGTAGCAAAGCCTATTTTCAATAAATTGCCGTAGGCATCATACACCTCAAACTTCGTTTTCACATCAGTAGTACCTGCTCTGAAATACAAATTATCCCGCACCTTTGTTGGGGAGATTTTAGGAGAAGGGAGTCCAGAATGAAAAAAGGTTGCCTGAGAACTTCGCTTGTCACCTGTATTATCGATTTGAGAAACACGAATTTGATTTTTGCCAGAATGCGGCATGATTTGGAAATGATACGTACTCGTTTGTTTCGTTCCATTTCCTTTCACTTGTCCAGCTTCCACCCATCGATTCCAACGGTATTGCTCAATGACAAAGTCTAATGATCCCGCTTCATCAGTCGTGGTCCAATTAATCATTCCGGATTTATCAGCTGTGATGGCAGTACATTTGAAGGTGCTTTTGGGAAGGAGGATTTCTGGATTAACAAACCTAGGCTCGCATCCGTTTGCATGCTCCAAAACGACGAAAACACTTTCTCCTTTTTTTAATTGAAATAATTGAAAGTTGATTTCAAAATGTGCCGATTGAATGGCTGCCGGTAAAATTTCTCCATTGACGAGGACTTTGGTTACACAAAATCCGAATCCATCCGACTGTGAAGGATTATACACCACCAAATTTTTGTCCTGATAGGTGCCGTCTAAAGACAAAAGTTTTTCTTGTGCATTAGACTGACATACAAAAAACAATAAAATGAATATAGTGAAAATCTGTTTCATCTTTAAATTGGATTGCGCTGCAAAATATTCGCAAACGAATATACAAATATACCCTGAATCCGAGTGAATCCA
Organism: uncultured Flavobacteriales bacterium; assembly: GCA_903860985.1. Lineage (GTDB taxonomy): Bacteria > Bacteroidota > Bacteroidia > Flavobacteriales_D > Crocinitomicaceae > UBA952. The sequence continues at coordinate 5,606 of CAIOSO010000053.1, forward strand.
TTACTTTTGTAAGCATGTTATATATCAAAGCATTACACATCATCTTTATGGTCAGCTGGTTTGCTGGACTTTTCTATATGGTGAGGTTGTTTATTTACTTCGTGGAGGCAGGTGAGCAAGAAGAACCAAAAAAGAGTATTCTGCAAGCACAATTTGACATCATGCAAAAAAGATTGTGGTGGATTATCACCACACCTGCGATGATTTTAACCGTCGTTTTTGGGACATGGATGATCCTCGACCAACCCTCCTATTATTTGTCTCAACCCTGGATGCACATGAAGCTAGGCTTCGTTTTACTCCTGATTATTTATCATTTTTATAGTCAAAAAATGATGAAACAATGTCAGCAAAGAACCATTAGTTGGACCTCCGGAAAACTGAGGTTATGGAACGAAGTAGCAACACTCTTACTCGTTGCCATTGTATTTCTTGTCAGCATGAAAAATTCATTGGATTGGATATACGGAACACTTGGATTCTTCGGCGTAGCAATTCTATTAATGATTGGGATCCAGCTCTACAAGAAATTGAGGAAAACTCGTGGCTGAATTGTTCAAAAAATAAGTTGTTTCTTTGGAAAGTTTACCTAACTTTGCAAAAAAAATTTAAAAAACGCTTAAAGATTCGCTAATGCAACATTTCAGCAAACTTTCAATTTTCATGCGAAAAGTCTCTATTTTACTATTCTTTATTGGGATTTCAGGATTTTCATTCGCAAATAAAGAGAAAGAATTCAATGTGAGCGAGATGATTATGCACCACATTAAAGACGCGCACGAATGGCATCTTTTTGGTCCAGAGCATGGCGGAACAAGCATTTATTTACCGGTTATTTTGATGGACAATGGTTTGAAAACGTTTAGTTCAAAGCATTTATATCATGGGGAATCTGTTGAAGTTGCAGGAAAAGAGCAAGAAATCAGTTTGCATTATGTGAAAGGTGTTGGTCCAGCAGCAGGTTACGCTTTGTACCACGAAGAAATTTACAAATTGAATGCAGCAGGTGTATTGCAATTCGAGGGAGAACACCCACACAATCCTCAACCCTTTGACTTCTCGATTACAAAAAATGTGATGTCCTTATTAATGGGGGCCTTCCTTATATTGGTAGTGATGTTTAGCGTAGCGAAATTTTACCGCAAGAATGGTGCAGTTGCACCAAAAGGAATTGCTAAATTTTTTGAACCTATTATTGTCATGGTTCGAGACGATATTGCGAAAGAAAACATCAACGAGCATAAGTATAAAAAATACGTTCCTTACTTATTAACCATTTTCTTCTTTATTTGGTTTAATAATATGTTGGGATTGATTCCTTTCTTACCTGGAGGGGCGAATTTAACTGGGAACATCACAGTGACTTTATTTTTATCCGTTTGTACCTTATTAGTGACTTTATTCTCTGGGAACAAAAACTATTGGGGACACATCTTTTGGATGCCAGGTATTCCAGTTCCAATGAAAATCTTTATGATGCCAATTGAGATCATCGGTATCTTCACTAAACCATTCGCCTTAATGATTCGTTTGTTCGCTAATATCACTGCAGGACACATCATTGTATTGGCATTAATTGGACTCATTTTTATTAATAAAAACGTTGGTTGGGCAGGATTGTCCGTGCCAATGGCTTTATTTATTTCAGTATTGGAGATTTTGGTTGCGTTTTTACAAGGATTCCTTTTTGCGATGCTTTCCGCATTGTTTATTGGAGCAGCTGTAGAAGAAGCGCATCATTAATTAGTAACCTTTTAAATTAAATATAATGACAGGAATGTTCGGTAGTATTGCAGCAATCGGTGCTGGTTTATCAGTTTTAGGCGCAGGCATTGGAATTGGTAGAATTGGTGGTTCTGCAGTAGAAGGTATCGCTCGTAACCCAGAAGCAGCGGGTAAAATTCAAACGGCGATGATTATTATGGCGGCACTTATTGAAGGTGTTGCGTTATTCGGTGTAGTAGTTGGACTACTAGGCGCGAAAGCATAATTCTGATAAAGGAAGTTGAAACGGTTGGTTTCAACTTCCTTTATATTAACACTTAATTAAAAGAAAAAATGGATTTAATATTACCTGACTTAGGTTTATTGTTTTGGACAGGAATTGTGTTTTGCTGTCTATTGTTTTTACTCGCGAAATTTGCTTGGAAACCTATTTTGAATGCGGTGAATGCACGCGAGCAAAAGATTGCTGAGTCTTTAGAATTGGCTGTTAAAACGCAAGCTGAAATGAAGGCATTAAAAGCGGAGAATGATCAAATCTTGAAAGAAGCCCGTGCTGAGCGTGATAACATTTTGAAAGAAGCGAAAGATGCTGCAAATCATATGATTGAAGAGGCTAAAACGAAGTCAAAAGTGGAAGCGCAAAAAATCGTTGAAGCAGCTCGTCTGAACATTAATAGCGAGAAAGCCGCAGCAATTGCTGAGATTAAAACACATGTAGCGACATTAGCTATCGAAATTGCTGAGAAAGTAGTTCGTGGTGAATTAGCTTCTGATGAGAAACAAAAAGCATTAGCAGAAAAACTTGCTGGTGATATTCAAATGAATTAATCAAATGAAATCTACGAAAGCAGCAGGACGTTACGCGAAAGCATTATTGGAACTAGCCTTAGATCAACAAAAAATTGAGGTTATTGAAAGTAATATGCAACAAATTTTAACGGTTGCAAACGAAGCGCATGATTTTCAAGTGTTTTTAAGTTCTCCTTTAATAAAGGTGGACAAAAAGCTGGAAGTCATCAAATCCATATTTAGCAACTTTGACGCTTTATCTATTTCATTTTTAGAAATGGTGGCTCTAAAAAGACGTGAAGCAATGATTACCGAAATTGCTGCAGCGTTCTTAGGCCAATTAAAAGAACACAGAGGAATTGTTTCCGTAACGATTATCAGTGCAAAATCATTAGACGCTCAAACAAAAGCAGAAATTACCGCTAAAATCAGCGCTTCTGTAAAAGGCACATTAGAAATTACCGAAAATGTGGATGAATCATTAATTGGTGGGTTTATTGTCCGAATGGGCGATCACCAAATTGATGCTTCCGTATCCAATCAATTGAATAGATTAAAACAAGAATTAGTAAAATAGTCAAACGACACAATAAACAAAGTAAAAATGGCAGATATCAAACCAGCAGAAGTTTCCGCAATTTTAAGAGAGCAACTTTCTGGATTTCGCTCTGAAGCAGAATTACAAGAAGTAGGAACCGTTCTTCAAGTAGGAGATGGTATTGCACGTATCTACGGAATGAATGGCGTTCAATACGGAGAATTAATTGAATTCGCAGGTGGAATGCAAGGAATTGCATTGAACTTGGAGGAAGACAATGTAGGAGCTGTATTATTAGGAAGATCTTCTAGTGTAAAAGAAGGTGACACCGTTCGTCGCTTAGGAAAAATTGCTTCTGTAAAAGTTGGAGATGGAATGGTTGGACGTGTCATCGACACTTTAGGGCAACCAATTGATGGTAAAGGACCAATTGCTGGTGAATTATTTGAAATGCCAATCGAACGTAAAGCACCAGGAGTTATCTTTCGTCAACCAGTAACGGAGCCTCTTCAAACAGGTATCAAAGCAGTTGATGCGATGATTCCAATTGGACGTGGACAACGTGAGTTAATCATTGGTGACCGTCAAACAGGTAAAACAACGGTTGCAATCGATACCATTATTAACCAACGTGAGTTCTTTGATCGTGGGGAACCTGTTTACTGTATCTATGTGGCTATTGGACAAAAAGGTTCAACAGTTGCAGGAATCGTTAAAAAATTAGAAGATGCAGGTGCAATGGCTTATACAACGGTCGTAGCTTCTAACGCATCTGATCCAGCTCCAATGCAGTTTTACGCGCCAATGACCGGTGCAGCTGTTGGGGAATATTTTAGAGATTTAGGTAAACCAGCCTTGATTGTTTATGATGATTTATCAAAACAAGCAGTTGCTTACCGTGAAGTTTCTTTGTTGTTACGTCGTCCTCCAGGACGCGAAGCATATCCGGGTGACGTATTCTACCTTCACTCTCGTTTATTAGAGCGTGCGGCGAAAATTATTTCTGATGATAATATCGCTAAACAAATGAATGACCTACCTCCTTCATTGAAAGATAAAGTAAAAGGTGGTGGTTCATTAACAGCTCTTCCCATTATCGAAACACAAGCAGGTGACGTTTCTGCATATATTCCAACGAACGTAATTTCCATTACTGATGGACAGATCTTCTTGGAAGGTGATTTATTCAACTCTGGTATTCGTCCAGCGATCAACGTTGGTATCTCCGTATCGCGTGTTGGTGGATCAGCACAGATTAAATCCATGAAAAAAGTTGCTGGAACACTGAAATTAGACCAAGCTCAATACCGCGAGTTAGAAGCGTTTGCGAAATTTGGTTCTGATTTAGATACGGCAACAAAAAATGTATTGGACAAAGGAGCTCGTAACGTGGAAATCTTGAAACAAAAAGAAGGAGATCCATACACCGTTGAAAAACAAATTGCGATCATCTACGTCGGAGTAAAAGGATTAATTCAAAACGTTCCGATTAACCAAGTTAAAAACTTCGAGAAAGATTACTTGACTGTATTAGAAGCAAAACATGCTGACACATTAGTTGCATTGAAAGCGGGTAAATACACGGACGAAATCGAAGCTGTTTTAACGAAAGTTGCGAAAGAAGTCGCTGAAAAATTCTAATTGTTCACCATCATTTGATTGAAGATAAACATCAAGAATGGCTAATTTAAAAGAAATACGTAACCGAATAACCTCTGTAGGCTCAACGATGCAGATCACTTCAGCAATGAAGATGGTTTCTGCTGCGAAGTTGAAACGTGCCCAAGATGCAGTTACGCAAATGCGCCCATATGCTGGAAAATTGAAAGAAATCTTAGAGAACCTTAGTGCGACTCTTGACCTTTCAGAAAATGCGTATGCGGAACAACGCGAATTGAAAAATGTATTGCTTGTTGGCATCACATCAAACCGTGGTTTGTGTGGTGGATTCAATAACAATGTCATTAAACGAGTTGGTGTACTCATCCACGAAGATTACAAAGATGCGAATGTTCAGGTATTGAGCGTTGGTAAAAAAATCAGAGATGTCTACAAACGTACTGAATACAACTATGCCAATGAGAAGATTGAGCAAATGGAAGATGTCTATGCGGACCTTCGCTTCGGCGTTGTTGCTCAATTAGCAGAAGAAATTATTGAACAGTTCCAAAACAACTCATTCGATAAAATCGTTTTGGTTTACAATCGCTTCATCAATGCAGCGTCACAATCAATTGAATCAGAACAATTCTTGCCTATCGTTCCTACCGTGAATGAAGGGGAGAACACAAGTGACTATTTATTCGAGCCATCCAAAATAGAAATTGTAGACGATTTGATTCCTAAATCATTGAAACTTCAATTATTCAAAGCGATTCGCGATTCTTTTGCAGCGGAGCATGGTGCACGTATGACAGCGATGCACAAAGCGACAGACAATGCAAATGAACTTCAAAAAAGCCTTAAATTAAGCTACAATAAAGCGCGTCAAGCAGCTATTACGAACGAAATCCTTGAGATCGTTGGTGGTGCTGAAGCATTGAACGGATAAGAAATATTTGATCATTAAAAAGCCCAGACGATATCTGTCTGGGCTTTTTTATGCGAATACTTTTTTCGTTATTAAAGCGTGAGTTCCCAGTTAAAGCGCTTGTTGATTACCTCAAATACTTTTTCTTTCACGCTTGGGACAGTGATTTTATCTAATACATCGGACATAAAAGCCGTTAACAGCAATTGGGTTGCACCTCTTTCTGAGATTCCTCTTGCACGTAAATAAAATAATGCTTCATCGTCTAATTGACCTGTAGTTGATCCGTGTGAACATTTTACGTCATCCGCATAAATCTCCAATTCTGGTTTGGAGTTTACACTAGCGTCATCACTGATCAACACGTTGGCATTTGACTGAAACGCATTCGTTTTCTGCGCATCTTGGCGCACAAATACTTTTCCATTAAAGACAGCGATGGACTTATCATCCATGATGCCTTTATATAATTCATTGCTTTCGCAATTTGCGACTTGGTGATCTACTGTTGTGTAATTCGCCACATGTTGCTGCCCATTAAGCATGTACATGCCATTCAAATGTGTTTCTGCATGTTCGCCTCGAACTTGAATGTGTAAGTCGTTACGAACCAAATTCCCATCTAGGGTCAAAGTGTTGATTTGGAACACGGAATCAGCTCCTTGCCAAACTTCCTCATCTGAAAAAGAAAACAGATCACTTGATTCCATCTGCACTTTTTCCAAGTTGAAATGTGCACGTTTACCCACCTCAATAGAGGTATGAACATGAGAAAAACACTCGTTTGTCTGTTCAGAAACATAGGTCATCACCACCTTTGCTTGCGCATTTTCACCTATGGTGATATGATTACGGGTGAATCCGGCATAGGAACCCGTACAAACATGAACAATTTCTATCACCGAATCAATCACCGAATTTTTTGCCACTTGAACACAAACACCTGACTGAGCATGGAGTACATTCATGGCAGCGAAAACATCTTTCATGCTAGATGAAGGCAAGGACTTTGCGAAAGAAATGTCGTCAATGATGAGTCCAGTTGGTCCTTTCGTTTCTGGTAAAAATACGTGTCCATTCACCACAAAAATCGCAATCGCATCTGGACATATTTGGTATTTGTGGAAGTCAGAAATGAATTCAGCAGCGCTCGTATCAAACTGTACATTTGACAATTTGGTCAAACGTGTGTATTTAAACCGTTCTAATCTTGTGGTAGGGAAGTCATTTTCTGACAAAAACACACGAGCGGAATTCGCCATTGCGGAAAGTCCATCGATTTCGGTTGAAGGAAATAGGCTGGTAAATTGACTTAATTTATTCGAGTTTTCCATTGCTGTTCCTTACGCGTCAATTGACTCTTTAATCCAATCGTAGCCTTTTTCTTCTAACTCCAATGCGAGTTCTTTGGTGCCAGTCATAACTATACGACCGTCATACAATACATGAACAAAATCTGGAATGATGTAATCTAACAAACGTTGGTAATGTGTGATAACAATGGTTGCATTTTGATCCGATTTCAAGGTGTTCACCCCATTCGCTACAATGCGTAACGCATCGATATCTAAACCAGAATCTGTTTCATCTAATACCGCTAATTTCGGTTCCAACATGGCCATTTGGAAAATTTCATTGCGTTTTTTTTCGCCGCCAGAAAAACCTTCATTCACTGCACGAGAAGCTAGTTTACTGTCCAATTCAACAATAGCAGATTTCTCACGCACCATTGCCATAAATTCCTTTGCTGAAATTTGTGCTTGTCCTTTGTATTCGCGAATCTCATTCAACGCAGTACGAAGAAAGTTGATGTTCGAAACACCAGGTATTTCTACCGGATATTGAAACGCTAAGAACAATCCTTCGCGCGCGCGATCCTCTGTTGACAATTCCAACAAATCTGTGCCATCGAAATCAATTGATCCCGCTGTTACTTCGTAGTCCTCACGTCCAGCTAGGACACTTGCAAGTGTACTTTTTCCAGCGCCGTTTGGACCCATTATCGCATGAATTTCTCCCGCCTTGACTTCTAAATTCAATCCTTTTAGGATTTCTTTTCCATCAATACTTGCGTGTAAATTTTCAATTTTAATCATCTCTTCTATTTTCTTTTCTAACCAACACTGCCCTCAAGGCTAATTGCTAATAATTTTTGTGCTTCAACAGCAAACTCCATCGGCAGTTGATTCAACACTTCTTTACAATACCCATTTACAATTAAGCTAATGGCTTTTTCTTCACTGATTCCACGTTGCATACAATAAAACAATTGGTCTTCACCGATTTTTGATGTCGTTGCTTCGTGTTCAATTTTGGCCGTAGGATTCTTACATTCGATATACGGAAAGGTGTGTGCTCCACATTCATCCGTCATCAATAGCGAATCACATTGAGAGAAATTACGTGCGTGATGAGCTCCTTTATTGATTTGTACTAAACCACGGTAAGAATTTTGTGATTTCCCTGCGGATATTCCCTTGGAAATGATGGTGCTCTTGGTATGTTTACCAAGATGAATCATTTTAGTTCCTGTATCTGCTTGTTGGTAGTTGTTTGTGACGGCCACAGAATAAAACTCGCCAATGGAATAATCACCTTTCAGAATGCAAGAGGGATACTTCCAGGTAACGGCAGAACCGGTTTCGACTTGTGTCCACGAAATTTTCGCATGCGAATCACACATGCCTCGTTTGGTCACAAAATTAAAGATACCGCCTTTCCCCTCTTTATCTCCTGGATACCAGTTTTGAACGGTAGAATATTTGATTTCCGCATGGTCCATGGCGATTAGTTCGACCACGGCAGCATGCAATTGATTTTCGTCTCGTTGAGGTGCTGTACATCCTTCCAAATAAGAAACATACGAACCTTCATCAGCTACGACAAGCGTACGTTCAAATTGACCGGTACCACCTGCATTAATGCGGAAGTATGTCGATAATTCCATTGGACAACGAACCCCTTTCGGGATGTAACAGAAAGATCCATCCGTGAATACAGCGGCATTCAGTGCAGCGTAAAAATTATCGGTCATTGGAACAACAGACCCCATGTATTTTCTGACAAGCTCTGGATGATTTTGAACTGCATCTGAAAAAGAGCAGAAAATCACGCCAAGTTCGCCGAGTTTTTCTTTAAACGAGGTAGCGACAGAAACAGAGTCCATGACGAAATCTACTGCAACTCCTGTTAAACGTTGTTGCTCTTCCATGGAAATCCCCAATTTTTTCATGGTTTCTTTCATTTCTGGATCCACATCATCCCAGGACTCGTATTTTTTTGTTTGTTTCGGTGCCGAATAATAGGCGATTGCTTGAAAATCTGGTTTTTGATAATGAACATGCGCCCATTCAGGCTCCGTCATTTCCTTCCAAATAGAGAAGGCTTTCAGGCGGTATTCAAGTAACCATTCCGGTTCTTCTTTCTTTTCAGAAATTAAGCGAATAATGTCCTCATTTAATCCAATAGGTACAGTATCTGACTCAATATCCGTGACGAATCCAAATTTGTATTCTTGATTTTCGAGATCCTTCGCTAATTCACTTTCAGTATATCCTGCCATTTCTTTTTCTTAAACAGAGAAAGACTCTCCACATCCACACGTTCGATCTGCATTCGGATTTTGGAAAACAAATCCTTTTCCATTTAATCCACCAGAAAAATCCAAGGTCGTTCCAATTAAATACAGGAAACTTTTTTTATCAACGACCACTTTTATTCCGTTGTCTTCAAAGGATTTATCTCCCTCCAAATCCTGATTATCAAATGTCAATTGATACATTAATCCTGAACATCCACCTCCTTGCACTCCAACACGGATAAAAAGACCTTCTTTACCCTCGTCTTCCATTAATCTAATGGCTTGCTTCTTTGCATTGTCTGTAACTGTAATCATAATCAGTTTTTATTTAGATTAATTATAAATAAACGCTAAATCGTCCACGAAATTACCACTTTTATGGTATTTGAACAAACGTTTAATTGTTTATTTCTAGTTCAAAACACAACTTCTACACTAAATATTTCGTTCATATCTATGGAAATCGTATTTTTCATCTTCATTCACGTAAATTATTTGTTATGAAACCATTATTACTAGTAGTTTTTAGTCTGTTCACTTTTGCAATATTTAGTCAGTCCATAAAGGTTGATTCAAAAGAGTACCAGACCTTGAAATCACAAGGATTGATCAACAATCAAAGTTTGATCAACTTAATGAACCCTATTAATCCGAACATTCATTACGCTGGAAAAGCTACCAAAACAGGTGTCTGCGATTGTTTAATTCCATTGGACTCTACGTTTATCTTGGCCATGGCTCCGAATGATGATTTTTATTCGAATAGTATCTACCTGCCATTTAGTTTTAGCTTTTACGGGACAACGTACGACAGCCTATACATCAACAACAATGGGAATATTTCGTTTACCACGCCGTACAACACCTTTACCGCATTTACATTTCCAGATCCGTCTTTTAACATGATTGCTCCATTCTGGGCAGATGTGGACACGCGTTCCACAAATGGCGGAAATGTTTGGTATAAGTTGAATCCTCATTCCCTTGTGATTGTTTGGGATCATGTTGGTTATTTCAGCATGATGGAAGATAAATTAAACACCTTCCAATTAATCATTTCGGATGGACAAGACACCATCGTTCCAACAGGAAACAACGTATCCTTTTGTTATGGCGACATGCAATGGACAACGGGTGCTGCATCCGGAGGGATAAATGGATTCAGTGGTTCTCCTGCAACAGTTGGAGTTAACATTGGCAACGGACTTGATTATTTTCAAGTTGGACAATTTGATACACTAGGAACTGCTTTTGACGGGCCTTACAATACCATTGATCAAGTTGATTTTCTCGATAACCAAGAAATCTACTTCAATTTAGCAGGTTCTACAACGAATATTCCACCACTTGTCATGAGTAGCCTTATTTGTGATACCATTGATGTTTACACAGGTGATACCTTACACAAAAGTTTAAATGCTGTTGATTTTACCCTTGGTGTAAGCACTCCTGAAATTGGACAATTGTTAAGTACAACTATTCAATGTTCGTTACCAAGCGCCTTGAGTTTTATTGCCATTCCTAATGGTGAATTCACACAATATGATGTCACTTTTGATGCAACGAGTGTACAGCCAGGAATATACAGCATCGAAATGGATGTAACGGATAACGGAGTTCCTGCTCAAACCGTTCACAAATCCATACCGATTCGCGTCATCTACGACACTAATTTAAGTGGCATATCAAACATTACAGACGCTGGAATAACGGTATATCCGAATCCTGCTTCATCCATGTTGAACCTCGAAGGAATTCAATATTCTGATGAAATTCAACTTTTGGATCTTCAAGGGAAATTGGTGCTAAGTGGAGACCAACAATCCAAGTCGTTGGATATTTCTACGCTTGAAAAAGGTGTCTATTTACTTCGTGTCACACGAGAGGGAAAACATGTTCAAACGGTAAAAATTCTAAAAGACTAAAGGACGTTGGATAATGTGTATTTTTGAATTATGAAAATTCACATTACTGCATTCTTTTTTTTTCTTTTTGGGTCCACGCTTTTCGCTCAACAAGGAAACAATTCCTATCAAACAAAGTATGTAGTCATTTTAGTGATTGATGGACCGCGTTACAGTGAAACGTATGGCGATACTTCTTGCCGTTTAAGTCCTGTGTTATGTGACTCACTTCGGTATGAAGGTGCGTTTTACGAAGATTTCAAAAACAAAGGTGTCACCTACACTGTTCCAGGACACACCGCAATTGCTACAGGTGTTTATCAGCGCATTTCGAATTCAGGGACAAGCTTACCTAAAAATCCATCTTTGTTTCAGTATTACCTGAAGTCAACTGGAGCTGAAAAAAATGATGCTTACATCGTGGCGAGTAAAGGAAAGCTGGATGTCTTAGCAAATACGGAAAATAAGAATTGGCATGATCAATTTTTGGCCACTACCTATTGTGGTCCTAACGGAAATGGATTAGGATATGGGAAGGATGAAAAAACGTTTGCAAAAGTAACCGAGTTGGTTACGAGTCCTGATGCACCGCACGTGTTGTTAATCAATTTATTAGCAGTAGATGTTTTTGGACACGCGAACAATTGGGAAAAATACCAACAATCGATCACGGCATGTGATGCCTACGCAGCAAGTTTATGGGCGATGATTCAATCAAATCCATTGATGAAAAACCAAACGACTTTATTCATCACGAATGACCACGGAAGACACCTAGACGGAGTTAAATCAGGATTTGTGAACCACGGTGATCGCTGCGAAGGATGTAGACACATTTCACTTTTAGTTCTTGGTCCTGATACACCAAAGGGATTGTTAATCAAAAAAGAAGGCGAGTTAATTGATTTATCGAAAACAATTTCCACGCTCCTACACTTCGCTATGCCAACGAGCAAAGGGCGCTTTTTAGAAGAAGCTTTTAGGCCTTAAAAATATCCTCCAACAATTGATCGTCGACCAGATTTGGCAAGGTTACTTTCAGATTTGGTTCGATTTCCATCGCTCGTTTGATGGCGAAAATGGCATTTTCGTTTCGTGCCCAATTGCGTCGAGCGATGCCATTATTTACGTCCCAATGCAACATCATCTTTAAGTTTCGATCCGCATCCGTGCTGCCATCTAGCAGCATGCCAAATCCACCATTGATGACCTCTCCCCATCCAACACCGCCTCCATTGTGAATGGAAACCCACGTTGCTCCGCGGAAACTATCGCCAATCACGTTCTGAATGGCCATGTCCGCGGTAAATCGAGATCCATCGTAAATATTGGACGTTTCACGGTATGGAGAATCGGTTCCAGAAACATCGTGGTGATCTCGACCTAAGATAACTGGTCCTATTTCACCTCGTGAAATTGCTTGATTGAAAGCTTCCGCAATGCGCATTCTTCCCTCTGCATCTGCATAAAGAATTCTGGCTTGCGAACCAACAACCATTTTATTTTCTTGTGCTCCTTTAATCCACTGAATATTATCCGCCATTTGTTGTTGGATTTCCACTGGACTGTTGACCATCATTTTTTCCAGTACTTGGCATGCGATGGCATCCGTTTTTTCTAAATCACTTTGGTCGCCCGAAGCACAGACCCATCTAAAAGGTCCGAATCCATAATCGAAACACATTGGGCCTAAAATATCTTGAATGTAAGATGGATACTTAAAATCAATATGATTTTCAGCCATCACATCACCGCCAGCTCGAGAGGACTCTAATAAAAACGCGTTTCCATAATCAAAGAAATACGTTCCTTTTTCTGTGTGCTTATTTACGGAAGCTGCGTGGCGTCTTAAACTTTCTTGAACATATTCCTTGAACTTTTCCGGATCATTCGCCATCATTTCGTTAGACTCTTCAAAAGTGAGTCCTACAGGATAATATCCCCCTGCCCATGGATTGTGAAGGGAAGTTTGATCAGAACCTAAATCCACGTGAACGCCTGTTTCATCAAATTTCTCCCAAACATCAACAACGTTTCCAAGGTACGCGATCGAAACGACTTCTTTTAGTTCTTGTGCCTTTTTTACACGTGCGGACAACTCGCCCAAGTCGGAAATAATTTCATCAACCCATCCTTGTTCATGTCGCGTTTTCGCAGCTTTGGGATTCACCTCAGCTGTCACTGAAATAACGCCAGCAATATTTCCTGCCTTCGGTTGCGCACCTGACATTCCGCCAAGTCCAGCCGTTAAAAATAATTTTCCTTTAATATCGTCGCGGTTTTTAGCCAATCGACGAACAGCATTTAGAACGGTAATCGTTGTGCCATGAACTATTCCCTGTGGACCAATATACATATAGGATCCGGCAGTCATTTGTCCATATTGGGTTACTCCTAATGCATTGAATTTCTCCCAATCATCCGGTTTGGAGTAATTTGGAATCATCATCCCATTTGTTACAACCACTCTTGGAGCATTCTTATGCGATGGAAATAATCCCATTGGATGTCCGGAATACATGACTAATGTCTGTTCATCATTCATTTCTGACAAGTACTTCATCGTTAAGCGATACTGAATCCAGTTTTGAAAAACCGCACCATTTCCACCATACGTAATTAACTCGTGTGGATGTTGAGCCACGGCGTGATCCAAGTTGTTTTGAATCATTAACATAATCGCGCGGGCCTGAAGTGATTTACCAGGGTATTCGGATATCGGACGTGCAAAAATAGGATGTGTTGGACGGTAACGGTGCATATAAATTCGACCGTATGTCTTCAACTCCTCAGCAAAGTCTTTTGCTAATTCCACATGTTGATTTTTTGGAAAATACCGTAGAGCATTGGAAATAGCCAATTTCTTCTCTTCTTTCGATAAAACATCTTTGCGTTTAGGTGCATGGTTCACCTGCAAATCCCAAGGATTTAATTCAGGAATATAGGTAGGTATTCCCTCTTGGATTTCTTGTGCAAAAGACAAATCTGACATAGTTGTTCAATTTTGAACAAAAATAGTCAATCCTAGTATTTCACAACGACAAATCCGTGTTTTTGTATCTTTTCACCACCTTCGAAAACCGCATCAATTCGGTAGAAATACGTTCCTTCTTCCACGATGTCTCCTGAACTTGTTTTTCCATCCCAATGTCCAGCAGGATCAGCATATTCATAAATCACATTTCCCCATCGATTGAGGATGTAACACTGAAATTCTGCAATGCCGTCATACTCCACATAGAACGTTTCATTACCCGCTTGAGAGGAAAGGGAGATGATATTTGGAGCTGTTATATCACAAGGTTTATTCACGATGGTTGCAACGTCAGAAACGGTGTAACACGCATTAGAAAGGTAGAAGGTATAATCTCCAGGCTGATTGACTATACGCGGCACAGTGGAATAACCGTCTCCCCAAACAAAGGTTTGTAAAGGATTGTATCCAGCTTGTAAAGGTTGAGAATTGACCATTAATGGACTCAATTCGAAATTCGCATTTTTACAAATGGCGGTATCCAATAATTCCGTGTAAATATATGGCGGAAATTCAATTTGAGATACGATGGTGTCATTACAAGAATTATCGATGTACATGACATTGTAGATTCCCCCGACTTGCATCGTGCTAATCTCCGGATTATCCACCAAATTACTTGGTAAGAAATGTACAGAAGTATCTGCACAAGCCCAAATACCACCACTATAAGAAACCGTATTTTGAACTTGAAATGCGTAATTACATGCTAAGGTGTCATTAAAAATGATCGGAGTTGGTAAAACGTAAAGTGCCACTGTAGTATCGTAATGACATCCAAAATTATCCGTTACATTATAGGTGTAATTTGTATTGCCTGTTACACTTGGTTGTATGACAATCAAGGTGTCCGTTTGGCCAGATATAATGGAAGGATCAGAATTCCAGAAGTCACTCATGACAATGTTTTGATACCCCTCAGATTCTGGATATAATGAAGCATTAAAATAAATGGCCCATTGGAAGATATATCCATCATCGATTCCCTGATTGTCTTGAACCGAAATCGTCCATGGTCCATTCACTGGACAACCGGCAAATTGATTGAAATCACCGTCTGGCAAATACACACCATTTGGATTCATGGATGCAAATCCATACGAATTAATCACTGTATTTCCCAATGCCTCCTCGGCGCAAATGGTTCCAAGCGTCGCACTTGTTGGTGAGAAACAGTAGGTCCAAACAGGTGTTCCAGGAGCGCCTCCGTCAATATTGGTGTCATTTCCAAGGAAAGTAGAAATACCGTTCCCACAACCTCCGGGAACCAATTCATTCCAACCAAAAGGTGTTTGGTTGTATGCATTCATGATGGAGACTGTCGTTCCGTTCGGACAGGTCAATGCAATTTCAATATCACCGATATACGAGTGTTCGATATCGATGCATAATTCATTAAAATCGTTCGCAGAAGTAATCACTGCGGTTGAGTCAAAGCCCGACATTGGGACGACCGAAGAATACGTTTGACCAGCACCATCTGGTAAAAAAGTTAATCCGGCAAATACACCGCCGATTTGGAATTGTCCGCCAGGAATATCAATTCCCACCGTATCCGTTGCTGTAACACCACCCAATAAATTCGTGTTTTCCCCTAAACAAACGGTGTCCTCAACTGGACCCGTGCCCGTAAATAACGGGGTTTGGGATACCCGAACCTTGCAAAAAATATTCGCCTGATGAGGGAAAGCATCTTGTACTTTCAAGTCGACATAATATCCAGATTGCGCTGGAGGTGTAAACCAAACAGAACTTCCGGTAAATTGTCCAACGCCTCCGATTGTCCATGTATAGTTGCAATTCGCGACTGTTTGTGAGTATCCCGTATTCGTGTTTTCCAAGGAATAAGGGAAAATTGGTGTTGCGGTTAATAAAACAGAATCGCCAAAACACAAGTCAACGTAACCTGTATCCAAAGGATTTAATACATTGGCGCCAACTCCATTTTTAAACGCTTCGATGTGAGGTTGAATAGGTTGAGGTGGATTTCCACAAGCGACATTTGCCACCCATCCTGTTCCCTCACTTACCCCGTTGGAACGGAAACGCAAGGTTAAACACCCTGATGGGTTATTAGGAAAAGAAGCTTGCACGAAAAATCCAACTGGATTCGTGCCGGAATTATAAGCTCCCAGCAACGGAGAACTGGTAGATGGTCCATCGTACACATACAAGGTGTCGGTTGGATGAATGTCAAATTCAAATCCAATATTCGTTGCAAATGAAATCGATACTTTAGAGCCTTGAGTTAAATCAGGGCAAAGAACTAAGGTTTGATCCGTATTCGGTAAATAATTCCCAACACCATCAATGAAATTTGTTCCACCTGTTGGAACAATTCCAGCACAGTTTAATGGATTTGTTTGACTATAATCCGGATCTGTAATTGTCAAAGTCACTTGAGAAAATCCCACATGAGCAACTAAAAGGAATAAAAAAGAAAGTATATTTTTTGTCATTATTTCTTGTTTTGCATTTCTAAATTAAGGACGTTGATGGACTTTACAACTAAAAGTTCATTCGTTCCTTCGATTTTGAAATATTGAGTACGGTCTTTTATTTGTAATTGATAATCCGTGAATCGAATATCTTTTTTGGACTTCAAAGAAATCGTTGGAAATTGACTGACATCTTTCCCTTCTGGTATTAGCACGGAATAACACGCATGGTCTATGGCGTAATTAAGGACGTTGATAGTGCCTTGTGAATCTTGCTCAAATGCGAGTAATTCTGTTTTAGAATAACTTTTTGATAATGCTGGACTTGCTTTTTGTGCAACGAGTTGCTGTGTAAGTACAAGTAAGATAATGAGTAAACCCTTTTTCATGAAATCAGTTTTGTGTCCACAAGACGTTATTAATCGTTGAAAAGTTGTACGAAATGTTCAAATTTTTCAATTTAAAGCTAAAGTAATAAAACTTAGTTTTGCTCAAACATAATTCCTTAGTTAAAATTCATGGATAATTCAGCATTAGAAAAAGTCGCTTCGCAGGTAAGAAGAGACATCGTTCGTATGGTTTCAGCAGTTAATTCAGGACATCCTGGAGGATCACTTGGCTGTGCCGATTTTTTAAGCTTTTTGTATTTTGAGCAAATGAGTTTCAATGCCGAGTCTTTTGACATGGATGGTATTGGTGAGGATTTGTTTTTCTTGTCGAATGGACATATTTCACCAGTTTGGTATAGCGTTTTAGCAAGAGCTGGATACTTTCCGGTTGCTGAATTAGGGACATTTAGAAAGTTGTCTAGTCGCTTACAAGGACACCCTTCCACCGATAAAAAATTACCTGGGATTCGTATGGCCTCTGGCTCATTAGGACAAGGCCTATCTGTTGCGGCGGGAGCTGCTCAAGTGAAAAAATTAAATGGGGATAACGGAATCGTTTATACCCTTCACGGTGATGGAGAATTACAAGAAGGACAAATTTGGGAAGCGGCAATGTACGCTGCGGCAAACAAAGTTGACAACCTCATCGCAACCATTGATTACAACGGACGTCAAATTGATGGAGATGTGGAAGACGTGATGTCCTTAGGAAACTTGGCACAAAAATGGTTAGCGTTCGGTTGGGAAGTATTGGAGATGGACGGACATCAGTTCGAAGATATCCGTGCGAAAATGTCGGCAGCAAAAGCGTTGTGCGGAAAAGGAAAGCCAGTGGTGATCATTATGAAAACAGAAATGGGTCAAGGTGTTGACTACATGATGGGGTCCCATAAATGGCATGGTGTTGCTCCAAACGCAGAACAGCTTGTTGCGGCCTTAGCACAACTTGAAGAATCTTTAGGCGACTATTAATGAAACACTGGATATGCGTATTGTTTATTTGTCTTTCTAGCTTAGGCTGGACACAAAAAAACACGCGTATATTGTTTATTTTGGATGCTTCGAACAGCATGAATGTCGATTGGAACAACAATCAGACGCGCATGGAAGCAGCGAAAGAAGTGCTTATTCAAGAAGTCGAGAAGTTGAGAGGGATTCCTAATTTGGAAATTGCGTTGCGTGTTTATGGACACCAAACTCCGGTGACGAATACCTATCAAGATTGCAACGACACCAAATTGGAAGTGCCCTTCGGAGTCAATACGGTGGACGCCATCAAAACAAAGGTAAAATCTATTCAAGCGAAAGGATCTACACCCATTGCGCGTTCTCTGGAAGCAGCTGCTGGAGATTTTCCCGATACACTTGCGAGAAACTACATCATTTTAATTACAGACGGACTCGAATCCTGTGATAATGATCCGTGTATCATCGCCCGAAAGTTAAAGGATAAAGGTGTCAAAGTCACGCCGTTTGTGATTGGATTAGGGATGGACTTATCCTACCTCGATAAGTTTGATTGTATCGGTGCCTACTCGGATGCGGAAAGTAAGGAGTCGTTCCGAAATGTATTGGCTTCCATCGTTTCCAAAACGCTGGTGAACACCACCGTTCAAGTAAACTTGAATGACATCACAAAAAAACCACTTGAAACGAATGTCACTTTGTTCTTTTACGAGAGTGGGACATCTAACTTAAAATACACCTTTACGCATACACTCAACCGTAAAAACCTTCCAGATACCTTGGTCTTAGATCCCGAAGTAACGTATGATTTAGTGGTGAACACACTTCCAAAATTGGAGAAAAAAGGGATTGTCCTACAAAAACACACACACAATACGATTGTCATTGATGCGCCGCAAGGTTACCTGAAATTTACAGCTACTAAAAACACACAAAATCCGAATTTTCAAATGCGTGTTACATCAAAAGACGACAGCAAAACACTGCATGCACAGAATTTAAATTCCACGCAAAAATACCTTGTCGGGACATACGACTTGGAGATTTTCACCTTGCCGAGAACGTATCTACGTGTGGAGATTACGCAAAGCAAAACAACGTTTGTG
>CAIOSO010000054.1 GCA_903860985.1 uncultured Flavobacteriales bacterium
AAAAACGATCAACCTAATTAGCACATTGGCACTCCGCCGCGGCGGAAGCACATTGGCACATTAGAAAGGTCTAAGCTATCACAAGATTCACATTAGAATCTATGAATTTCTGTGGTGCTTGTCCCGTTACTTCTTTAAAGCTGGTATAAAAGGTGTTATACGTAGTAAATCCAACTTTTAGTGCGAGGGATTCGAAGGTATTCGTTTTTAAATATCCATCTTCAATTAACTCCAGGGCCTTCTTAATACGAACGACTTTTTTGAAATCTAAAAAAGATGTTTCCGAATGATATTTAAATAAAAAGTTTAAATGACTTTTTGGAATCGCCAATTTAGTTGCGAGTTCTTCAATGGTAAATCCTGGTTTAAGAAAATAGTTTTCCTTTTCAATGACTTCATCCATTTTTAAGAAGTATTCTTCCAATCGAAGGTTCATTTTTATACTCAACTGCAAATCTTGAGCGTTTGATATTTTTGTTGTTGGCTTGATTCTCCAATTGGACATTTGTTTGGGTTGGAATTCTACTGCTTTTGCAGCTTTAGAAATTTCAGTGATATACCCGTTTAAAATAGTCGGCGAAGTAAGTATCATAATAAAAACAACAAACCAAGCTGCGGAATTTATCCATACAAAATAGTTATCGGAGATAAACTCCTTGTTTTGCATGAAAAACAACGCGGTGAATAGTCGCACAGCCAATAAAGTGAAGGTGGTAAATAGGACGAAGGTCCATCTTTTCATTAAAACGGTTTGTTCCGATTCCATTTCTAGTTGGCCAGTTTTTTTCCAAATGTGTTTGCGCAAAAGCAAGTAAACACCCGTAAAATAATAAAGTACTTGAGCTACGAGCAAAAAGACAATGACACCATTTAATTCCACTTCAAGTAAATTTTCAACTGGATGAAGTTTGTTCTCAATAATTAAGATGGTCGGTAAAATAAAGTGGGCAAGACTTTTATAATCAAAGCTTAATTTTGGAAAAACCAAATGTTTAAAATACAAACTAGGCAAGGCAAATCCGAACACATAGGCAATGCTTTTAGAGAAGTCTGAAACAAACTCAATTTGATCGGTAAGTCCTAAATAGCCCCTTGAGATGAATCTGAACGATGCGCCAAAAATCATGATGGCTAAATAAATATTTATGTAGCGATTTGACTTAATGGAAATCAATACTATTATGAAGCAAATGATGCCAAGGAAACCATTTAGAATGAAGGTTAAATCAATGAGTGTTTTCATAGTATTCTTCTGATAGCCATTTTTTTGGTCTTATTAATATGTGTAAAAGTAGTTATTGCTTATTGTAAATAAAACAAGAAGTACATATCAAAAGCTTAAAAAGTGTTATTCATTTATTCTAAAATGATGGTCAAATTTATTTATTGATTTTACTCCGTGTAATATTGTGTCGTTAGAAATCAAAAAATAAGTTTCGTGAAATACTGTTTTCTCTTAATGTTGTTGTCCACTTTTTCCGCTTTTGCCCAAAGTGTACATCACCAAATGACATCATCTCAAGGGGCGAGTGTGCAAGTATCGAACAAGCTAATGATGCAGCAGACCATCGGTCAACAAAGTGTCACTGGTAATTATTTGGGTTCAGCGTTTTCTGTTGGACAAGGATTTCAACAAGGAAGAATTTCGAAGAGTAAAGGTCCCGCAGCCTTGAACATCCAAATCATGACTTTCCCAAATCCATTTGCTTCTAAAATAAATTTTCAGTTTTCAGCTTCGATTGATGGACTCATAAAAATCAGTATTTACGATATCACGGGCAGAGTAGTGATGAATTCGGAAAAGGAATTACTTAACAACACGATCAGCTTGGAAAACCTAAATTTTCCCGATGGACAATACATTGTGAAGTTAAGTGCCAAAAATTTCAATTATACGACCAACTTAATAAAAATGAAATGAGAAAATTAATTCTATTACTAACGCTGATTCCGCTAATTACAACAGGTTATGCCCAACGAGCATATTTCAGTACAGGAACCAACTTCTCCACGTTTAACTTCACCAGTCCAAGCCCCATGTCAACACCGTTAATTGGCGGAACTGGTTCTAACCTTGAGATGGGTCTTTCAAAAATCCTCAAACCAGAGCACCTCTCGTATTCCATTGGAGTCAATTTGAATGAATACAATGCTCTTGCCGGAGATTTTGCCAATAGCTATTCATGGAACACGAAATATGTAGGATTAAATAATTCCATCGAATATTCCATTCCCATTATTAAGAACTTCCGTGTGATCTTTCAAGGTGGTTTAAATCTGTCTACCATTGTTTATGGCAAACAAGCGATCAATGGGGCTTACTTTGACTTAGCCAAGCAAGAGGAATTTTCGGGATTAAACATCACTCCGCATGTTCACCTTGCTTTTACTGCACCGATTAAGGATCTTGGATTTATGAGTCTAGGTTATGGCATCAATAAAAGCTATTTCCTGATGAATACTTCTGAAGAGAAATTATCTATCACCACGAACCAATTTGTATTCGGTTTACATTTTAACATCAACTAATTAATTATACAGTACGCGTTATGAAAAATTTATACTTCATTTTTCTTTTATTCGTTTCCGTTCAACTATCCGCTCAAACGAAGGGAATTACGTATCAAGCCGTTATTTACAATCCATCTGGTGAATCTCTTCCTGGGGTAAATAATCCCAATGCACCAATGGCAGAAAAAAGCGTGTGTTTACAATTCTCCATTCTGGATGCCAGTTCTCAAATTGAATACCAAGAGTCGATTTCTACCACAACGGATGAATTCGGGATGGTCAATTTGGTCATCGGTAATGGACTTCAAACGGATGGATATGCGACATCGTTTTCAAATATTGCTTGGAGTGTAGATCAGAAAAGGTTGAAAGTGGCCTTAGATATCGCCGGACAATGTTTCGATTTTGTGGATATCAGTCTTCAGAAATTTGAAGCGGTTCCATACGCATTTTCAGCAAATTCAGCAGATAACCTAAATGGAATACTTCCGATTGAAAATGGTGGGACAAATGCGTCTACTGTTTTGGGAGCAAAAACCAATTTAGGATTGGAAAATGTAGATAACACCAGTGATTTAAATAAACCAATTAGTACCGCAACGCAAGCAGCACTTGATTTAAAGGAAGACGAAGCGAACAAATCAACAGCCACGGCTTTAGGAACAAGTGATGTTCTTTATCCCACCCAAAATGCTGTAAAAACGTATGTGGATGTTCTTACAACGAATGTCGCAACGGTGATTAACAACGATTTAGCGACAGAAATTGCCAATCGAATCAATGCTGACCAAATTTTAACCACCAATTTAGCAAATGAGGTGACCAA
>CAIOSO010000055.1 GCA_903860985.1 uncultured Flavobacteriales bacterium
ATCGTTGAACAGTTGAACGTAATAATTCAAAATGACCAAAAAACTGTTTATCGTTTTAATGTGGACTGTTTTTTAATTCAAAAAGTACGTTTATCGTTTTTCGTTGAACAGTTGAACGTAATAATTCAAAATGACCAAAAAACTGTTTATCGTTTTAATGTGGACTGTTTTTTAATTCAAAAATTTACGTTTGTCGTTTATCGTTGAACAGTTGAACGTAATAATTCAAAATGACCAAAAAACTGTTTATCGTTTTAATGTGGACTGTTTTTTAATTCAAAAAGTACGTTTTTCGTTTTTCGTTTAACAGCGAACGGTGAGAATTCAAAATGATCAAAAAACTGTGATTCGTTTGAAGGTGAACTGTTTTTTAATTCAAAAAGAACGTTGATCGTTTTCACCATTTTGAATTATACAACGAAAGACTACAAACAACAAACGTTCTTTTTTAATTAATACAACGATTAAACGATAAACAATGAACGGACGTTCACGTTCTTTTTTAATTATTACAACGTTTAAACGATAAACAATGAACGGACGTTCACGTTCTTTTTTAATTATTACAACGTTTAAACGATAAACAACGAACGGACGTTCACGTTCTTTTTTAATTAATACAACGTTTAAACGATAAACAACGAACGGACGTTCACGTTCTTTTGAATTATCAGAGACATAAACCATTAATAAAATCCAAGGTACATTAAAGCAATTCTGCTACCTTTGTGCCAAGAATCGAAAATGAAATTTGGAGCGATAGACATAGGAACCAATGCAGCACGTTTACTCGTAGGCGAAGTATGTTACGATGGCGATCATGCCTACGTAAAGAAACATTCCTATTCACGTATTCCATTAAGACTCGGCGACGAAGTCTTCGACCAAGGAGGATTATCGAAAAAGAAAATCGATCAATTTGTTGATTGCATTCAGGCTTTTAAACTAATTGCACACATTTTCGAAGTGGAGCAACTGCGCGCCGTAGCGACATCTGCCATGCGCGAAGCAAAGAATGGAATAAAAGTTCAAGAGAAAATCAAAGAGAAAACCGGTGTGAACATCGAGATCATTTCTGGTCAAACCGAAGCTGAGTTAATCTTTGGCACATTCTTTCTGATTGACTTCGATCAGTCTCAGCCATTTATGGTGATCGACGTTGGCGGAGGAAGCACCGAAATCAGTGTCTTCGAAAACGGACAAAAAAGCACTTCTCGTTCCTTCGAACTGGGAACCATCCGTATGTTGCAAGGTAAAGTGTCCAAAAAAATCTGGGCAGAGATCAGTTCCTGGATTGAAGCCGAAGTAGATTCATCGATTCCACACCGTTTATTCGGTACTGGAGGAAACATCAATAAGGTCCACAAAATGGTTGGCTTGAAGGACAAAGATTCTTTAAGTGTGGCAAAAATGAATCCCTTATTAAATAAACTTTCCAAGTTAACAGTCGAAGAGCGCATCGATCAATTTCAACTAAAGCCTGATCGCGCAGACGTCATTGTTCCAGCCTTAGAAATCTATTTATTCGTCATGGCGAAGTTAGGCATCCAACAAATCGATGTTCCTAAAATCGGATTATCCGACGGAATGATCTACGACATGTACTTGAAATCGAGGGGGTAGGAATTTTTTTAAAGAGAGAAACAAAATGAGAATGAAAAAACCAGAGTTCGAAACAACGCTCTCGCTTTGTTTTTCACTCTGGTTTTTGGTACCCCGGGCCGGAATCGAACCGGCACTCCCGAAAGAACAGGATTTTGAATCCAGCGCGTCTACCAGTTCCGCCACCGGGGCATTCAGGGTGCAAAGATAACGATAAATTAATTTAGATACCAAAACATAGAGCCATATTGTTGTTTAAAACACTGTTGGTTTTGTAACTACACATTGTGCTCCGCTGGATTTTCAACCTGCGGAACTTTCAACACTGACTCAACAGATTTATGTTATTATTTCGTATGTTAATCGGTTTATTTCCGATTAACTGTCTTTTTTTTGACATATTTATTTAAAAAATAGCTGTTTGTCGTACGCAGGATTGCAAATCCTGCGATGCGGTGTTGCAATTTCTAAACTTTTTCACTAACTTAAAGGTATGCAACGTGGACAAAAACGAAATCTTAAATCAGACAAAGCTTATTTCATCACCATGACAGTGGTTGGATGGATCGATGTATTTACACGTAAGAACCACAGGGATGAGATCATCAATGCGTTAAAATATTGTCAGAAGGAAAAGGGACTAATTATTTATGCTTACGTGATCATGAGTAATCACATACACATGGTTGTTGATTCGCAGGGATTATTTTCTTTGAAAGATATCATTCGAGATTTTAAAAAGTTTACCTCTAAAAGTATATTACGACAAATTCAAAGTGAACCTGAAAGCAGAAGAGAATGGTTTATTCAACTTTTTAAAGATGCTGCCGACGAAAGTAAAAAACATAAGAATTACAAATTTTGGCGACCTGGTAATTATGCGATTGAAGTTTACACAGAAAAATTTGTTTGGATAAAAATCAATTACATTCACAATAATCCAGTGAAAGCTGGTCTCGTCAAAAGTCCATTAGATTGGGTGTACTCCTCAGCGAGTAATTATCAAGATGAAGAAAGTATTTTAGAGGTGTTCAAACTGCCTCAGAGACTTAGAACTTTTTAGATTAACGCATCAAATGCCACTTCGAACGATGCTACGTACTTAGCTACGTAAGCAGGATTGCAAATCCTGCGATACAGTCTTAACTTTTAAAGAAATATTGCTTAACTTTAATGAAGACAGATTCGAGTCGCAATTTCAGTTCTCACCAAATTCAAATTTCTATGAAAAAGTTGTTGTATAAATGGGATAAATACAAATTAGGACGTCGACTTCACTACTTACAAAAACGTCTGGTTCGAGCTGAAAACAATGGGTATGAGGAGAAAATCGCGAATTACAAGCGTCTTATCAAGGATGTGCAGGAGAAATTAAAACACGTTAAGGAATAATTTTTATTCAAAATAAAGTTCGTACGCAGGATTGCAAATCCTGCGATGCGTTGTCCTGCGATGCGTTGTCCTGCGGAACGTTCTACTCACTAGGATCCGCTGGATTTTCAATCCAGCGGATCCATTCCTCAACACTCTTCGCATCTTCGATGCGAAACGCACCGGAAACCGTTCGACGCAAGGCAATTAACGTTGCGCCAGCATGTAGCTTTTTGCCGAAATCTGATGCTATGCTTCGGATATAGGTTCCCTTGGAACACGAAATTTCAAAGTCAATCTCTGGGAAACGGGTGGAATCGATGGTGAATGAATGAATCGTGATTTCATTTTGCTTCATTTCCACTTCTATTCCTGCGCGTGCATAATCGTAAGCGCGTTTACCGTCTATTTGCTTCGCGGAGAAAATTGGTGGTGTTTGTAGTTGCGTGCCGAGAAAGGAATTGACCACTTCCTGCATCAACTCAGGTGTGATGTGGTCCGT
This sequence comes from uncultured Flavobacteriales bacterium, assembly GCA_903860985.1. Taxonomy (GTDB): domain Bacteria; phylum Bacteroidota; class Bacteroidia; order Flavobacteriales_D; family Crocinitomicaceae; genus UBA952. The sequence goes on from CAIOSO010000055.1 coordinate 3,476, forward strand.
CGGGAATTCTTGGTCGTATTCCGTTTCTAAATCATACGATGGAGTGGTCTTTCCCAAAAGAAATGTTCCGGTGTACGTTTTGTGGTCGTTGGTGAGTCCTTCGATGAGTTTGGTGTGTTTGCCTATGCAAATCACTAACAATCCTGTTGCCAATGGATCCAAGGTTCCCGCATGTCCAACCTTGATCTTTTTAACTTTTAACTGTCGCTTTAAGTGCCATCGCAGTTTGTTCACTGCATCGAACGATGTCCACGTAAATGGTTTGTCTACTAAAATCGTTAATCCTTCTCCTACTTCTAACATTAACCTGCCATTTCAAGTGGAATCCCTGCTAACAATAGGATGATCAAAATCGCCCCAAGAACGATGCGGTAATAACCAAAAACTTTAAATCCATTTCGATTCAAGTAAGAGATAAATGATTTAATCGCGATAAATGCCACGACAAATGCCACCAAATTGCCCACCAGTAATAAGCCCCATTCTTTGCCTTCGGATTGAAGTAACATGTCTTTTTCGTCGTACATACTTTTCAATGTGGCTGCAAACATCGTTGGAACAGCAAGAAAAAAGGAGAACTCAGCCGCTGCTTTTCGACTCAACTTTTGTGAGAGTCCACCGATGATTGTTGCTGCGGAACGGGAAACACCGGGAATCATTGCGATGCTTTGAATCGTTCCAATGATAAACGCAGACTTAAACGTTAAGGGAACTTCCTTCTGGTGTTCATTTTTTTCAAAAATTCGGTCAATGAATAGCAGAACAATCCCTCCAACAAAAAGGGAAACGCCCACCACCATGACATTCTCTAAAAGTCCGTCGATGTGTTTTTTCAATAACAAGCCCAAAATTCCTGTTGGAATAAAAGCCACAAACAATAAGGTGTAAAATTGGAAGCTTTGTAAAAAACGTTTGAAATAAACGATCACAACGGATAAAATAGCCCCGAATTGAATGGCAACCGTAAATAGTTTTGTGAACTCATCCGACGCATTTCCCATGATGGTCGATGCGATAATCATATGTCCAGTCGAGGAAATAGGAAGAAACTCCGTCAATCCTTCGATGATGGCCAAAATAATGGCTTCCAAGAAATTCATAGCTATTGTTTTAAGAAATAATTACGCTTCTTTTTCAGGAGAATTGTCCTTTTTGGGACGTTTCATTATCGCGTAAAAAATAATGATGTATCCAACAACAATCAGCACAGGAGAAAGGGTGATTCTTGTTGAACTGAACAATGCATCTCCATCAAATTGACTTGGGTCTTCTGCCCCACCGCCAATCATTAATAAATATCCTAGAATGTTAATGGCTAATCCGATGTACAACCATTTATAGTTCTGTACATCAAATCCGAAGTGTTTAATTGGCTCTTTCATGCTTAATACAAATCATCTAATTTCATACGAAGATACTTGTTTAAGGCAAACCACGTTGAAATTACGGTCATAATTACACCGATCGCCAACAAAGCGCCAACAAGTAACACAAAACTTTCCATGGTATAACTGATCTCAATCGTTTCCAGAATGTTGTTTAGACCATAAAATACCGTGAACAAAAAGGCTAATCCGATAAGCGCTGAAATGAAGCCTTGGAAAATCGCTTGAAGAATAAAAGGCCAACGAATATAACCGCTTGTTGCTCCAACCAATTGCATGGTTTTGATCGTAAATCGTTTAGAATATAATGCCAAACGAATGGTGTTATTAATCATCGCTACCGCTATAATGATGAGTAGTAAGGCCACTGATAAAAACAAGGCGACAAATTGTTTAAATCCTAAATTCACACTTGCAACACTGGCTTTGTCGTAATTTACCTCATCGATTTCATCCGGAAAACGCTGTAATAATTTTGATTTAATGTGCAACATTCCTTTGCTCGTCGCATAAGACTCTTTGGGTTTAAATCCAATCGTTGGCGGTAAGGGATTTTCATCCAAAAACATCGATTGCACCTCTTGCTCTACTTGATTATCCCCACTAAATTCTTGAATTGCTCGCTCCGGAGAAACAAAATAGACATCAGAAAATTCTTTCCACCCATTTAATTGTTCCTCGATTTGTTTGATGTCGGAATCATTCAATTCCGATTTGAAGAAAATATCTCCTTGTAAACTTTCTTTTGCTTGTTTTTGGACACTTTTCAATCCAAAAATTCCACCCAATACCAATCCTATCATGAATAATACGAGAGAAATTCCTATCACCGTTGAAATGTAACTGGTGCGCAATCCTTTTTTACTGTAATCTTCGGCCTTCTTTGACATAGAACGAAAATAGAAACTATTTTGAAAGCAAATCGACCATGAAAAACAAGTTTTGAAACGCGCATTGTGTATTTCGACGCCTGCTTACATTTTACTTTGAATGGTCCAGCCAATAACCGCTGCACGTTGCTTTGCTAATTCCACCTTTTCCCCAACGAATAACTCGTCTAATGTCTGATTAAATAAGAGCAGCCAACGCTTGAAATGTTCTTCTTTTAAACGCATGTGCATGTGTTTATCTGTCACACTTGTGGTATATCCAGATTCATCCAGCAAAACAAAGCGCCAAAAGAACTCCATCTTTGGTAAATGCTCATCGATATTTAAGTGCTTAAAAAACGGTGCCAATTGCTCATCCTTCAATACTTTTTGGTAAAACATTTGAACTAATTCATGGACATCCTGTGCATTTTCAATTTCTCGCATACTACAAAGTTACGGAACTATTTTTTCTTCGTATCTTCATGCCAAATTCCAAGATGACAAGGTATATTTTTTGCTTTTTGACGTGCTTTCAGGCCCTGATTTTATCAGCTCAGTCCTACACGAGCACCTATACCGTGAAAAAATCAGAAGCTAAATCCGCTAACTGCGCACCACCAACGACCACCACGTACATGGAACTCAATAACGTGAGAGCGATGGTGCATACTGCTGGAAATCTTTGGCAAATTCCGAATCAAAATTATTCGCAATACGAAATTCCAAAAAACTCAGGAATCAATGCGCTTTTTACCGCTGCACTATGGCTGGGTGGAACGGATGTGAACAATCAATTGAAGTTAGCAGCACTCCGTTACCGAAACGGACAAGATTATTGGACGGGGCCTCTTTCGAAGGTATTCGCAGAAACAACGTATGATAACTGCAGCAAATACGACAAGCATTTTGTCACTACTCAAGATGAAGTGAGGGAATTTAACGCGTGGTATGAAGCCGGAATCGCTGATCAACAAAATGGAACGACAACCCAAGACGGTCTTTTCCCAGGTTATGCTGTTCCGAAAAGCATCAAAAATTGGCCGGCACATGGTGATGTTTCCCTCGGACAAGATTACTACCTCGCTCCGTTTTTTGACTTCAACGGCGACGGACACTACCACTGGGAAGATGGGGATTTTCCTTGGTATGACATCAAAAAAACAAAGTCCTGCAGCATCGACCGTAGCGTAGCGCTATACGGAGATCAAAATTTCTGGTGGGTCATGAACGACAAAGGAAATATCCACACGGAAACAGGCGCGGATCCGATTGGAATGGAAATCCGTGCACAAGCATTTGCCTTCGCTTCCAACGACGAAATCAATAACATGACTTTTTACAACTACGAATTAATCAATCGTGGAACCCAAACCTTATACAATACCTACTTTGGATTTTTTACGGATGGGGCACTTGGAGATCCATACGATGATTATGTGGGATGTGATGTTAACCGTGGACTCGGATATTACTACAACGGTGATAACTTCGATGGTGATAATTCAGGATACAAAGGATACGGTTATTCTCCTCCTGCTGTCGGCGTTGACTTTTTTGAAGGGCCCTATCAAGACAACGATGGAGTCGATAATGCCTTTGGAATTGGAGACAATGAAGCGCTAAACGGAATTGGCTATGGTGATGGTGTCATTGACAACGAACGATTCGGCATGCGGCGATTTTTGTACTATTCGAATACGACAAATGGCGCCAATCCAAATCAAACGGATCCAACAAATGCCTCCGATTACTATAATTACCTGCGTGGATTCTGGAAGGATGGTTCCAAGTTTGTCTACGGTGGAAGTGGACACATTTCCGATCCGGAAGCCGATCCAAATACACCCTGTGAATTCATGTTCCCAGGAAACACAGACCCGCTTGGCTGGGGAACAAATGGTGTTCCACAGCCTGTTTGGACCGAACAAACTGCTAATAACACACCAAATGACAGGCGTTTTGTTCAGTCCGCTGGACCCTTTGTATTGAAACCAGGAGCAGTAAATAACATCACCGTTGGAGTAGTTTGGGCGCGAGCATCAGCCGGTGATCCCTTCGCATCTGTGAGTTCACTTCAACGCGCCGATGACAAAGCACAATCGCTCTTCGAAAACTGTTTCAAGGTTTTAGATGGGCCACACGCGCGGATTTAACACTTCAAGAATTAGAAAACGAAGTAATTTTACTCGTGAGTAACCCAGTAAATTCGAATAATTACCGCGAGAAATACGAGGAATTTGATCCCTTTATTGTCGCTAGCGATCCAAATGCAGATAAAACGTATAACTTTCAAGGTTACCAAATCTACCAATTAAAGGATGCCAAAGTCGCATTATCAGATTTATCTAACCCGGACAAAGCAAGATTAACTGCCCAATGTGACACGAAAGATGGCGTTGGAAAAATCATCAACTTTGAGTTCAACGAAGACTTGAATGCATCGATACCCGTATTGAGGGTCAATGGAGAAGATAAAGGAATCCGTCATAGTTTCAGTATAAAAACAGACCTATTTGCGCAAGGAGCCTCACGTTTAGTAAATTTCAAACGCTATTATTTCATGGCCGTTTCTTATGCGTATAACAATTACAAGGACTATATTCCGACAGATCCACTCGCGCTGGATGGACAAAAGAAAAAATACATAACGAGTCGAAAAGCAGCCGTTGGAGAAGTAAAAGTAATGGAAGCTGTCCCACACAATCCAATGCCAGAAGCAGATGGTACAGCACAAATGATTTCCTACGGTTCCTCTCCATTGATTACCCGTTTGGATGGATACGGAAACGGAAACCGTTCATTGGAATTAACAGCTGCTTCGGAAAAAACAATCATGGAACAAGGTTTCATGGCGAATCCAACGTATGATTACGGCCGTGGTCCGATCAACATCAAAGTGGTGGATCCACTGAACTTAGCGAGTGGGTACTTCGAATGTAAATTCAGAGACTACACGGCTAACGCTTCTGGAAACGCTGCAGATACGGCAAGTTG
>CAIOSO010000056.1 GCA_903860985.1 uncultured Flavobacteriales bacterium
CAACTCTATTTGCGCAAAACGGCAACCGGAAGTTTTTTTACCAACCGCATTTACCCCAGACGCAAATGGATTAAATGATATTTATGTGCCGGCAGTCATCGGGATGCGCAGTTACGAATTATCCATTTATAACAGGTGGGGCCAAAAAGTTTCTCAAACCCGAAATTCAGGGTGGAATGCAAATCTTATTTCTTCCGGTGTGTATGTCGCCGTTTTTTTAGGGACCGATATCAATGGGCGAACCATCAACCTCACCCAAACGGTTCATTTATTACGTTAGCAAAAACGTTTGGGTTTAATGTATAAAAACACCCCTCAAACTCAAACTTCTGTTGTCCGATAAAAGCAGAGGGGTCATTTGAATTTTTACCGAATTATACCCAGTTCGCATTTTAGGGCTACTTACAGGTTGTAAGTGGACCAAAAATTCGGACTGGATAAAATCTATGATTTAAAAGTTTTGACCCCTCGCCGTAAATCCACCAACCGAAACGCTCGCTTCGTCAGTTCTATCTCGCTATGACTGATTCCAAGCTTCTTCGCAACAGTGCGCCAGTGAGAAATTTCTTGCTGCATCTCCTTTAAGATACTTTCTGCTCTGTCACTTTTCAATTGATACAAATGTGCGGTTTCTAAAGCCAATGAAATGTCTAACTCATTGCTATTTTCAGAAATATTCAATGTTAAACCATTACCCATTTCGTTAGGATTCATATCATAAGCTGGAGATAAACGCCACCCAGTATCAGTGAGTATAAACCCATGGTTACGCAAATGATCGTCGGTATTCGATACCAATATATTAAACACCATTCTTCGCCATAACTGCTCCAAATCTTCTTTCGCTTCCGGACAATTTTGCATGATAAAACCAACCAAATCGAGGTATCCAACACCTTCAACATGATCAGCGCCATCTTGCAGACCCAACAAAGTCATTGCCGATGCAAAATGAATTCGCCGCTGATCATTTGCTCGATCGAATCGTTTGGATAAAAATGTGTGATGCTTGCCTTAAAATTTTTGCAAGCGCGCTTCCGAAACATGAATACCACAAGCTTTGGCCAATTCATGCAATACCATTTCCCTAGCACCCGTATTTTTTTCATCTCTTGAACTTGGAAATTTCGCAATCCACAGCTGTCCTTTATCGTCTATCACACTGGCTTTGGGTCTTGAACCGCCTTAGGAAGACCCTAAATAAATCTACATAATCAACTTTTCAAGGCACTTATCTATCACATCAATATTTTAAATAACATAAGTAAACAACTCACACTATTAATAACAAACCCATGACATCGAAAATTAATTTTAAATTTTACAAGTATGCTTTTTTTATTTCCTCCCTTTTTCTACTGGGAAATATTAAAGCACAAACGATCGGGAATTGGCCTGATGCCAATGGAAATCCATCCAACGTACTGACAGGGACAAGCAGTGCATTGGCAATTGGCGTTCCATTCACCCTGCCGCCCAATCCAGCATTATTAGAAGCATGGGGGCATATAAGGTATTTTCCGCCGCCATCAATTCCAGAACCTACCGGTCTAATTGTCACGAAATTACTTGCTAATAGTGCGCAAATCGGCGTAGGCGGGAGTTCGGGTTCAGGTTCGGATGGTGCAATGGATCCTAATGGCCCTGGTATCACGATGGAAGTTCAATTGCCGAAATATTATTACACAGGGAGAACAACTCAGTCTAACATAACACTTACTTCAGGCTCCATAATTGGTTCTGTACCCGCAATTTATGGTATAAATGGTGGAATGAGCCCTCTGATTTGGGGAAGATTAGAAGAACCGGCATCAACACAACCAGGTACCATTGTACCCGCCAGTAATTTGTCACGTTTTATAGTGCTTCCAGATGGCAGAGCCGGCTTTAATATATCCAACCCACGCGGAACATTAGACGTAATTCATACAGGGACAAAAACGGAGCCTACGGCCATATTTGCAACCCCAGGCACACAGAACATTTCAGCTACTGACCCCAACAATCCATATGGAATTCCAATGAAATACAGTAAGCATATTGCGATATTTAATAATTTACAAACTGGGAATTACAATGGTTTGGTTCGTGACGGTGATCAAGCCATTATTTTTACAGATGGTAAAAATAGCGGTGGTGCTAATCAGTCTGGGTCTCTAGTTATTGCACCGTGGAATCAAGGAAACAGTTTGGCTGGTTTGAGGATGGATAAAGATGGAAATATTTTGTTCAGGGGTGATTTTGAAATTCAAGGCAAACTCGCTTGCAATGGATTTGTATCAAAACCAAAATGGTGGCCAGATTATGTTTTCGATGATAAATATTCATTGTTGACTTTGGACTCAGTACAAAAGTTCATATCAATCAATAAACACTTACCCCATATGCCTTCAGCTGATTCAATTATTAATAATGGAGTTGATGTTCCATATATTCAAATATTACAACAACAA
>CAIOSO010000057.1 GCA_903860985.1 uncultured Flavobacteriales bacterium
AAAAAAAATGCTTAACTTTAAGTTAATATTGCTTAAATATCACGCAAGTAATAACATTATGTGTCATCAAAGCAATAAACAAACGTACGTTCAAATGAGAAAAACAATTCTATTCCTTTCCTTTTTCACATCCATGATTGGATTTTCACAGGTTCAAAACTTCTATGATCGTGCCACAATTCAAACCATAGAGGTGTTTTTTAGTTTTTCGAATTGGGATGCACAACTTGACGCTGCAGTTGCTTCAGAGGCATATATCATTGCGGATTCTGTTCGAATCAATGGTGTTTCTTTTGATAGTTGTGGCGTGAAATACAAAGGAAACAGTTCTTACAGTCCGACAAATCAAAAGAATCCTTTACACATCGAACTCGATTACATTAAAGGAAATCAAGATTACCAAGGATATACCGATATTAAATTGCAAAATGGATACAAAGATCCATCCATGATTCGCGAGGTACTTTCCTATGCGATTCTCGAGCAATACATGGATTGTCCGAAAGGGAATTTTGCCAACGTGTATGTCAACGGTGTCTATCGCGGAATGTATTCCAGTGCGGAGAGTATCAATAAAACGTTTAATGCGAATCACTATTATCAAAGTGGGGACACCTATTTTAAGTGTAATCCTGTTGGTGGGGCCGGACCTGGAAGCACGGTGAGTCCGGATTTGAAGTACATCAGTATGGATAGCAGTGCCTACGCAAATGGATATGAATTACGCAGCACTTATGGTTGGAATCGTTTGGTGGATCTCATCAACACCTTGAATAATGACTTTACGAATATTGAATCTAAATTGGATATTGATCGCGCGATTTGGATGTTAGCGTTCAATAATGTCCTTGTTAATTTGGATTCTTATAGTGGAGCGTTCAGACAAAACTATTATTTAACGTGGGATAACAATGCACGATTCGTTCCGACCGTATGGGATTTAAACATGAGTTTTGCCGGGTTCCCTGGTGGAACAGGTTCAAGTTCAAGTACCACAACACTTGATCCAATGTCCAACAGTACATCGACGATTCATCCGCTCATTGTGAAAATCTTGGGCAATCCGATGTATAAACGCATGTACATGGCACATGTCCGTACGATGGTGCAGGAAATGTTTGCCAACGATTATTATTTAACTGTTGCGAACCAATTACGCACGACGATTGATGCAACCGTGAATTCAGACCCCTATAAATTCTACACTTATACACAGTTTCAAAATAGTTTAACAACTGCCGTAACTGGAACCGGTGGTCCGGGTGGAGGTTCTAGCATTCCAGGAATTCAAGCCCTGATGAGTGCACGTGTTTCTTACTTTAATACGAATGCCAATTATGTTTTGGTGGCACCGACGATTTCCAGTTTTTCTTCGTCTGTTGCCAGTCCTGTGTATAATCAAGCGATTACGATCAATGCCACTTGCGCCAATGAAACGTCTGTCTTTTTGGGCTACCGCACGAATCACCAATTGAAATTCAATCGTTTGGCGATGTTCGATGATGGCGCACACAATGACGGTGCAGCAGGAGATCACGTGTACG
>CAIOSO010000058.1 GCA_903860985.1 uncultured Flavobacteriales bacterium
CCTATGCTACCTGTACCAATTTCTCCGAGGCGGTAGATTTTGGAGAGGTTTTCAACTTTGAGTGCTATGTTACTCATTTGTCAATGTGCTAGTGTGCTAATGTGCCAATTGGTTATTTTCAAATCTTCGCTCCGCCGCGGCGGAGCTCAGATAGGTTTATATTATTTCTTTTCGCTTTGCTCAAAGCATTCTGTTTTTTTTATCGTAATCCTTCGCTTCGCTCAGGATTACTCTTTTTTCTCTTTACTTTTTGCTTGATCAAAAAGTAACAAAAAATCAAGACTCCTAATAAAGCTCCCTTCGCAAATTTTAAGCTGATTGATTAATCTTGCTTCGAAGCGAAGGGTTTTATCAACTTTTGAAAACGAGATGCTTGCGCTTGAGCATGCTGCTAAGCTGAGCATTAGCTCGTTTTCATGCAGTTTCAAAACCGCTTTATTAATGTCGATATTCTATTTTCAGATGCCCACGATTAGGGATCGTACGTTGAACATTGATGTATTAATCGTTGTCGTGTCCAATTTAGGGCCTGGAAGAAATGCTTCGGGACCCGCATTGTGAAAAAGCGAAGAAAATTTCAACTGTCTGAGGGGCAAATTCATTTGGCCCGAGTTTTGAAATTTTCCGCTTTGAATCAATGATGGGTGAAGTATTTCTTCTAGCTGAAGAGCTCCTTTTTTGCTTACTTTTTTTGAGCAGAAAAAAAGTAAGAGCATATTTTTGAGGTGTTTTCTTTCCGCCGCGGCGGAAGAAATACCGAAAAACCTATTATTGATACTTGGCTAAAACATTTAATTAGTTAAACCACGTAAGCCCACTCCTATTTCTACTATAAACACAGATCGTCTTGCGAAGCGAACAAATCATTAGCACATTGGCACATTAGCAGTCCGCCGCGGCGGAGGCACATTTTTTTAGTTTGCTCTGCAAACTAAAAACGGCTTCGCCGCAGCTAGTCCCACAGACTAACCAACATTTTTACGTAAAACAGCAACGGCTGCTCGCCTACATCCGTTTCACGTACGTCTTCGGTACGTTTACCGAAAACCCTACCCCCATGTTCTTGATCTCGATGATCAGTCGCATGGAATTTTGCAGTTGGATGGCGCAAGCCTGCATGCCCTTGAAGGGACCGCGAATGACTTCCACCAAATCTCCTGCTTGGATGTCTACTTGTTCAATGTCCTCGACATGTACCTCTTGCAACAAAATGCGAAGGTTCAAAATCTCGTGTGCTTGAACGACCGCTGGACGTCCCAAATATTTTAATACACCATGAATTCCTTGAATGGAATAAAGTTCATTCAAAGCACGTTCGTTCGTTTTCACAAACACAACAGAATTGATTAATGGTTTTTCGATTTTCTTTTTTCGGTCACTCCACTGACGAATCGTCGTGTAAACCGGAAGATAATGTTCAATGCCAGCGACTTGAAGTCGCTCCGAAACTTTTTTCTCCGCCAAGTGCTTAGTATACACCACGTACCACTTGGCTTCCAAAGAGGGCTTGCGGTAAACGGATGCTTGCGTACTTAGTGTAGATGTTAGATTCATAGGCTCTTTACAGGACAAATATAGCCTTTTTCGCCTATTTTACCTTATTTAAACTTACTTTTTGTAATTTCTTAATAATTTAATCATATTCATAACCTATTATTCCCTTTATATTGGACGTATTTCCTATATTCTATTGGCTTTACAGCGGTTATAACAATTTCCTTTTTTCAGGCATAAATATGGCATAATTACCCCCCATTTTTTGTTCTTTTATTCGTATTTTCAGGAACTTTCACAAACTTTTATGCAGTTCAAATAAAACTGCTATATTTGTTAAATAATCACACGCAACAAATCTCTTTTTTCGCCTATTTTACCCTATTTTTTCTATCAGAAATAAACAATTTTCCGATGAAACAGAAGGCATGATTTAAACGTGAGATTTGAAAGATTAAATTGAAAAACACACAACAAAACAACATTATAAATACACTGTTTTAAACTTTAAAAGGTACAGATTTTCTTACATTATTTGCATTATTACAAGTTAAAACATACATTTAAGAGTAAAAACTTACCTTTGTAAAAAAAATACGCTTATGAAACGTTTACTTTTCGCCTTTTTCAGCATGATTTCCGTACTCGGAACTGCTCAAGATTACAACAAATGCTCGATTGGATTTAACATCGGTGGACATGATGGAATGCACAATACCAACCACACAACACACATTTACCAGTTTACACATTACGAGTTAAACTCTCGCTATATGTTCAATAACCGCGTTGGATTAAAATTCGATGCTGGATTTGATCACTTCAACTTTACAGACGGGCATCCAGCAACAAATGCTTTGCGTATTTCTGTTCAACCAACTTTCAACTTAACGGATTTATTACACATGAATGACTTCACCACACGTTGGGGAATGTTGTTACACATGGGTGGTGGATATGCAACGATGTCGAACAAAACATTGGCAACGGGTCCAAAAGAATTGTTCAGTTCAAAAGAAGGATCTGTTGACGAAATGTTGCAAGGGATTATCGGTTTGACACCTCAGTTCAAAGTAAATGAGCGTTTGAGCATCAACGGTGACATTTCTTTCATGGGGAACATTCGTCAAAACAACGGTTTCGACTTCGAAGCAACACCAGTTCAAGGTGGTGGATTCTCAGGATACTACGCTACAGCAACCGTTGGATTCAGTTACTACATCGGTAAAAAAGCTACACATGCAGACTGGACTTACACGCCACGTTTGAATCAAGCAGACTTAAACCGCATCGCAGCGTTAGAGAAACAAGCGAAAGAAGCAGCAACGAAATTAGGTGACGACGATAAAGACGGTGTCATCAATGCTGTGGACCAAGAAGCAAACACTGCAGCAGGAAACATGGTAGATGTAACTGGAAAAACAATCGTTCCTACACCAGCTCCAGACTTGAACACAATCGATACAGACGGTGACGGATTCGTTGACGCGAAAGATGAGTGTCCAACAGTAAAAGGAACTGTGAAAGGTTGTCCAGAAGACAATTCTCCGGAAAAAGACGCAAAAACATTGATTGATTACGGAATCTACGACATCATGTTCGTGAAAGGATCGTTCTACATCAATCCATCTTACACACCAATCTTGGATAAAATCGTGAGCTATATGGCTGCGAATCCAAACCAAAAAATAGCGGTGAGCGGACACGCAGACATCGATGGTGGTGACGAAGTAAACAACAAACTTTCGGAAGCACGTGTAAATGGAGTTGTAGATTACTTGACCAAGAAAGGTGCTGACAAAAGTCGTTTAGTGATTACCTACAAAGGGAAAAAAGAAACAAAATATGCAGGAAACACATTGGAAGTTGATGCGGCGAATCGTCGTGTGCAATTTGCCATTGTTCGTTAATCCGCAATACATACAACTAAAGGCGGTCAATTGATCGCCTTTTTTATTATAAAAAAATAAGATTCGATGAAGAAAATTCAAATGGTGGACCTTGTTTCTCAGTATGAGAAAATCAAACCATCCATTGATGTGGCGATTCAGGACGTCATTCATAACGCACATTTTATCAATGGTCCAGCAGTTGGACGCTTTCAAGTGGATCTTCAAAGTTACCTCGGTGTCAAGCATGTGATTCCATGTGCCAACGGCACAGATGCCCTTCAAATTGCCATGATGGCCCTCGGACTAAAACCCGGAGATGAAGTCATCACACCAAGTTTTACCTACATCGCCACAACAGAGGTCATTGCCCTACTCGGCTTGACTCCCGTTTTTGTCGAAGTGGATCCACAAACGTTTTGCATCGATCCTGCAGTCATTGAAGCAGCGATTACACCGAAAACGAAAGCGATTGTTCCAGTTCACCTCTACGGACAAGCAGCGAACATGAATGCCATCATGGAAATCGCCGAGAAACACCAACTTTTCGTCATCGAGGACAACGCACAAGCAATTGGATCCGATTACCATTTGTCCAACGGCAAAAAAGTAAAAACCGGCACCGTTGGCGACATTGGCTGTACGTCCTTTTTTCCGTCTAAGAATCTCGGTTGCTACGGTGATGGCGGTGGACTTTGTACCAACAACGACGAATTAGCACGAAAAATCAAGATGATTGCCAATCACGGACAAGAGCAAAAGTACGTGCACGATGTCGTGGGATGTAATTCACGCCTAGACACCATTCAAGCAGCGATTTTAGAAGTGAAATTGCGCCAACTAGACAACTACATCGACGCACGTCGCGAGGTTGCCGCACGCTACGACGAAGCATTCGCAGGAATCCCCGGCGTTCGCATCCCTTTCCGCGCGGACGATTCCAAGCACGTTTTCCACCAGTACACCCTGGTATTGGAGAACGTCAACCGCAACGCATTACAAGAACATTTATCCACCAACGACATTCCAAGCATGATCTACTACCCGATTCCAGCGCACAAACAAAAAATGTTCGCCGCCTTCGGAAGTAGCAATACCGAATTACCCACAACCGATTGGTTAACAGAACGCGTGATATCGTTACCGATACACACGGAAATGGATGAGGAGCAGCAGGAATATATTATTGACACGGTAAATTCCTTTTTTGGAAATAAACATTAACACACCGTAGCCACAGGGCATGCCCTGTGGTCTACAATAACAATAATTGAAA
>CAIOSO010000059.1 GCA_903860985.1 uncultured Flavobacteriales bacterium
CCAAGTAAAATGTTGTAGCGCACTTTCCATGCGTTGTACGCGAAGAATCCTAGTCCAGCGCTGAATAGAATGGCAAATAATATGATTTCCATGAATGTATTATTTTAGTCAGGGATCGTGTCTAACCACTTTTTGAATCTCACTTCCTCTTGTTCACTTAGCATCAATCCTTCTGATTTTTTACCAAACACAGAGAAATGAATGTACCTGTTTGGATTTGCTTGAAGGTCTGTCACAAGATTTTGAAGATCCTTATTGGTAACAACTAATTCGTTGTAAAGTTTTTCATCGTGAATAAGTTTCCCAAGTGTCCCATGTCCATTTTCGACATCTTCCAAGACGAGGTTCAATTTTTTCACGGTGGTTTGCGCATCCAATAGAATGGATTTAAAATCTGCACTAACGAAGTCATCGGTTATTTTCCGTGTGTTCCCGATGATTTTTGTCAATTCATCGTTGCTTCGGCGAATATTCAAGGTAATGGACTCCACGTTCGTCATGATTTTACTGAATTGAGCGCGCTCTGCTGCAACAAATCCTTCGATTTCATTGGCTACTCTCCCTAATCGCTTAATGGTAATCTTCACTTCTTTTAAGCTCCCCTCAATCTCTGATGTTGCCGTTGTGTCCCAAAATGAAGACAAGGATATCACCATGCGATCGATGGAACTCATCATTTTCTGAAGGCGCTGAGAAATGGGATCAGCGTATGCTTTTACCTGCGTAACCATGTCAATGGAAACTTTTCCAGGGATCACACTTTTCGCTTTATAGTATCCTTTCGAAATATCTTCAGGTGTGTGAATTATTAAACATTTATTTATAAAATCTAGGGAACCAATTTCCACAAAGGATCCTTTCGGTAGTCGAATTTCTTTTTCTTGAATGTTAAAAGTCATCTGCACTTTTTTGTTCTCGGAACCGTTTGGCATTGATTTTATACCTGTTACTTTTCCAACAGTTACACCATTTAAAGTGACATTACTAGAGACCATAATCGAACCAGTATTAGGGAAATAGGAGGTGTATTCAGTGTCCCCACCAAAAAAACTATTTCCTTTGAGAAAGTTGATTCCAGCATACAAGATAGCAATTGATGCTATAGCAATAAGGGCGGCTTTGATTTCTTTTGTGAACTTCAAACTACTTTTTTTCTGCTAATTTAATAGCTTTTTCGATACTAATTCGCTCTCCGTTTAGGAATGCAGCTACGAATGCATGATTAAATCCTTTTTCTATGAGTTCATTTTTGTAGTTTTTGGCTCCTCCCAAGTCATTTTTGAAGGTTCCAGTACAATATTTAAAGATATTATTTTCCTCGTATTCGAAGATGTCAAGTCCTTGGAATCGAGATGAATTTACGGCGATTTTGCGATCGGAAGTTTCTATTTGCACTCGGAATACTAGTCCAGATGAGTCTGCTCGTTCCACACGCGAATCCGGCGTTTTTGGCTCCAGTGTTTTTTCAACGATTTCTACTGGCACAGCTACGAATGGTTTTCCTTCCATTTGATTCTTGTAATTCTCAAAAGCCCGGAACATGGCGCTCGACATTTTTTCTTGTCCTTCTGATGAGCCGATAAATTTCTCTTCAGTTGGATTAGGCAAAAATCCAGTTTCAATCAACACACTTGGCATGGTTGTTTTATACAGTACTAAAAATCCCGCTTGTTTGACTCCACGATCGTACCGTCCAATTTTCTTAAATTCCTTTTGTAAATATTCCGCAAATTCAATGGAGTGATTTAAATAAACCGCACCTTGAAGTTGTAATTGTATAATGGCATCTGGGGATAAGTCAAAGTCCTTGTATTTCGCACCTTTATCATCCTCCAATGCAATGATCGAGTTTTCTCTTTCCATTACTCTTTGCTGAGCCTCCGTTCGATGCAAACCAAGCACATACGTTTCTGTCCCATAAGCAGCGCTGCTTCCTGCGTTGGCATGTATGCAAATAAATAAATCCGCATTTGCTTTGTTTGCGATGTTCGCACGGTCAATCAATTCTACAAAAACATCGGTTGTCCGTGTATAAATGACATTGATTTCTGGATATTTTGCTTTAATTTTTGCGCCAAGTTTTAAAGCCATTTCTAAACAAACAATCTTCTCATGAGCAAATCCACCGTGGCAACCAGGATCTTTTCCTCCGTGACCAGCATCGATTACCACTGTTTTTATCCCTTGTTTTGCAGAATGTTGCCCAAATATCGATTGAGAAATGAAAAAGATGCAGACCAAGCCCAATAAATGGAGTTTACATCCGTTTTTCTCAAACAACTTGAATTTTGGTAGCTTTGTACGTTTAAGGCGCATACAACAAAATTAAGAGCCAACTTTGACTTTAAGAACATATATACAACAACTTTTCTTCGTCACATTGTTAATAATGTGCAATTTGTCTGTGGTTACGGCTCAGGACACGCTCTTTGTGAATGATTCAAGTATGCAGAATATCATTAGCTACTCTGCTGATGAACGCATTTTGAATGATATCGACAAAAAACAAGTCCACTTATATGGGAATGCCAAGGTGGAAATGGATGGATTACTCATCACTGCAGGATATATTTTATTGGATTTAAACGCGAATGAAATTTGGGCTAAATATCGGTACGATAAAGACAGCAATAAAGTGGAATTTCCCGTTTTTACAGATGGAGGCGAAACGGTTACCTGTCACACGCTAAAATACAACACCAAAACACAAAAGGGATTCTTAGAAGAATTGTCCATCAAACAGGACGAGTTCTATTTCCATATGGAAACAGCAAAAAGACATCCGAACGATGAAATTCATTTGCTTAAAGGACGTTTGACCACTTGTGATTTGGAGGATCCACATTACCATTTTCAATTGAGTAAAGGGGTGATTGTACCAAATGAACGCATTGTAACCGGACCGATGAATTTATGGGTGAATGGAATTCCAACACCGCTCGGATTGCCCTTCGCGTTTATTCCAACAAAAGAACAAAAAACGAATGGACTGCTCTTCCCGGAGTTTGTTCCTTTGTCAAATTATGGATTTGGCGTCCAAAATTTAGGATATTACATTCCGATAAATGACAACCTTCAAACGGCCGTTTACGCAAACTTGTATAGTCGAGGATCGTGGGGTTTACGGAACGACCTAGATTACTCGAAACGTTATGGGTTCTCCGGTCGCCTTTCCGTTGGATTCCAGCAATTTAATTTAGGATTCCCAACGAAGGACAAAAACAATAAATTAAGCATTCAATGGTCCCACCGAAAAGCACCGAAGTCGAATCCATTTTGGAGTTTTTCCTCGAGCGTGAACTTCATTTCGGATAACACAGCAAAAAATAATTTAGATCCAATTAATCCGCAATATTTTACCAATTCCTTTAATTCGGATATCAATATTAATCGAGCATTCCCAGGTAAGCCTTTAAATATGGGAATGAAACTTTCGATGCGCCAAAATGCGATCGCCAAAAACATTGCCTTGGTTAGTCCGATTGTTAATGCCAATTTAACCCGCGTTTTCCCATTCAAAAACACCTTTAAAACAAATGATAAGAACTGGAAAAAAACAATTGAGCGCATTGGAATCACCTATAATTTAGAAGGACAAAACCGTTCAAACTTCTCGGATCAACTCCTTTCACAAGGAAATTTATCCGGCATTTCTCAACAATTCATGAATGGGATTTCTCAGTCCATGACCATTCAAACAACCTCTGGCCTTTTTGGAAATGCGATAAAGATTAATCCAACCATGAACTATGGAAATAAAATCAATTTCCAACAGATTCAAAAATTTTATGACCCCATTGCCAACAAATCCAAAAATGACACCTTACAACAATTTGGAATGGCGCATGAAATGAATTTTAGTGTGAACCTGACAAGTGTCATATACTCTTACTACCAATTTGTTGGGAAGAATAAACCGAAGTTACGCCACTTAATTACCCCTTCCGTCGGATTTCGATATGTCCCACAATTAAATGAGTTGATTCAAGCAAATGTAGGTGCCAATCAAACAAGTATTAAATATTCTCCATTCGAAAGTTCTGTTTATGCTGTGGGCAACACTCGAAAAGCATCTTTGTTGAATTTTGGGATCAATAATACCATGGAATTAAAAGTAAAGTCCGACAAAGACACCTTAACTGGATTTCGAAAAATCCGTTTGGTCGATCAATTATCCATAAATGGAAATTATGATTTCATGAAGGATTCGATGCGTTTATCTAATCTTGGATTGAACTTGAGAATTAGCCCTGCGGACTGGGTCAATTTTGTCTCAGGGGCATCTTTTAGTCCATATGCATGGGATACATCCACGGGAAAGACAATGAAATCTTATGCTGCATCAAATCAACAAGGTTTGGGACGTTTCTTATCGACGAATCTCACCACAACCATCACCATTGCGCCAAAAAAATCCAGGGAAAAAGTGGCTGATAATACGATGGTGGTGAATGAACAAAACTGGAATGCTGACTTTAATTATTATGCCTTGCACCCAGAGCGTGCCGTTTACTTTGATATTCCTTGGAAATTAAACGTGTCGCATGTGTATACGATTAACACGAATCAATCGATTTCAAGCAGCAATACATCCAAAAATATATTCGCGCAAACTTTGGTTTTGGGTGGAGATGTAAGCATGACAAAGCGTTGGAATTTATCCGGCAATTTGAATTTTAATTTACAGGAATTCCGCTTGACAAATGCTTTTTTCTCCCTTAATCGCAACTTGCACTGCTGGGCTTTGTCCTTCTACT
Organism: uncultured Flavobacteriales bacterium; assembly: GCA_903860985.1. Taxonomy (GTDB): domain Bacteria; phylum Bacteroidota; class Bacteroidia; order Flavobacteriales_D; family Crocinitomicaceae; genus UBA952. The sequence continues at coordinate 4,758 of CAIOSO010000059.1, forward strand.
ATCTGCCAGTTGGGGGAAATAAGAGTTTTCTGTTTAGTATTCGTAACACGTCGTCGATATTCAAAGACGCGAAGATTGAAATCAGAAAACCACCTGCCTTGTTGTAGGCAACTACTTGATGCTTTGTCCAGTCATTTTTCCAACCACATAGGTAAATTTCGCCCCTAAGAAGACAATTTGTGCAGAGTAATGTACCCAAGCCAAGGTGACAAACAAGGAATTGGCGATTCCGATTTTCCCAAGCACAAAATAGTTATGCAGATAGTAGTTGATGACAAACTGACTAAGGACAAGTAAAATGGAAGTGAAAATCGCTCCTTTAAATGCGACGTTCCATTGAACTTTCGCGTCAGGAATGAACTTAAATACCAAGGTAAAAATCATCAAATTACTTCCAATAGTGAGGATGTTTTGCAAGATGTTTAAGGAGAAGTCAATGATCCCGTTATGGTAATGATTCCAGTTTTGAATCGCTGAAAAAATAAATACCTGCGCAAAATAAAAAAGGATGATAATCAAGGCGAAAACAGCTAAAAGTCCCATGGAAATAAAGCGAAATCCGATGATGTCCATGAATAAATTTTCTTCATGCCGATTTTTCTTCGTGACATTAAAAAATTCATTTAAACTGCGCTTTAACGACACGAAAAAAGCCGAGCAGCTATAAAGCAAGACAGCTACGCTAATCATTTCAAAGAAAAAACTGGGCTTGTGTAAGGACATGCCGTTCACGACATTCATGATCGAAGAACTATCATCCATCCCCATTTGATTCTGGAGTAATTCTGACACCATTTCTTTGATGTTTTTCGGGCCAACGATGCGTCCAAAAATAGAACTGGTCAAATAAATAATCGGAATAAAGGCAAACAAAGTGTAATAGGCGAGTGCAGCACCATGGTAAAATGCACCGTCTTTGATATAGCTAATCAATGCCTCCTTGAAAGCAAGAAATCCCCAATACCATTTTAATTTACTGCGTTTTTTTAACGATTTCGATTCCTCTAGTGTCATTTAAACGATGAAATTGATAAAGGACAATATTGTCCCCATTGGATGTTTTAAAATAATTATGGTAAAGTCCGCCAACAAAAATACTTCTAGTGTATATTACCGGAATGGCATTTTTCGATGTAGACTCTTGGTATTCATCTGGACGGAAAAGAAGGGTGGTTTCTCCTATTTTAATACTATTTACAGGTCCGAAAAGACGCGCTTGCTGCACATTCGAATAGTGATAGTACAAGTATTCTGGTTTGTATTTTTTGCTTAACAGGCCATTTTTTAACATGCAGATGGCATCACATAACCCCAATACATCTTGTCCTTCATGAGAAACCAATACAATGGTTGTATTTTCTTCTTCACGTAAATGGATCAAATGTTGTGTCAATCGAGCACGCAAATTAGCATCGAGATGCCCGAAAGGCTCGTCTAACAACAAAATATCTGGTTTATCTGCAATGGCTCGTGCGATGGCCAATCGTTGTTGTTCCCCTCCTGAAATTAAATGTGCTTTGGTTGCAGCGATGGATTTTATATCAAATAAACGCAGCAATTGTTGTATGCGTTTATCTCTTTTTGGACTAGGCAGGTGCAAAACAGCTTCGCGAAGATTCTCCTCAACGGTATGATAAACATCCAGTTTAAAATCTTGATTGACCATTGCCACGCGATGGAAACCAGGAATCAATAGCTGATGAACACGCGGTTGTTTTTTTTGAGCAAGGAACACATCGCCTTCATTCGGATCGATGATCCCAGCAATGATTTTTAATAAAGAAGACTTCCCAGCACCACTTTTACCCACGAGTCCAAGTATTTCACCTTTGGATACGTTTAAATTTGCCCGTTTGATGATGGGTTTACTGTACGAAAGTTGTATGTTTTTCAATACAATCATTTGCGAATCAACTCTTTTGGAAAGGATTTAGCAGCGATAAAAATGCCAGGGATTGGATTGGACATAGGTTCGTAATCCTTTAAAACGATTTCGATGGCATATCCATCTTCTGTTTTTTCATGTTTAGCTGATGAAACAATACTCTCAGATGCCCCTATATAGACATTTGGCGCGTCTGAAGAACTGATTTCAAAAAGGCGCATGTTTGGAATGTCAAATTGAAAAGATTCATTGTTTTCATCCATTCCAGCTAGGGGATAAGGAACGTCGTTTAATTCCAGTACAGAATGCACATCGCTTGAAATAGCTAACTCATCTTCCCATTCGTATTTGATGTTATCAATGGATGGATTTCCCTCATGATTTTCGTCAGCAAATGCTTGAGAATACAAATCGTTTAATAGGTAAATGTGGATTTTACACTTCATTTTTTGTCGTTATTTTTTTCAATTTCATTTACCTTAAAAGCGGAAGGCATTAATTCAGGGACAAGTTTAAGAATTAATGGGAGAAGTAGACTTCCTCCGGGTAAAAGAAATAAAGCTAAGGAGGGCATGGTTTTAATTAAATCTAGGAATTGTGTGCGAACTTGCTCCTTTTCTTCTGAACTTAATTCTTCCTTTGTCGATTTCTGAATCAATGACATCAATTCCTTGCTTTCACGCATTTCTTGAATCAGCTTGTCTTTGTTCCTTCCGATTATTCGAATCCATCGTTTACTGAAAGCTTTGAAGACGTAACTTGTTTCCGTCTCTGATTGAAAAACTAGTATTTCTGTATGATTCTGTAACATATATGCGCTACACATTTCTTTAGAATCTTGCATTTCTTTATCTGATAAACCCAGGGCATTCCCCAAGAATTTTAACTTTTTTAATTCAGCTTCAACTGGAACATGTGTCCCCTGAATCAGAAATAACCCTAGTTCAAAGGTGAATTTTGAAAGTAATTTATCTTTCACGCATTCTTTTTCAAGTAACTTCAAAGTAATTCCTGTCAGAATTCGGTTCTCAAAACTGGTTTTCATCGATTTATCTAAATCTGTGGATGCTAAGAAGTGCCATAATACGCGCTGTTCCGTTTCCTCCGCATTATTATCGGTGTAAGCCGCATATATGACACCATTCATCAAGGAACTAGCATAGTCGCTGTAATGCCGTGAAAAGGACTGTATTTGACCTTCCAAAAATGTACGATACAGCACCACATCAAGAAAGACAAAGGCATTTGACAAGTGATTCAACCAATAATTTGCGCCAAAAAAGGTGCTCTTAACTTGAATACGTTGGGCTAAAATCTCCTCGATGTTTAAATTGACTTTGCCCGAAAAGACACGGTCAAACCAAGCAAAAACGCCAGCTTCTTTTGTGTCCCCGTAAAAAGCACTGAGGCTTTCTAGAAAGGCATCTTTATCAAATTCCCCTTGATTTTTTCGCAAATAAGTGAATAACAAGGTTTCAAAAAGAAGCAATTTTAATTTTTCGTCATTCGTATACTTGGACGAATTTAATTGATTGGAAAACAACAGGTGTAAAGCGTTTCCGTAAACAAGTCCAGTGCGATGCGATACAAAATGAGTTAAGTCCGACTCAGTATTTTGAATCAGCTCTAAGTCTAAGGAAATAACTCCTTTTTCCAAGAGCTGAAAAAACTTGGGAATCCAATTTTTGGATCCGGGAGACAAAGTGTTTTTAAGGGAGGACATAACGCGCGGCAAGTCCAAAGTTCCAACCCAAGTTTAAACTTGGAATGATTTGTAAGTATGGTCCTGACTCGAAAGAGAAGGTAAACGGGTAGTCTGGAAGTGTATATTCCACACCGACAACACCATTCATCCCGAACATAAATCGATCATTCGCTGAATTTTGCATAATGGGATTTCCGGATACAATGCCCAAACCGGGACCTGCACCAAAGTAATAATCAACATCGTTCACCAATGGATGTTGCCACTCGTAATTCCCTTGCATCCAAACATAGTTTGAGCTACCACCTAAACTTATTTCGACTGCATTATTTGCATTCATAAAATGCTTCCCATTGATCTGAGTATAGCCAATATTGGCAAATCTAAGTCCGACTGAATTGGAATAACGCTGACCGAATAGCGTCAAGAAAAAAAATAAGCTAAATGTGAGCAGTGAATATTTCATCTTTTTTTTACAAAGTTACAATTTGCCAGCTAGAGTGAACGGGATTTTTTTTGCTAAATTGACACTTCCATCAACGGAGAAAACTTCTAGGACCAATACGTAAATTCCAATAGGAGATTTTGCTTGATCTTTATTCACACCATCCCAAGTGAAAAATCCGGTTGTTCCTAGTAATTCATTGGAGAATAATGTTTTCACTTCTCTTCCAAAATCATCAAAGATTCTTGCTTTAGCTAATAATCCACTTTCTGAAAAAGCATAGTTGACTAAAAGAATATCTTCAAATCCATCTTGATCGGGAGAAAATACATCTTTTTGTAAGCTGATGGATTCTGTTGTTCCAACAAATTGATATTGGGAGTTTACTCGTCCGGGTGTTGCAAAACCAATAGACTCTGCAGCGGAATGCCAATTTGATTTTTGGTTCGAAGAAGTATTCGGCGATATGCGCTCCAAACTTACGCCATCCGAATTGTCTAACAAGGAAAATTGCCAATCTTCGGAATAGGAAACACGATCGATTTGTTCGCTATTGTAAAATAAATAAACAGTACCTGAATCAATGTTGTAACTCGGCATATCCATTTGAATCAGTCTGCCAGAAACACTTGCTGGATAATTCTCTAAAAGAAAACTCGTGTCTTTACTTATTGCGACATACGAATTTGGCTCTAAAATAAAGTGATTCGAAATGGTCTTTAAATTGGAAATGGTATCGTTGTAATAATTCGCGATTTGCCAGTCCTTCAAGTCAATCACTTTGGTTGATCGGTTGTATAATTCAATAAAATCTTGTCCGCCGTTTAAGGGATTAGCTAGAATTTCATTGATCACAAGATCTCCAGGAAGTGCCTGCTCTGGCAAAGTGAAACTCCCGATTAACACGGTGTCATTCAGCCAACAATCACTAACTGGTCCGAGTTGAATTTGGTAAGTAGTGGATGGAAGCAAATTTTCATTGAATTGTAAAATAAGCTGTGGAACACCATTTGGATTGTCATCAATCGCTTGAATAAAACTTTGCTGAATACTCAACGTTGGATTGAATGTATATGATGCATTCCAAAAACTACTGGAATCCATTCCCTCTGAAAATGAAAGTTCTAGGAAATTTGGACTTAAAGCAATGGCGGAAACTAAACTCGGATTGACTTGGTCCGGCGCAGCGCTAAAAACCGAATTTATTGTTCCTGGAGACCCTCCGCTAATGTCTGTAGATGCTTTCCAATTATCGTATGTTGAACAAGGGTCATTTAATTGAATGCGTTCTAGACTGTATCCACCATCTTGCTTATTCGGGTCTTGATACCATTCGTCGGTATACGTCAACTGATCTAAAATTAATCCGGCATCGTCCAACAGGATGAGTTGATCTCCAGCATTATTTAAACTGGGAAAACTCGTGACTCCGGCAACATTTGCAAATAGACCTAGGTTTGCATTGGCGGTTAAAACAATGTAGGAACCGGGCAATAACCAATAATCCCCAATCGTTCCGTTTGAGGACCCGTCTGTAATCTTCCAATCTTGAAGGTGAAAAACCTTGCCGCTTTTGTTGAAAATCTCGACATATTCTACTTCTGGCAATCCAACGACTGGCGAAGGATCAGGAAAAAATTCGGAAATAATGACCTCTCCTTTGACAGCTGTGTCCGCTACCAAATAATCAAAGTTTACCGATTGATTACTTGCTATATTTCCAGCTAAATCTGAGAGGTTAGCTGTCATTAAGGTATATGTATTGCCGTTTGTCAGCGGTAATGTCGTCGTCAAATGCACCAAGGCCGGATTCAAGTTATCTTGCTGAGCAGAAACGAAAGAGTTAAAAGGTAGAATGGCATAGTTTGCTACGTCATTTGCGGTTGCTGCGCTCAGAGCTTCATCAAACAATGCATCCACTTGCGCGGAGGAAATTGCTGTGCCTTGAACGAGCATTGGCACCTGCGTATCTAAAATCGGCGCTCCAATGTAAAAATCGTCGTAATAGAATTTATTAGCGTTACTAGATGTATATGTACAGATAAACCCGGCGTGCGTTCCTGTAAGAATCGATGGGTCATTAGCGCTTCCTTGGAGGACAAAACCCGTTCCACCACTTAAATCAGCAAATAAATCCCAAGTTCCAGTAGTGGAAAGCACCACTTTAATCCGCGCTACAAAGCTAGCTGAAATTTGTCCGTCTATCCCTGCACAAAGTTGTGTCGAAATGCCATTTTCCAACTTGAATAAGCGAATGGCATCCAACGCATTTGCTTCGCCGAATAAGAGATAGTAGCCGTTTTGAGCGCTACCTAAATCAGCATTGTCTGCACTAAGGAAAACCTTACCAAAGTTACTGGAGGAGGAAGCAAAACTTTGTTTAACCCAACATTGCCATTCGTGATTTAATAAATTGCTTAATCCATGAGCGGTGGAAAGATAAGATGTTCCAGAAACGGTATTGTTTAGTTGGACTTGATGATTAGCGTTTACGATAAATTGTGCGGAACTTCCTGTCCATGAAGGATTGGCTGCGAAATCCCCATCCGTGAAGTCATCGCTTAGTTGCGCTCGAAGGAAGAACGAACTTAGCAGTGAAAAAAACAATAAAATTCCTTGAATTGACTTCATAGCAATCAAATATATTAATTTTACAAACTTAAATAGTTTAATAACGAATGAAAGTAGCAGTTATTGGAGCAACAGGCATGGTTGGACGTGTCATGTTGCAAGTGTTAAAGGATCAGAATTTCCCAATTACGACCTTAATCCCTGTTGCATCAGAGAAATCTGTAGGGAATAAAATTGAATTTGGCGGATTGGAATTTGAAGTTGTTGGACTCCAAACGGCGGTGGACATGCGTCCAGATATTGCTATTTTTTCCGCAGGTGGAGAAACATCATTGATTTGGGCTCCAAAATTTGCAGCAGTTGGAACAGTAGTCATCGATAATTCATCCGCTTGGCGAATGGATCCAACAAAAAAACTTGTTGTTCCAGAAATCAATGGACACTTGTTGACGAAAGAGGATAAAATCATCGCAAATCCAAATTGCAGCACCATTCAATTGGTCATGGTATTAGCTCCTTTGCACAAGCGATTTGGCATCAAACGCGTAGTCGTTTCAACGTATCAATCCATTACGGGAACCGGTGTAAAAGCAATGGAACAAATGGAGAATGAACGTGCTGGAATTTCCGGTGAAATGGCATACAAGTATCCAATTGATAAAAATTGCATTCCTCAATGTGATGTATTCGAAGACAATGGATACACGAAAGAGGAAATGAAATTAACGAATGAGACCAAGAAAATTTTAGATCCGTCCATTCTTGTTACAGCTACCGCAGTGCGTGTGCCAGTTGTTGGCGGACATTCAGAGGCGGTGAATATCGAATTTGAAAAAGACTTCAATTTAGATGAGGTGCGTAAAATTCTACATGAAACGTCCGGAATCACCTTACAAGACAATCAGGACACTTATACATACCCAATGCCGAAATACGCACAAGGAAAAGACGATGTCTTTGTTGGACGTATACGTCGGGACGAAAGTCAAGTAAATTCCTTGAATTTATGGATCGTAGCTGACAACTTGAGAAAAGGCGCTGCGACAAATGCGGTTCAAATTGCAAAAATCGTAGAAGGATTAATTTAATCAACACGTTCTACTTTTTGTTTCACTTTCTTCCTTAACTTTGCCCCGTCTCTAAGGGGTGCCGAAAGGCTGAGATTACACCCATTGAACCTGTAGGATAATGCCTGCGCAGGGAAGATGACCGAGCTAATTGTTATTTATTCACCAGGAATTAGCCCCTTGTTCTTGTTTAATTTTTTAGAAAATGAAAACAAGAATTATTACCAGTATCCTATTTTTAAGTAGTTGTTATTTTGCTTTTTCGCAGCAAGCTATTCGCGGTGTAATTGAAGATCGAACCGGCACTTTTGTCCAAGCAGCACAAGTATCTGTTTTGAACACGAATGACCAAGTAAATTCAGATGCCCAAGGGAAATTTGAATTCACGCATTTACCGATTTCAGATTCTACCTATACCATTTTGGTGGAGAAACCGGGATTTTTACCACAATCAATGACGATTTCTTCCACATCAAAAGAGGAGCTAAAGATTCTGCTTTTTACGAGTATGAAAACCTTGGAAGATGTGCAAGTTAGTACCACACGCTTATCAGATTATAACACGTCTGCTATTCTAATAAGAAAAATCAATCCGTTGGAGCGCAAGAACTTTGGACAAGACATACCCGTTCTTTTGGAGTCCACTCCTTCTTTGGTAACGACTTCCGATGCAGGAACAGGCGTTGGTTATACGGGACTTCGCATTCGTGGTGTAGATGCTTCTCGCATCAATGTGACCATCAATGGAATTCCAGTAAATGATCCGGAATCACACGATGTATATTGGGTAAATATGCCTGATTTAGCATCTTCGATAGAGAATATACAAATTCAACGTGGAGTTGGATCATCGACAAATGGTGCCGCAGCTTTTGGCGCAAGCGTGAACATTAAAACACAGGATATTTCGGAAAAACCATTTGGATCCATCGACCAAACGGTGGGTTCTTTTGGGACACATAAAACCACGGTTAAAGCAGGAACTGGTATCATCAATCAGCATTTTTCCCTAGAAACCAGAATGTCCAGCATTCAATCCAACGGTTACCTTGATCGTGCCACTTCAGATTTGAGATCGTATTTTCTTTCCGGCGCGTACATTGGAAAACAGTCTGTGTTAAAGGCCATCGTTTTTAGCGGGAAAGAAATGACCTACCAAGCGTGGTACGGAACACCAGAAAGTCGAGTGAAGGGCGATACAGCTGCCATGAATGCTTATGCTGATCGCAATGGATTGAGTTCTGAAGACCGTCAAAATCTATTGAATGCGGGAAGGACTTACAACTTTTACACCTACAAAAACGAAGTGGATAACTATCAACAAGATAACTATCAAATCCATTTCACCCATACCTTCAATGACAAATTGATTTTGAACCTAGCCGCACACTATACCTACGGTCGTGGTTACTATGAACAATACCGCAAAGGCGAAAATCTAGCGGATTATGGGTTGAATTCGGTTGTTATTGGATCTGATACCATCCAACAAACAGATTTGATTCGTCGCTTATGGCTGGACAATGATTTTGTTGGAGCCGTTTATGGACTTACCTATAAACCAACAGCTCATTTGGATTTTGTTTTGGGCGGATCCGCAAATACGTATTTTGGCGGACATTTTGGTGAATTGGTTTGGGCACAGTATGCATCAAACAGTGAAATTTACCAACGCTACTATAGCAACGATTCCAGAAAATCAGAAGTTAGTTCCTACCTAAAAGCAGTATACAAAAAAGACCGATTTGATGTTTATACCGATTTACAATTTAGACACGTGGATTACTCTTTTATTGGAAAAGAACTCGTGAATGGAATTCCAGTCGACGTGACTCAAGCAGTTCAATTTAATTTCTTGAATCCAAAGGTTGGTGGAAGCTTTAAAATCAACTCCAACCAAATGTTATTCTTGAACGGTGGAATCAGTCACCGTGAACCCGTTCGTGCAGATTTCATTGCTAGTACCGCTGAAAATCGTCCGACTTTTGAAACCTTGCAAGATGTGGAGTTTGGACATCAAATCAATACAAGCAGATTCAGTTTAACGACGAATCTTTACTATATGAATTACCAAAATCAATTATTGTTAACTGGAGAGATCAGCGATGTGGGAACCTACATTCACACCAATGTGACCAAAAGTTACCGAATGGGTGTGGAGGTGTATGGATCCTATCGTTTTGATAAAAAACTGAAATTGACAGGTGGAATTACCCTCAGTCAAAATAAAATTGCGCAATTCAATGAATACGTGGATACGTATTTAGATACACTGCCTTATTATACGCAGCAAGCGATTACTCATACGAATGCAGACATGTCCTTTTCGCCAAATGTTATTGGAAATATTGGATTTGAATGGATGCCGATTGACAATTTCAACATCGCTTGGATGACGAAATTAGTGGGACGACAGTACTTGGATAACACCGGAAACATCAGTCGAAGTATCGATCCGTTTAATTTCTCCAACGTGCAATTCAACTACTCCATTTTCGATAAATTCTGTAAGGAAATCCAATTTGGAGTGATGATCAACAATGTATTCAATCAAATGTATTCGAATAATGGTTACACGTTTTCATATGTCTCTGGTGGACAAACGACCACCGAGAATTTCTACTATCCTCAAGCTGGAAGAAATTTCATGGTTCGTGCGCTCTTAAAGTTTTAATTGTACTTTTGAGGAAACTTAGAACGATGAAATTTCTACTTTCCTTAAGCTGTTTATTGAGTGTTTCCACGCTGTTTGCACAAGTGGATGTTATTGTTGGTGGCACGCCTGAACCAATGTTGTTGAGCATTGCTACACCAGATTCCTTAGTAAATTTCCCCGATACGGAAGCTCAATACCCAGGTGGACCAGATTCCTTGAATGAATTCATTTTTGTGAATTTTATCCTACCAGATGATACAATGGATATTGAATTCAACGATCAACACGTTTACCTCTCCTTTATCGTTGAGAAGGATGGTTCTTTGACGAACATCGTTGTAGAAAAAGGCGTGAATCAAGTGTACGATTCTATTTGTGTAGCAGTTGTTCAGCTTATGCCTAACTGGATTCCAGCTCAGAAAAATGGTCTTGCAGTTCGATCATTAATGCGCTTACCAATTAGCATTGATGACGCCATTATGGGAACGGATTTTGAAGATTTCTCGGAAGAAGATTGGGAAGATGAAGAGGAGGAAGGACGAAAATTCGGTCAAGGACATTGGGCTGGGCTTGACATTTACATGTCTCAGTTTATGAATGACCAACGAGAAATGCAATTTAATAATCACCCATACTGGGAAAATAACGAAGTGAAATCCATCGGGGTGAATTACAACCTATTCGATTTGAAATTCCCAATTATTAAAGAACATTTAGGCATTACAACAGGACTAGGAATTGGCTATCAAAATTATAGTTTCCGAAATAATTATGTCCTTCAGCATACAGCAGATACGATTTTTGCTGTTAGTGATACTATTTTCGATTTCAAATCCAATAAATTGAATGTAGGAACAATCTCAATCCCCTTACTGTTAGATTATTCATCGAACAAGAAGTTTGAGAAAAGCTACTTTATGGCAGTAGGTGTCATTGGCACATATAATTATGGTACAAAACAACGAACAACGGGTACCTATGCGAACGGTGATTCATTCGATAATTCAACTATTTCTGCTTTTAACATGAATCGTTGGACTTTAGATGCCACAGTGCGCATCGGTTACGGTCACTTTGGTATGTTCGTGAGCTATCAATTAAATACAATGTTTAAAACGGGTCATACAGTTGCTGTTTATCCGTTCCGTATTGGATTTAATGTACTCTTCGGAATTTAGTTTTTCACTAATTGAAAGAAACTCTGTAGGGTCTGATCAAGCTCGAATATTTTTAATACATAGAAATAAGTCCCTTCCTCATACTGACTTCCATCCCAAGAATTGTCATAATTTTTGGCGGTATATAACAATTGTCCCCATCGGTTAAAAATGAATAGCTCGTTTTCCGGGTAAAACGACAAGTATTCAAAGGATAAACGATCGTTAATTCCATCTCCATCCGAAGTGATGACGTTGATGTTCGTGATTTCTGCAGGCACAACTGTGATGTTCGTGCATACACTATCGATACAGCCATGATTGTTTTCTATCGTTAGGCACAATGGATATTGTCCTGGTATTGCATAGGACCCGGAAAATGAGGTGCTCTGCGTAAAGGAACTATCCGCTAAAGTCCAATTCCAAAAAACGAGGTTTCCACCGGGTGAAAGCGATGCATCTTGGACAAGGAAAGGATTCGTGACCACAACAGGATTGGGATTAATAGTCACTTGTGCACTTGGATTCGGGTAAATTTGAATATTGATTTGTTGAGTATCTGAAACACAACCATTGATTTCGGCATAAGCTTCGTAATGAACCTGCAGGGCTGAATCAGTTGTATTCGAAATGAATTGCTGGATGTTACCGTCACCGCTGGCATCTCCAAAATAGTGACTTATTCCTCCGAAGAGGCATGAACTATTCTGTACGTTGATCGACTCACCTTGACACAATACAGAATCGTAGATAAGTTCAGGTTCTGTAGCTGGAATAATCGGTTTTGCTCCCGGAGTAATGTTTAATATTTGGGTCCCACATGCGTCTATGATGATAGGTGGCGGAACAACCAAACTCGTAAATAAACTGTCGCAATACACCGGACAATTTGGATTCGTTAAGGTAAAGACGTGATTGGTGGAACCATTCGCACAGCCAATGTTTTGCCCTACTGTAACAACCTCTGTTGACCAAGGATGAGTAAAAGTGTACGGTGCGACCCCATAACGCGCATAGGCTGTTGCGTTGAAAGTGCAGGTATTCGAACAAATAGGTGTTTGATTGACAAACCATTCGTTGCCGTATGTCTCCGGTGTTTTACCATAAACAATTACTTCGAATGGATAGATGGATGCGAAAGGGTCGTATCGAATATAGTTGATGTTACATCCTGAACCTAAGGCATTTCTACCAATGTGCATGCGTACCCAAAACGAAACTGGTGAACATGATTCCCCTATGCAACAACTGAGTGGATTCATCAGATTAAAACTATCCAAATAAGCGGTACCAGGTAATGTCGCCGTGGCGCCGGTAACCGTGAAAATTTGAGAACTTCCGCAGCTTGAACTGTAATACATTGCACCTTGACTCATTGTGGCAAATGTAAACGGATCAGCATAAAAACTCCCTGAAACGTAAACACCTGTCGCGGTAATGCCTGCGGGAATCGTAACTTGGATGCTGTCCTTATTGTAAACTGGCATGAAACAGGAAGGCATGTATCCGCCGGACCAAGTACTCATTGGTCCCGCAATTACCGGGTCAATGTAAATGGGATATGCTCTTTCGCTTTCAGTTAACCAATTAGTTGATATGAACATTTGTAGGTATTTTCCATCCTTTTTTTCAAGCACTTCGTAGCGTCCGATGTGTGTTTGTCCCAAGGCATCATAACAGATAATTGGCTCAAGTCGGGCAGCAATTATTCCTTTTTCATCGCGAATGGTTAAGCGATGACAAACAATCTGTTGCTCATCCATTTCCTTTTCAATGCGGTACGAAGTCGGGAAAACTAGTTTTTCTTCAATCAATAATTCGGATGCTTCACTGGTGAGCTGTTCGTTCAGTCGATACGTAAATTTAACGGCATTCTCTAAAAAGACGACTTGCTTGTCAACATGAGGAATGACATCTTCATAATATGCGATGTTATCGGATAGTTGAAAGCCATGACCTGCTTCTACACCGTTTATTTTGCTTGATTCACCAAAAGTAAGTTTATTTAAGTCTGTTGAACTAAGTGAAAAACTTCCTTCTGACGAAAGATACGTAGGAAAAGGTTGTTGCCCGGCTGTCCATCCATCAAAGGACTTCTTCAGACCATAATCAATCTTTACAAGCTCTTTTTGGTTGTTGAGGTAATGAATCGGTTTCAGGCTGAAACGAGCTTTTATGTCTCCTTTCTTGTTTTGATAAAGTGATGAATGAAGGGTTCTTTTCTCTTGGACTTCAATCCAACTTTGGTCATAAGATACAGGTGTCGAATTGTCGACTTGCTGAGGAGTTACGCATGCAGTTTGAAGCGTCCAAACGGCAGATTTATTCACTTGCGTATTGCCTTCATACACGATGAGCATGAAAAAAACGATAAAATAATAGTGTTTCATAGTAGCTGTTTCACTACTAAGATAGGATTTAAAATCAATAAAAAGAATTTAACTTACTAAATATCAAGGATTAAATACGAGGTCTTTTAAGTCATTTCCAGCAAGGAAAGACTTGTAATCCATGCGTTTTTTTCCTTCCGCTTGAATTTCTTTGAGGAGAACAAAACCAGACCCACTTGGAAATACAATTCCTTCTGAAATGGAAAAAGGACCGTTGTTTCGTGTGGCTTGTTCTATGGTTACTTCCGATGAATCAAAGAGTTTAAAGGTAATCCATGCGGATTTCTTTAAGGACCAAAGTTTGCACCACGCAGCAGGGTAGGGAGATAAGCCTCGGATGCGGTTGTGATTAAGTTCCGCTGATTGACTCCAATCAATTTCACAATCTGCTTTGAATATTTTTGGAGCAAAGGGTACATTCGTATCCGATGGATCTTGTTCAATGGTTGAAACAGCACCCGAACAAATTTGATCGGCTGTTTCGACGGTTAATTTTGCTCCGATGGATTTTAGTTCATCGTGTAATTCCCCTGCAGTTATGGATTGCGTTAATGAAATTGATTTTTGAGCGATAATGGCTCCTGTATCAATGTTTTCATTGATGAAAAACGTACTAACTCCCGTTTCCTTTTCACCATTCATGATGGCCCAATTAATTGGAGCTGCTCCTCGGTATTTTGGAAGGAGACTCGCATGTAGGTTTATCGTTCCGAATGCAGGCATTTTCCACACCACATCTGGAAGCATGCGAAAAGCGACAACGACAAATAAATCTGCTTCTAAGGTGGCTAATTCATTCAGGAATAATTCGTCTCGCAATTTGTCTGGTTGTAAAACACGAAGTCCCTGGGAAATAGCATATTGTTTCACAGCACTTTGCTGAATTTGCTGCCCGCGTCCAGCAGGTTTATCTGCAACCGTAACAACTCCAACCACTTCATGTTTGGAGTGCACTAATGCATCTAAAATTCCCACAGCAAATTCGGGGGTTCCCATAAAAACAATGCGTAATTTCTCTTTCATTATACTATTTTCTTTTTCCAATCATACAAACGGAGGTAGCTGATGGAAGCTAATCCCATTAAAATAAAATAGATGTACTCTACCGTCCAAATCCAATATACGTCCAAATTCCACACTTTGATGAAAAGGTAACAAAAAACGACATAAACACTCACGATTCCAAATTCAATAAACATCGAATGAAGGGTGTTTCCAGAACCATGTATTGTTTGAAAATATACAGAGGAAAATCCATACAACATAATGGATACGGAGATGAGTCGGAGGATTTGAGCACTCTTGTGTACATACAATTCCGCCGGATTAATCAGTCGGATTAATGCTTCTGGATAGAAAATGGCTCCATGGAAGGTGACGCACAAGAACATAAGTGTCATAAGCTGTATACGTTTTTGAATCGTAGGAATCTCATCAAATTTCTTAGCGCCAATGTATTGAGAAATGTACGTCTTCGTAGTTCCGGCGAATCCCCAAATCGGTACAAAGGCAAGAAAATAAATGGCTCTAATATTCTGTGAAACGGTTAAATCAAATTGTCCCTTTTGCTCCAGCCAAGTGAAAAAGAGAGTCCAAGTGGCCAACGCAAAGAATCCCTGAAACATCAGCGGACTTCCCACTTTTAACAATTCTTTCATGGAGGCAAGCTCAAACTTGAAATGTGCAAAAAGTTGGTATTCCTTTCTTTCCTTGGAAAAAATCAAATAAATAATAAGAAAAGTCATACCCAGAGCATCTGCGATAGTATTAGCTAACGCGGCTCCTTCGATACCCATTTCAGGTAAGCCATTTCTTCCGAAAATGAGGGAATTGGCAAGAAATACATTGCTAATAGCCGTTATTAAGGCGGCATACAACACAATCATCGTTTTTCCTTTTGCCAATAAAAAAGCCTGAATGGTAATGGTTATCATCGCAAAAAACAAGGCGAAACTTCGGATACGTAAAAAGTCACCTTGAAGCAAGGCAATTTCTTGATGTTTGGAGTATCCAAGAATAGCAGAAGGCAAGAACCAATATAGTACTCCAAAGAAACTGATGGCCAGAATGAAATTCGTTAAAAAAGACGTTCCAAACACTCGTCCAATAGCGGAAACACGTCCCTCACCAATTCTGCGGGCTATGATGATTTGCGAACCATCACCCATACCTGCTAGGCACACGTATATCGTAACGTATAAAAGTCCAGCGTTACCAACAGCATCAAATGCTTCTGTAGAATACCTGCTGATAAACGATGCGTCTGTAATCAAGACAATAGACTGAACGAAACCGGAGACCATCATCGGAAGCGCCATTCCTAAAATCGACTTGTAATTTAACGACAGCATCCTAATCCACTTGAATGATTAATCCTTTCAAATATTCACCTTCTGGATGAAAGGCATGAATAGGGTGATCTGCTGGTTGATGAATTTGTTCCAAAATGCGCACATTTCTTCCAGATTCAATTGCCGCTGCAATGATGGTATTTGTAAACAATGCTTTATCGATGACTTGTGAACAAGAAAAGGTAAAGATGATTCCTCCTGGTTTAATTTGACGAATGGCATGCGCGTTCAAACGTTTATAACCTTGAACGGCTTGGTGCCGTTTTTCGCGGTGTTTCGCAAATGCAGGTGGATCCAACACGATAATGTCGTAATCTTCTTCCAAGTCCTTCATGTAATCCATCGCATCCGCACAAATTGACATATGTTTTTCGGAATAGTTGTTCAAGATAATGTTATCGTCTGTTAAGGCAATTGCTTTTTTCGAGCTATCTAATGAGTGCACCAATGTTGCACCATGGTTTAGTGCTTGAAGCGAAAATCCTCCGGAATAACAAAAGGTATTGAGTACTTTTTTTCCTTTAGAATATTCTCCCAAAATGCGTCGATTCACACGTTGATCAATAAAGAATCCTGTTTTTTGTCCAGTAATCCAATCGATGTTGTACTTCACGCCATTTTCCAGCGCAACATGCGGTGTTTCGCAACTTCCATACAAATACGCATCGTTTATATCCGTTCGTTTTGGCAAGGTGTCTGTTGACTTCGAGTAAACAGCCGTTAATTTCTTACCGAATGCATTTTTTAAGGCATTAGCGATCAATTCTACGGAAAAGTACATGCCAATTGAATGACATTGAATCACTGCTACTCCATTGTAAAAATCAATGACAAGTCCAGGTAATTCGTCTCCTTCACCATGACAAATTCTGAAAATATTATTTTGCTTCGATAATAAGCCAATGTTTAAACGGGAATCAACTGCTTTTTTAATTTTTTTATCAAAAAATGCTTGATCAATAACTTCGTATTCAAAACTTAGGATTCGAACCGATATCGTCGCATGTTGGTAATGTCCAATTCCTAAAAATTGATCTTTTCGTGTCATTAAACAGACGATATCACCATCCTTTAAAGATTCAGTAGAAGACTCTATGGCTCCAGAAAAAACCCATGGATGACGTCGCATCAATGATTGTTCCTTGCCTTTACGGATATGTAATATGGGGTATGTCATAGCGACAAAGTTACACAATCCGTTGTCAAACTTACAGATGTATCCAAAGCATCTGCGCACAAAATGTTCAGTTTTGTAGTGTAAGTCCTATTTTCGACTTACTTTTGACGGAAATAAAGATGAAATATGTCAAATAAAAGAATTCTTAAAAGAAACATCAACGAGATGGTCTTTGATGTGGTAGAAGAGTGTTTTCACCACCAAATGTTGGATGAGTCAAAAGCTCCAGCAACCGAAAAATTGATTACAGAAGCAGCGAATTTTCAAGATGTCATTCTTGGACGCATGCACAAAGCAAAAGGAAAAGCTGAATTTCGTGCAATTGTAGCAGATGTTGAAGCAAAGGCCTTGACTTTTGTTGATGCGTTGAATGCTTTGAACAAATAATACATGCTTCAGTTAGATTGGAAGCGCATGCTCGCAGCATTTGGCGTCTTTTCTTTTCTAATGATACTCTTTTCTACTGGTGCAACTAATTCCTATTGGAATGCAGTTGCACTTGGTGGACTAATGATTTTCTTTTGGATATTTGAGGTGATATCCATATATGTCACAGCCTTACTTCCCTTCATTTTAGCCATTCCATTAGGATTATTAGATACAAACGACTTAGCGGCGAGCTATGGAAACAATAATGTCTATTTGTTTTTCGGTGGATTTGTTCTAGCTCTTGGCTTAGAAAAGTGGAAAGTTCACGAGCAAATCGCTCGACGCATCATTAACGTTGTTGGGGATTCAAAACCTAGGATTCTACTTGGATTTATTCTCAGTACGGGATTTCTCAGTATGTGGATTTCAAATACAGCAACGGCGCTGATGATGTTACCTATGGCGATTGCTATCATTCAAGCAATGCCTGTAGCTCATCAGAAATCAAAATTTTCTTTATTGCTGATGTTAAGCATCGCCTATGCATCAAGTATCGGTGGGGTAGGGACATTAATCGGATCTCCTCCAAACACGCAAATGGCAGCCATTTTACAAAAGAACTTTCACATTACCGTGAGCTTTTTTGATTGGATGAAAATCGGAATGCCGCTAGCAATTACCATGCTTCTCGTAATGTATGGCGTTTTTTATATTGCTTTGGGAAAGGAAAGAAAGGAAATTCATGACGTGAATTTACCAAATGTACCTTGGACAAACGAGCAATTGAGAGCCTTAGCAATTTTCGGTTTAGTCATTATTTTGTGGTCCTTCAAGGAGCTGATTATGTATTTCACAGGATTGAATTATGGTGACGAAAGCGCGGCCATTTTTGGCGCCATTCTTCTGTTTATCGTCCCAAGTAAAAGGGAGAAAAAACCTTTGTTAGATTGGAAGGATACAGAGAAATTGCCTTGGGGAATCTTGTTGTTATTTGGTGGTGGACTCGCTTTGGCTCAAATCTTCGAGAAAAACGGAATTGTAGCTTCCTTAACAACCGTATTTCAGAACTATCAACATATGTCTGTTCCCGCAATTGTACTCATTGTAGTGGTCATTTCTGTTTTTACTTCAGAAGTCATGTCCAATTTGGCACTTGTCACGATCTTTGTCCCGGTAATTGCCAGTTTCGCAAAGGAATCTGGATACGACATTTTTCAATTGTGTTTCACCCTCACGCTAGGTGCAAGCCTCGCATTCATGATGCCAGTGGGCACTCCGCCAAATGCGATTGTGTTCTCATCCGGCCATGTGAAAATCCATCAAATGGTCAAAATGGGCTTTGTTTTTAATGTGATTGGCATTGCATTGATTTCATTGTTTTCTATCCTTTTTTTATAATTCGATAATATTTCCTATTTTCGATAACCTTAAAACAAAACTATGTTAACTGTTGATAAACTTTTCGAAGTCCCTGATCATCAATTGAAGAATTATCCGAATTCAGCCATGTTTGTGACAAAAACAGCTGGAATTTGGGTTCCAATTTCAACGAGTGACTTCATAGACCGCACCATGAATGTTGCACGTGGATTAATTTCCATGGGAGTGCAACCAGGTGATCGCATTGCTGTGGCTAGTTCTAATCGGGTAGAATGGAATATTCTCGATATCGCTGTTCAAAAAACAGGTGCCATACTTGTCCCGCTTTATCCAAATATTTCAGAAAGTGACTACCTATTTATTTTAAATGATTGTGCAGCGAAAATTTGCATCGTTTCTAATCAAGAACTTGCCGATAAAATTTCCAATGTTCGTGGAAACGTTCCAAGTTTAAACCATTTATTTTCATTTGATAAGTTGGATTCTGTCCCTCATTGGTCTTTTATTGAAGAACAAAAAACACATACGGAAGAAGACCAGGTTCAAGAGCGCATGAAAATGGTGAAAAACGAGGATTTAGTGACCATTATTTATACTTCCGGAACAACAGGAAACCCCAAAGGAGTTATGTTGTCTCATCAAAACTTATTATCTAATGTTTCTAGCTGTATTGAGCCAATTCCAGCCGATAATAATTCACGCGTATTGACCTTCTTGCCGATTTGTCACGTGTATGAACGCATGCTTCATTATTTATATATGTATCTCGGATGTTCCATTTATTTCGCGGAATCCATGGATACGATCGGAGACAACATCAAGGAAGTTAAACCTGATCTCTTTTCGGCAGTCCCACGATTAATCGAAAAAGTGTTTGATAAAATCATGGCAAAAGGGGAGGAATTAAAGGGCATCAAAAGAGCAATGTTTTATTGGGCCTTGAACCTAGCGGAAAACTACGATAATGTGCATGCAAGCACATTTTTTAAGTTTAAATTGGGCATTGCACGGAAATTGATTTTCTCCAAATGGCAAGAAGCTTTAGGTGGAAATGTGAAAGCCATTGCATCGGGAAGTGCTGCGCTACAGCCTAGATTAGCTCGCATCTTTTTAGCGGCGGACATTCCCATATTAGAAGGATATGGATTAACAGAAACATCTCCAGTTGTGACGGTAAATAATTTTGTTACCGGAATTAGAATTGGAACAGTAGGTGCGTTGATTGAAGGTGTGCAAGTAAAAATTGCTTCGGATGGTGAAATATTAGTTAAAGGTCCCAATGTAATGATGGGATACTATAATAATATAGAGGCTACAAATGAAGTGATGGACAACGAAGGATGGTTCCATACAGGAGATATCGGAGAATTTCAAGAGGGAAAATTCTTAAAAATCACGGATCGTAAAAAAGAAATATTTAAAACTTCTGGTGGGAAATACATTGTTCCTCAGGCAATGGAAAATCGATTTAAACAATCTCGCTTTATTGAACAAATCATGGTAATAGGTGAAGGAGAAAAATTTCCTGCGGCTTTTGTTGTCCCAAATTTTGCCTTTGCGAAAGAATGGGCGCACCGACATGGATTGCATTTTGAATCCAAGAGCAATGAAGAAATCATCAAAGAAAACGTTTTCATTGAGCGTATGAATGAGGAGATTGCTGAAATCAATCAGGGTTTTGGCAATTGGGAACAAGTAAAGAAAATTGCGCTACTCCCGGAAGAGTTCACCATAAATGGAGGAGAGTTAACTCCAACACTCAAATTAAAGAGAAAGAAAATTCTGGAGAAATACCAAGAAGGGTATCAGAAAATATTCAGTTAATAAAAAAGGCCATCAATTGATGGCCTTTTTTATTCCTAATCAAATGTAGATTAGTTTGCTTTTTTAGAACAACAAGAGGATTGTTGAGTTGTCGAACAAGATTTACCTTGCTGAGATGAACAACAAGCTCCTTTTTTCTTTTTCTTCTTTTTCTTATCGTCGTCTTTTTTCACTACTTCAGTACCAGTTACTGCAGCGTAAGTTGTTGTTGCCATTGATCCAACATATGTGAACAATGCAAGTGCTAAAAATACTTTTTTCATAATGGATGATTTTATACGGTAAATATACGAATTAATTGATTTCTCCAATGCGTGTTAATTTTGCTTTAACCACATCGCCAATGGCTACATCAATTTTTGTGCCTAAGGGTAAAAATAGGTCAATTCTTGACCCAAATTTAATAAATCCAAATTCTTGTCCTACTTCGACGGACTGTCCTTCCGCTGGGTAATAACATATCCTCCGCGCTACAGCTCCAGCAACCTGACGAAATAACACTTCTTTTCCCGTTGGATGTTCTACCACAAATGTGCTTCGTTCATTGTCCGTGCTGCTTTTTGGATGCCAAGCCACAAGAAATAAACCTGGATGATACTTGATGTATTTCACCAGCCCTTTTATTGGATGATAATTTGCATGAACATTTAATGGGGACATGAAAATGGAAATTTGGATACGTCGGTCCTGAAAATACTCCGTTTCTGTAGTTTCTTCAATCACTACTACTTTTCCATCTGCTGGACACATAATGTCCGTTGAAGCGCCCAGACACGTTCGATTGGGAACTCGGAAAAATTGAACAACAAGTCCAAGTAAAACAAGTAATCCAACTTGTAATACCCAATAAATAATGGGACAACAGCAACCTAAAAAATAATATGCCAGTGCACTAAAAACTACGGTGAAGAACGCGCTCCACAACATAATATTTTTACCTTCTCTGTGTAATGTCATAGCTTACCAAAATAAATAAATCATCGACCAACAATAAAAAAACGGAATGGCAAATAATGCCGCGTCGAATCGGTCTAAAATGCCACCATGTCCGGGCAAAATACTTCCTGAATCTTTTATGTTTAAACTTCGTTTGAAAAGGGACTCCAATAAATCTCCAAAAATAGCACATGGGGCGATGATGATGGCTGACACAAGCCAAAACAAAGTCTCACCCTCATTAATGTAGGTTCCAATGATGTACCCCAATATCAAGGTAAATAGAACCCCACCAATCGTTCCTTCCCACGTTTTTTTTGGCGATATCCGTTCAAATAAGGTGTGTTTTCCGAATAGTCGACCGCTGAAATAGGCAAAGCTGTCATTGGTCCAAATTAATAGAAACATTCCAACAACATGAGGTAGATAGGACGTATTTCTTAAACTTAAGTCAATGCTTAAGTAAAAAGGGATTACCACATATACGATGCCAAAAACAAGCACAGAAATGTTGATTAATGGATGTTCTTTTTTTGCCCACAATTCATTCAGAATCAAAGTGAAAAATAGGGGGAAAAGGATCGTGATGACAATGATTGGAAGATTAGACAAACTCAATCCAATCAACAAGATGTAGATAAAACAACCGATGAATATACCTATTTCTGAACTAACCTCTACAATGGGATGATTCTTAAATAAGCGATAGAATTCAGCAAGTCCAAGGACCATAAAAACTGAGAAAACTGCAATTTGAGCATACGGATGCCAAAGAATAGAACCAATGACAACAGTGCCAAAGATTGCTCCAGTAATGCTTCTTAATGCTAAATTACTTAAAGGCATCAGTTAATCGTTTTTTCGCGTCATTTTCGAACTCCGAAGTTACATATATTTCATAACTACCGAAATTGTTGAACATCGAATCCATGGTATTCCTTTCCTGAAATGGAATGTCGTCGTCAGAAAGTATCAATTTCGCTTGAACGAATAAATACGGCTCACGTGTTTTGAAAACAAGTATTTTATCCAAACTATTTCGCTTCCGTTTCGTCGCTTGAGTCTCCTTTAGTCTCCTCCTTTGCTACGCTCTCAGTTGGATTCGTTTCCGTTGTATTTTCTGGTTCACTCAACACTTCAGCTACTTCGCTCACGTTCTCACTCTCACTCTGGCTCTCGCCCTTCACATCGATGTCTACCAGTTCATCACTTTCCCATTGACGCTTGCCAAATATTCGCTCTAAATCTTCTTTGAAGATTACTTCCTTTGTTAATAATTGCTCTGCGAGCTCCGTCAACTTATCCTGATTTTCAGCAAGTACTTGAAGTGCACGTTGATATTGACCTTCAACCAATTTAGAAACTTCTTCGTCAATAATGCGAGCGGTATCTTCTGAATACGGTTTTGTAAAGGAATCTCGACCTTGTGAATCGTAAAAAGAAATATTTCCAATACGGTCATTCAATCCGTAGATGGAAACCATTGCATAGGCTTGTTTAGTTACTTTTTCTAAGTCGCTCAACGCGCCAGTGCTGATTTTCCCAAAAGTCAATTGCTCTGCCGCTCGTCCACCTAATGCGGAACACATTTGATCTAAAATTTGCTCTGTCGTTGTTATGCTGCGTTCCTCAGGTAAATACCAAGCTGCACCTAAGGATTGTCCACGAGGGACAATGGTCACCTTCACCAATGGGTGTGCGTATTGCAACATCCAAGAAATAGTTGCATGTCCAGCTTCATGGAAGGCAATCGATTTTTTCTCAACTTTAGTAATGATTTTATTCTTTTTCTCGAGTCCACCAACGATGCGGTCAACAGCGTCCAAGAAATCCTGTTTTTCAACATGTTTCTTATTGTGACGTGCAGCAATCAACGCAGCCTCGTTGCATAAATTAGCGATATCGGCACCAGAGAAACCTGGCGTTTGTTTCGCCAAGAAATCAATGTCTAATCCTTCCACTAATTTCAAAGGCTTTAAGTGAACTTGGAAAATTTCTTTTCGCTCATTCAAGTCAGGCATGTCTACGTAAATCTGACGATCGAAGCGTCCTGCTCGCATCAAAGCCGCATCTAAAACATCCGCACGATTGGTTGCCGCTAATATAATCACCCCGGAATTCGTCCCGAATCCATCCATTTCTGTCAATAATTGATTCAAGGTGTTTTCACGCTCGTCATTGGAATTAAATCCATTGTTCTTGCCTCGTGCACGTCCAATCGCATCAATCTCATCGATAAAGATAATCGACGGCGCTTTTTCTTTTGCTTGACGGAATAAATCACGTACCCTTGACGCACCAACACCAACGAACATTTCAACAAAGTCGGAACCAGATAGGGAGAAAAATGGAACTTTTGCTTCTCCAGCAACTGCTTTAGCAAGAAGTGTTTTTCCTGTTCCTGGAGGACCAACCAACAAGGCTCCTTTCGGTATTTTAGCACCTAATTCGGTATATTTTTTTGGGTTTTTTAAAAACTCAACAATTTCCACGATTTCTTCTTTTGCACCTACTAGTCCGGCAACATCTTGAAAAGTAATATTCGTTGATTTTCCTTTGTCGTATACTTGAGCACGAGATTTTCCAATATTGAAGATCTGACCTCCGCCACCACCAACTCCGCCACCACCCGACATTCGACGCATCACAAACATCCAAATAATGATGATGATCACAAACGGCAACAAATAACCTAAAATATCACCTAGGTAATTTACTTCAGTCTCATTTTGATAGTCGTGGTAACCACGGTCGTCTAATGCTTTTTCAAAATTCGTTGGACTCCCAATGTTTTCAAGTTCAAAAGTGACCGTTGTGGGCTTTCCTTTATTCGCTTTCAACATTTTTTTCATTATTGGAAAATCAAGTTTGTTCGTCTCATTGACATACTTCACTCCTTGATTTTTCAATTGAAATTCAGCCTTTGACTGATTGATGATTTTTACATTCTTAATACCTTTGATATCTACTAATTCCATCAAAGTCTCTTTATACTTGATGGTAGCAGCCGGTGTTGAATTCATAAAAATATTAAAGGAAATCAAAGCGATTCCTAAGCCCGCATAGATCCAATAAATGGAAAATGGACTTTTCTTTTTTTCTTCTGACATATTCTAGTTCCTAATTATAAATTTGGGATATCTGTACGAACAGCATCCGACCATAAATCCTCAATTTCAAAAAAGGATCTCGCGTCTTTGTAAAAAATGTGTCCAACAACATTAATGTAATCTAATAAAACCCACTCACTATTCGTTTTTCCTTCAATGTGCCAAGGTTTTTCTTTTAACTCTTTTCTTGTAAAACGTGTCACGGCATTTGAAATACCATCTACATGCGTGCTTGACTCACCACTACAAATCACAAAAAAGTCGCAAACGGCACCTGGTAACTGTCTCAAATCCAGCACCGAAATATCTCTCGCTTTGTTATCTTGCATGCCTTCAACAATGGCTTGGCATAATTGTTCTGATTCTGTAATTCCGGTCTTTTTTCGCATTTTAAATATTTAATACAAAACTACGTGATAAATTTTAATTTTACTGCTCCTTAAACGCCGAGATGACAACGATTGGAAAAGAAATATATCACCTTGATTGTGTAGACTCTACCAACAATTTTGCTGCCAAATTAATTAACGACCATATTTGTCAAAATGGCTCGGTAATATTGGCAGATGAGCAATCTGCAGGTAAAGGACAAGTGGGAAATACTTGGGAATCTGCTCATTCTAGCAACATGCTTTGTTCGATTGTATGGAAGCCCGACAATCTGTCAGTCAGTGAACAAAGTAAAATAAGTTGGATGATTTGCTTGGCACTTCACAAACTCCTTTTGCGCTTTGGTATCGATTCCTCCATCAAATGGCCCAATGATGTCTTTGTTGGAACCCAGAAAATTGCTGGAATTCTTATTGAAAATCAATTGGAAGGAAAACAGATTTCTTGGGTGATTGCTGGGATCGGATTAAACGTGAATCAACTGCATTTTGAAAGTCCAAACGCTACTAGCATCCGACATCAACTTGGAACAAGTATTCAAGTTAAAACCGTTTTGAACGAATTGATCGCTATTTTAAATGGGTATATTCAACAATGGGAAAGGCTAGAATCAACCCTAAAAACGACTTTCGAATCTCTTTTATTCTTGAAAGATGAGCTTGCTTTTTACAAGGATTCAATGGGCGAATTTGAAGGGGAAATACTTGGTGTGCAAGAAGATGGACGTCTTATGATAGCAGTACAGGGAGAGAACAGAAGTTATGCTTTGAAGGAGCTTCAGTTTTTATCAAAATGAGCTTTCAACTGAAGACTCATTTGTTCGAACAATGATTTTAACGGCTTTTCGACAAGTATTTTCATAAATCCTGAAATCTCACCATCAAATAGCACCTGTCCCTGACATTGACCCTCCTCCTCTCGAAGTTCGATGCTCAGTGTAAATGGAAATGGGCTCCCTTCGCCAGATCGATAGCGAACACTTTGGACGTCTTGTTGGTCAAAAAGTAAACTAATTACTATCCCACCTTGCGCCTTGAAGCTACACTGTATTTCATCAGCACTAAAGTTTGACACTTTATCCTGTGGAAGTAAATAAGTTAAATTGCGTGGATCAGACAAGAATGCACGAACATCTGATAACAATGCATCAATCTGTGTGGTAGCGCTTTGAATGATCATAAACGAGTTATTGATTCCAAGTACTCGGATTCACCCTCCATTCATGCAATGTGCTTAAATCTCCGTCGTTGATGTAATTCGTTTTTACGGCTACATCTATGAGCGTTGCGTAATCGGTTATTGTTTCGAATGGACAACCTGCTTCTTGAAATCCTTGATCAGCAATAGAAAATCCGTAAGTAAAGGTGGCAAGTAAGCCTTTTACGACAAGTCCACCTTGTCTTAATGCTTCAACAGCCTTCAAGCTACTTCCACCTGTTGAAATTAAATCTTCAATGACAATCACTTTTTGTCCAGCTTCGTATGCTCCCTCAATCAAATTTTCCATTCCATGACCTTTTGCAGCTGAACGAACATAAATGAAAGGCAAACCCAATTCTTGCGCCACTAAAGCACCTTGAGCGATTCCTCCGGTCGCTACTCCAGCAATGACATCAGGTTTCCCATATACATCGAGGATCAATTGTGCGTATGCTTGACGAATGTGTGTGCGGACTTCCGGAAAACTTAATGTTACTCGGTTGTCACAGTAAATTGGAGACTTCCAGCCGGAAGCCCAAGTGAAAGGTTTATTCGGTTGTAAACGAACAGCCTTCGTTTTCAATAATAATTCTGCTACCTTTAGCGCTTGTTCTTGATTTGATGCCATGCCGCAAAAATATAAAGTTTTCATGGATAAGCACGTAATTCATTTTACTTCTGTCCCAATTCCTGATGTTGAAATCGTTGAAAATGCGATACCATTGAACATTTCATCCTTATTGGGTATGTTTAAAAATCATGAAATTCAAGCGGTAAATCCTCACCCTAAGTCTGAATTAAAAACCTTTTTTAAACAATTTAACAAGATTAAAACAGCTGGTGGACTCGTATTTCACCCAGAGAGCGAAACTTATTTGTGGATTAAAAGACTGGGGCTTTGGGATCTTCCAAAAGGAAAAATTGAACAAGGAGAAAGTTCAAAGGATGCCGCCATTCGGGAAATAACGGAGGAGTGTGGATTGACGGGTAAGCTCCAGTTGAAACATAGAATTTGCTCAACATACCATGCGTATGAGTTTAAAAATAAATCCATTTTGAAGAAAAACAATTGGTACTTCTTAGAATACCAAGGGGATTTAAATACAAAGCCTCAATTGGAGGAAAACATTACAGAAGCACGCTGGATGAAAAAAAACGACTTTGATAATTGCTTAAAACAAACCTATCCCTCCATAGAAGAAGTTATTTTTCATGCTTTTGAATCCTAAATTTTATGTTAAATTTGATTTTGAAATGAAAATTCAACTTACTATTGTAAAAAATTAAACTCATGAAATACGCATTACTTACATTCGCATTCCTTTTCGTTGGATTTGCACAAGCTCAAAAAGAAACAAAACCAACTCTAGGTTTGAAATTCACCACCTTGGAGATTGTTCGTGAAAACATTCCATATGATTCTAAAGACATGTTCGTTTTTGAATTTAAAAACGTTTCTAAAAAATCAATTACAGTAAGTAATGTTCAAACAAGTTGTGGTTGTACAGCAGCAGAAAAACCAACAGAACCAATCAAAAAAGGTAAAAAAGGCGCGATTAAAGTAACCTATGACACAAAAAGAGTTGGTGCTTTCACGAAAACAATAACTGTATTCTCTGATGGTGGTGATCCAATTGTTTTGACAATCAAAGGATCTGTTCTTTCACCTTCCGATTCCCCAACGACAAACTAGTCGAGCTATTTCTCCACTTACGGAGATTGTGCTGCTGAGATAATTGTTATCTTTGCGGCAAAGATTGTGTCATGGAATTAGGGAAAACATACGAGCCGCAAAAAGCGGAAGATAAATGGTATAAACATTGGTTGGATAAAGGTTATTTTCATTCAGTCCCTGATCACCGTGAGCCTTATACCATCGTAATTCCTCCACCTAATGTGACAGGTGTCCTTCACATGGGGCACATGCTCAATAATACCATTCAAGATGTCCTTGTTCGCAGAGCTCGAATGCTTGGAAAAAATGCATGTTGGGTTCCTGGAACCGATCATGCGTCTATTGCAACAGAAGCAAAAGTGGTTCAGAAACTTCGTCAAGAAGGCATTAAAAAATCTGATTTAACCAGAGACGAGTTTCTTGCACATGCTTTCGAATGGAAAGATAAACATGGTGGAATCATCCTTGAACAGTTAAAGAAACTTGGTGCATCTTGCGATTGGGAACGCACGCACTTCACCATGGATAAAGAGTATTCTGAGTCCGTAATCAATGTATTCATGGACCTGTACGCAAAAGGTAAAATTTACCGTGGCGTTCGCATGGTGAACTGGGATCCAGAGGCATTAACAGCGGTTTCCGACGAAGAAGTGAATTACAAAGAAGTGAATTCTCGACTTTTCTATGTTCGATACAAAATCACAGACACAACAGATGAATGGGTAACTATCGCTACTACACGTCCAGAAACAATCCTGGGAGATACGGCGATTTGCGTGAATCCAGCTGATGAACGATATAAAAAGTTAATCGGAAAACATGCACTGGTTCCTATTATTAACCGTGAAATCCCCATTATTGCAGATGATTACGTTGATAAAGATTTTGGCACGGGTTGCTTGAAAGTGACGCCGGCTCATGATACGAATGACTACGAATTAGGAAGAAAATACAACTTGCCATCCATCGACTTGTTCAATGACAACGGAACACTGAACCAACACGGTGCGCATTATGCTGGTAAAGACCGATTTGATGTACGCAAGGAAATTGAAAGAGAACTTGACCAAAAAGGATATTTAGTAAAGACAGAGGACATCATTAATAAAGTGGGATTCTCTGAGCGTACAAATGCAGTAATTGAACCGAAATTATCCATGCAATGGTTTGTTTCGATGAAAGAATTGGCTCAGCCTGCATTAGATAATGTCATGAATGGAAACATTCAATTCCATCCGGATAAATTCAAAAATACCTACCGTCACTGGATGGAAAACGTGAAGGATTGGTGTATTTCTCGTCAACTTTGGTGGGGACACCGAATCCCAGCTTGGTATTTTGGCAATCGTCCGGACGACTTCGTGGTCGCAAAAACGAAGGAAGAAGCATTGAGATTAGCCAGCGAAAAAGCGGGAAGAGAAATCCTCGAATCTGAGTTAAATCAAGACGAAGATGTACTGGATACATGGTTTTCCAGTTGGTTATGGCCAATTTCGGTGTTTAATGGTTTGACACAACCAGAAAATGAAGAAATCAAATATTATTACCCAACAAATGATTTAGTTACAGCACCGGAAATCATGTTTTTCTGGGTAGCACGTATGGTGATTGCTGGATATGAATACCTGGGTGATTTACCGTTTAAAAATGTATACTACACAGGAATCGTTCGAGATAAATTGGGACGAAAAATGTCGAAATCACTCGGTAATTCACCGGATCCAATCGAATTGATTGAGAAATTTGGAGCTGATGGTGTTCGTGTGGGAATTTTAATTTCTTCTCCAGCAGGAAATGACCTTCCATTTGATTCTTCTCAATGTGAACAAGGACGTAATTTCACAAATAAAGTATGGAATGCTTACCGTCTAGTTTCTTCATGGCAAGTCCGAGACATTGAGCAACCAATGTCTTCAAAGGTAGCCATCGATTGGTTTGAAAATCGCTTCCAAAAAGTATTGATAGAAATCAATGATCAATTTGATAAATTCCGTATTTCTGATGCGCTAATGGCCATTTACAAATTAGTATGGGATGATTTCTGTTCATGGTATTTAGAAATGATCAAACCGGGATATGAACAACCAATTGATCGTCGAACTTTGGAGAAAACAAAATACTTTTTCGAAGAATTATTGAAAGTCATGCATCCTTTTACGCCTTTTGTATCCGAAGAACTCTGGCATGCGCTAAACGAACGCAAAGATGGGGAGGATATTGTTATTGCTGAATGGCCGAAGGTGAGAGCAGTAGATGAACAATTGCTTACAGGATTCGATAAAGCAGAGAAAATCATCTCTCAAATTCGTAACATCCGCAAGAATAATAACATCGCAAACAAAGTGAAGTTGGAAATGTATGTAAGAGCCGATGCTGCTACTCAAACGAATTTTGATTCCATTATTGTAAAAATGGGTAATCTCTCCGTTTTTGAATATGTATCCGATAAAATTCAACAAGCGAATTCATTTATTGTCGAAGGTGTAGAATACTTTGTGCCATTTGGAGATGTAGTTGATGTGGATGCAGAAATTAAGAAAATGGAAGAGGAGCTAGGTTACTCAAAAGGATTCTTGAAAAGTGTACAAGGAAAACTTTCTAACGAACGATTTGTTGCCGGAGCACCAGCACAAGTATTGGACTTAGAACGCAAAAAAGAGGCGGATGCACTTGGGAAAATTCAATTATTAGAAGAAAAACTGGCTTCGTTGAAAGGATAGATTTAGATAAATCGGAAATCAACACGTCGATTCTTTTGTTTCCCTAGGTTTGTATCGTTTCGGTCGATCGGTTCGTTTTCTCCTTTGAAATCAATTTCGACGCGGGACTTCTGAAGCCCATGCGCTTCGAAAAAACGTTCCAAAGATGCTGCCCTGCGTTTCGATAAATTGATATTATAGGCCTCAGATCCGTCCGAGTCTGTATGACCAGTGATTAATATTCGAAGATCTGAATGACTTTTTACCATTCGAACCATTTCGATGAGGTACGATTCGTATTGGGCTTGAATAATGTCCTTGTCGTATTCGAAATAAATAGGTTCAAATTTAAACGCACGTAATTCTTCCAAGCGCTTTTCAGGAGAAGATAATCCATCCGCTAAGTCCTGTTGAAATTTTGCCAATTGGTTAATGGGTAAAATACTTGCTGTGTTTTCCGAAATGTTAAAAGCTGCTCGGTAAAGAGTTAAGGTAGATTTTCCATCCTTACTTTTACCGAATAGATAGGCTTTTTTTGGATCGTATTCAAAATCAAATTGTTGTTTATCAGCTGGAACGGCATTTTTTGATTTAAGTCCTATCCTAGTTTCATTGATTTCTAGATGTCCGTTTTCGAGCACTTTGCCAACGATATCATAAATGTAGTATTGTCCTTCTAGGCTATTTTCGTGCCTCATTTTCCCATCAATCATTCCTTTTACAATGGACATATCAAGGTAAATCCATGATGTAGAAATAAGTATAGGGTTTGATGCGTCTGTTGTTGAACAAGCCCCTTGCCAAGTGCCTGATAACTTTTGTCCATGCGACGCAATGTTTATCAAAAGAAAAAGAAGTAAAAAAGGCGCTTTCATTCTGTATTTATTCGTAAAAAATCAAAAAATGTTCCACAAATTCGAACTATCTTTCCATTTATATGTTTCCTTAAAAAACTACGTATGAAAATTTTTATTGTACTAATCTCAATATTTGCAGTTATGAATAGCTCCGAGAAACAATCTATTTATCAATTCAAAGTGAAAGATATTAACGGTGAAACCTTCGATTTCTCTTCTTTGCAAGGGAAGAAAATCATGATTGTGAACACCGCTTCCAAATGTGGTTTAACACCGCAATACGAGAAATTACAGGCCTTATATGAAAAATATAAAGGAAAAAACTTTGTAATTGTCGGATTCCCAGCGAATGACTTTATGTCACAAGAGCCAGGTTCCAATGAGGAAATTGAAAGTTTTTGCAAGATGAATTACGGTGTGACTTTTCCCATGATGTCTAAGATTTCTGTGAAAGGCAAGGGCATGCATCCAGTGTATCATTTTTTGACTGAAAAAAGCAAAAACGGACTGGAAGACAGCGAGGTGGGTTGGAATTTTCAGAAGTACCTAATTGATGAAAGTGGACACTTAGCAAAAGTGATTTCACCGAGAATTCAACCAGATGATGAGTCCATCACTTCCTGGATCGAAAAATAGATCAAATGGTTGAAATTGTGTTGATAAGTTAAGGCTTTCAAAGCCTTTTAAACCCTTGTAAAAGCCTAGCTTTTTCTTATTTTTGTTTGACTTGTTAAAAGTGATAAAACAAAATTAAAAGAGATATGGCCGAAGAAGAAAGAAGGGATAATTATTCTGCAGATAATATTCAGGTATTAGAAGGACTTGAAGCGGTGCGTAAGCGTCCTGCAATGTACATTGGTGATGTTGGAGTAAAAGGTTTGCACCACTTGGTTTATGAGGTGGTTGATAATTCCATTGATGAAGCGCTTGCTGGTCATTGTGACAAAATTGATGTATTCATTAATGAGGATAATTCCGTTACCGTTGTAGATAACGGACGTGGTATTCCAACAGCAATGCACACCAAAGAGAAAAAATCAGCATTAGAGGTTGTAATGACTGTCCTGCATGCTGGTGGTAAATTCGATAAGGATACATACAAAGTTTCTGGTGGACTCCATGGAGTAGGTGTTTCTTGTGTGAATGCCTTGTCTATTGCATTGAAAGCAACCGTCCGACGTGAAGGAAAGGTATTCCAACAGGAATATTCCATTGGTAAACCTTTGTACGATGTGAAGGTTGTAGGTGAATCGACGGAAACGGGGACTGAAGTAACTTTCAAACCGGATAGTTCAATCTTTGATTCAACGGAGTACAATTTTGATACGCTTGCCGCTAGAATGCGTGAGCTGGCATTTTTGAACAAAGGAATCACACTTTCTTTGACAGATAATCGAGTGACTGATGATGAAGGTAATCATCCCAAAACGATGTATCACTCTGAGGGTGGACTTAGGGAATTTGCACAATATTTAGATCGAAACCGTGAAGCATTGATTACGGATGTGATTTATTTTGAAGGAGAGCGTGAAAACATTCCTGTGGAAGTTGCCCTAACATACAACACTTCCTACACAGAGAACATTCAAGCCTACGTGAATAACATTAACACACATGAAGGCGGAACACACTTATCTGGTTTCCGCAGGGGATTAACAAACACCTTGAAAAAATATGCAACAGACTCTGGTATGTTGGCGAAAGAAAAAATTGAAATCGATGGTGATGATTTCCGTGAAGGATTAACAGCGGTCGTTTCTGTGAAAGTTCAGGAGCCACAATTCGAGGGACAAACGAAAACGAAACTAGGAAATCGCGAAGTTACTGCTCCGGTGAGTCAGGCAGTATCTGAAATGTTATCTGCGTATCTAGAAGAACATCCTGCTGAAGCGCGATTAATCGTTGAAAAAGTTATTCTTGCTGCTAGAGCACGTCACGCTGCGCGAAAAGCGCGCGAGATGGTTCAGCGTAAAAATGTATTAACGGGTTCTGGTTTACCAGGTAAATTAGCTGACTGTTCGGAGAAAGATCCTGCAGCTTGTGAGATCTACTTTGTCGAGGGAGATTCAGCGGGTGGAACAGCAAAGCAAGGACGTGATCGTCACTTTCAAGCAATTATGCCCTTACGTGGAAAAATCCTGAATGTAGAAAAAGCGATGCAATACAAAATCTTCGAGAATGAGGAGATTAAAAACATGTATACAGCATTAGGTGTTAGAATTGGAACAGAAGAAGATTCGAAAGCATTGAATTTAGATAAACTTCGCTACCACAAAATCATCATCATGTGTGATGCCGACGTCGATGGTTCTCACATTGAAACACTCATTTTGACTTTCTTCTTCCGATATATGAAAGAATTAATTGAAAATGGATATATCTACATTGCGACACCTCCGTTATACCAAGTGAAAAAAGGTACTAAATCTGAGTATGCTTGGAATGAAGATCAACGCGATCGTTTAATCAACGATTTGAAAGGTGGAGGTAGTGAAACATCAGTCAACGTTCAGCGTTACAAAGGACTTGGAGAGATGAATGCGGAACAACTTTGGGAAACAACCATGAATCCTGAAAGTAGAACCCTTCGTCAAGTAACCATTGATAATGCAGCAGAATGTGATCAAATTTTCTCCATGTTAATGGGAGATGATGTTCCACCTCGACGCGAATTCATTGAGAAAAACGCGAAATACGCTAAAATCGACGCGTAAGATGCGATTTAAACACATTAAGCCAGTATCGACATTCATTCTGTTGGTACTGGTTTTTTTTGTGTCCTACGGGTTTTATTTTACCTTAAAAAAGACACCTCATCCTCCCTTGGAAACACCGAGACTTAAGGAGGGAGAATCTTATTTGCAACATGTTGCATATGGCTTTGTATACGATGAGGATCATGAACAAGCAAAATGGATTGCCTATTGCTTGACCAAAAAAGAAGCATTAGGAACGCTGGAGCGATCGGATAACTTTGAAGAAGATCCACTGGTGACTTCAGGAACTGCCTCCGATCGGGATTATGCAAAAAGTGGTTATGACCGTGGACATTTAGCGCCTGCAGCAGATATGCGTTGGTCTGAAACGAGTATGAATGAGTCATTCTACTACAGTAATATGAGTCCCCAAATCCCTTCGTTTAACCGAGGGATTTGGAAAAAACTAGAGGAAAAAGTTCGGGACTGGGCGGTCGCATTAGATTCTATATTAATCGTGACAGGACCGATTTTAAGGCCTAATTTGCCGCGAATTGGCTCAAATCAAGTGAGTATTCCACAATATTATTACAAAGCCATTGTAGATTTCAAAGGTTCACATTCCAAAGCTATTGCATTCGTACTGCCGAATGCAGGCTCGAAACGCCCTCTCATGGAGTTTGCTTTATCCATTAACGAATTAGAGAAGTTGACTAACATTGATTTTTTTTATCAAATGGACGATTCCTTAGAGAATTCATTGGAGTCTACTATCTGCAAAACTTGTTGGCCATAAAAAAAACCGCCTTTTGAGCGGTTTTCAATGTATTTAAGGACTTGATTAATGAATCAATCCTTCATATGTTGCTGCATCTAACAATTGATCATACTGTGACGCATCTGTTAATTTCAATTTGATCATCCAACCTTCACCATAAGGATCGGAATTAACTAATTCCGGATTTCCTTCCAATGCCTCATTGAATTCAAGAATTTCACCACTCAATGGCATGAATAAATCAGAAACTGTTTTAACAGCCTCTACACTACCAAAAACCTCTTCTTGTTGAAGTGTTTCTCCGATTGTTTCGATTTCAACATATACGATATCACCCAATTCACTTTGAGCAAATTCTGTAATCCCTACAATGGCAACATCACCTTCGATTTTCACCCATTCGTGGTCTTTTGTGTACTTTAATTCTGATGGAATATTCATGTCAATTTTGATTTTTACAAATGTAGCAATTTTGTTCATTTTTTTCAAGCCTTTAGGAAAGACTTTATAATTACCTTTGCACCATGACTATTGATCAGTATAAAGACTTGTTGAAGCGCGTTGAAAGCATTCAAAATTACCTGAAAATCGAGGAGAAACGAATGCAAATGAGGGAAGAGGAGCTGAAAACACAGGATCCGTCGTTTTGGGATGACCCAAAGAAGGCGGAAATTCAGATGAAATCCATTCGTGGATTGAAGTTCTGGGTCGATACCTTTGATCGCTTGCAAACGGCTGTTTCTGATTTAGAAGTGGTGATGGAATTCGTAAAGGAAGGAATGTCCACGGAAGCAGAATTAGATCAACAGTTCCAGGTGATTTTAACAGAAATCGAAGAATTAGAATTAAAAAATATGCTTTCTGGTGAGGAAGATGCCTTAAGTGCTGTTTTGCAAATCACTGCTGGAGCTGGAGGCACCGAAAGTTGTGACTGGGCATCTATGCTCATGCGCATGTATTTAATGTGGGGACAAAAGAAAGGGTATAAACTGACCGAATTGAATTTCCAAGAAGGGGATGTTGCAGGTGTGAAAACAGTGACGATAGAGTTAGATGGGGAATTTGCTTTTGGTTACCTCAAAGGAGAAAATGGTGTGCATCGATTGGTGCGTATTTCACCTTTTGACTCCAATGCTAAACGCCACACGTCGTTTGTTTCTGTTTACGTCTATCCGCTAGTTGACGATAACATCGATATTCATATCAATCCAGCAGATGTATCGTTCGAAACGTTTCGTTCAGGAGGTGCTGGAGGACAAAACGTCAATAAAGTGGAAACGGCAGTACGATTGCGGCATGCACCGTCGGGAATCATTATCGAAAACTCAGAGTCCCGTTCGCAATTGGCAAATAAAGAAAAAGCCATGCAATTATTGCGTTCGCAACTTTACGAACTAGAGTTGCGTGATCGCATGGAAAAACGTAGTGAAATCGAAGCGGGTAAAAAGAAAATAGAGTGGGGGAGTCAAATCCGTAACTATGTGATGCAACCTTATAAGTTGGTGAAAGATGTACGCACTGGAACGGAAACGAGTGATGTCGAGGCGGTTATGGATGGTGGACTCGACCCGTTTTTGAAATCGTTTTTAATGATGTACGGTTCTTAGAATAGGTCAATTAATTTTTCCAAGGCAATCCCTCTTGATCCTTTCAGTAAAATCATTTTTTGACGTATCTGCATAGTTGATGCCTGTGCACGAAATGATTCTTGGCTTTCAAATCCTTCGGCATTCAATTGTTTGAAAATAGGTCCAATCGTTATAAATGGAATCTTGTTTTCTTGACAATAAGTTAGAATAAGTTGATGTTCGCTCAAACTTTCACTACCTAATTCCAACATATCCCCAAGAATCGCTAATTTTTCGACGCCTTGAATTTCATGGAAGGACTCTAAAGCCGATTTCATACTGGAAGGGTTTGCATTATAACAATCGATGATTAATGTATTGTTCTCTGTTTTGGTAACTTGGCTTCGATTGTTTTGAGGAAGATAACCTTCTATGGCTTCATTTAATTGTTCAACAGGCACTTTGAAAATATTCCCAAATGCTACTGCTGCAAGGAAATTATTGAAATTATATTTCCCAACTAATTGCGTATGCAAAACGGGTGAGTGGTACGCGTGATTATGCCAAGAAAAATGAACAAACGGGTCGAGATGGCTTAGTTCACCAACAATCAGTGCTTCGGGACTACTTCCATAGGTAATTAGCGGTAAAGGATATTTTTTGCAAGCATCCATTAAAACTTCATCATCCATGGAAGCGAAAAGAATTCCGCCATTTTGTTGAATCGAAGCATACAATTCTGTTTTTGTTGCTAAAACGCCTTTAAAATCTTTGAATCCTTCTAAATGTGCTTTGCCGATATTCGTAATAATCCCATGTGTTGGATCGGCAATCGCACAAAGTTCAGCGATATCACCTGGCTTGTTCGCACCCATTTCAATGATCGCTATTTCATGTTTTTCCGTTAGGCGAAGTAGGGTGAGGGGCACACCAATATGATTGTTTAAATTTCCAATCGTGCATAAAGAATGGTATTTCTTCGATAGAACAGCATGAATGAGTTCTTTTGAACTTGTCTTCCCGTTACTTCCCGTAATTCCGATAACTGGAATGGAGAATTTTGAACGATGGTAATGTGCGAGTTGTTGAAGAAAGGACAAAGCATTTTCAACATAAAATATCGTTTGATTGTTTGCAAACGAACGTTCATCAACAATTGCATATTTTGCTCCATTTTCAATCGCAGTTGCTGCAAATGTATTTCCATTGAAATGCTCTCCTTTTAACGCTACGAATAATGAATCTACGGGGATATTCCTTGTGTCCGTAGACACATTAATACATTCATAGAATAATTCGAATAAACTTTCCATGTTGCAAAAATGCAAAAAAAAAGCCCGATTGCTCGGGCTTTTTAAATTATTCTTTTGGACTTTTCGGTCGAGAACTTCCGACACGATCCATCGCGCAGCGGAAACCAATGGTTGCCATTGCTTTATCTTCATCTAAGAATCTTCTGTTTCCAGATGATAGCCAATATGCTCTATCAGCCCAAGACCCACCTTTATAAACTCTTGATTTATCGGAGATAAGTGTAGTTGGCCATCCTGAAGCTCCCGCATTAATCAAATCATTGTTCAAATTGAAGTTTTCATGTTGATTTTGGTACATCACTTGCTTAGAGTCCCGCAGACCATTATTGATATCATCTTTGCGTTTTGCATTATTATAGTAGATCGAAGACTCTAAGTCACCGTCCATGTAATCGATATAGTCATCTTTACGGTAGTTTAAACGTCCAGCATTCTCTTCTACAGTTACGTCTCTCCAACGTTGTTTTCCTTTGGTTTCTGTAATGAATTCTGTTAAACCGTTACGCAGTGTCATAATCCAAGTAGTAATTGTTGGATCAGTGCTGTATGAACGGAATTTACGCTCTAAATAATCTTTACTGAAAAGAGCAGTATCAATACCTAAAAATGCGTTAGGATCTGTACGTTCAAAAGCAATACTCATTAATTCAAGGATGTCTTGTTTTTTTGAACCATCTTGAATTTCCATTGGCAAGTCTTTATTGAATAATACTCTTTCGATAAAGGCGGATGCAGCAATCGTTCTACCTTGATTATACAAAGCAATGGCAGTATCCAACATAATATTTAAGGTATCCAAGAATTCGAACTGCAAACGTTCTTGAGACGTAAATTGCGAATTATTTGAAACGTAATAATTAGATGGAGAGTTAAACTGGTAACCTCTTGGATCTTGTTTCGAATAAATTCTTGAATTCATCGGATTGTTATTTACGCCATTTGGTTTCGGAGCGGCAGCAGCATTTGCAGCAGCACTCGTATCAACTGGTGCACCATTCGTGAAATTTGATTGGTAATTTGTCCCAGCCGTTTGACCATATTTCTTGTTAGCGTATGCCAAGTATTTTACACGAGCGAATTCATTCACAAATTCTTTCATTCCATGCACGTCGTATACGTTTTCGTTTGCTTTCACAGGACGATCGTAAAGTCCGTTAGGAACGAGTAATTGTGTTTGGTATTTATTACCACGGAAAGGCATGAATTCTTCTGAAACTTCACTCGTCATTGGACGATATACATCCATAACCCATTCTGAAACGTTACCAGCCATGTTATAAAGACCGAAATCATTTGGCCAGTAATCATCTACACGAGCAGTAATGTC
Source organism: uncultured Flavobacteriales bacterium (assembly GCA_903860985.1). Lineage (GTDB taxonomy): Bacteria > Bacteroidota > Bacteroidia > Flavobacteriales_D > Crocinitomicaceae > UBA952. The sequence goes on from CAIOSO010000059.1 coordinate 44,284, forward strand.
AGAACCATCATTTAAGTTTCCTGAAATACCCATCATATCGCCTTTCCCGCGAACAAAGTTAGCTTGAATTGCTCCAGCGAATTGCTCTTCTTCTTGACGAACGTAATGCCCATCCCAAGGATAAATACGACGGTCATTTATGTTTTCAGAACCTTCATCTAAGTTTCCGATAAGTCCAAGCGCAGCGAATTCCCATTCAGCTTCAGTAGGTAGGCGGTAGCTTGGCAATAAGATACCATCTTCCATTCGAACTGGGCGTGTACCTAATCTACCATTGTCCATATCCGCATAAACAGGATCGTAGTTTTCTAGTTGATATGGATCACGAGGAACCGAACGTTTTGTTTTTGCATCAACCTTTGCTTTTGGCTTATTGTCCTTATTCATGACATATCCACCTTCAGATTCAATGGTATAATTACCATTTAAGTAATTTTCTGTGCTAAACATATTTTGTGGAACAGAAGCAAATCGTTTGTCATAGTTTGCATCATTTGCAGCTCCAACATCGGTACTTCCTTCATCCGCAAAATGCCATTTCAAGATACCTTCTCTCACTAAAATCGCTTCATTTACGCGATCTGTTCTCCATTTACAGAAGTCGTTAGCTTGTAACCAAGACACTCCAACTACAGGATAATCCGCATACGATGGGTGACGTAAGTAATAACTTACAAATTTTTCACGGTAACCCATTGCCGTTCTCCAAGACAAGGTGTCTGGTAAACATTTTTTGTAGACGTGCGGATAGGTTTTGTTGTATACACGCTTCATCCAGTACATGTATTCTAACCAATGTAGGTTTGTAACCTCGGTGCGATCCATATAAAAAGATGCAACAGTAACACGAGCTGCGCGTGCGTTCCAATCTTGCATCACATCTTGTTCTGTTCGACCCATGGTAAAAGTTCCACCTTCAATCATCACCAATCCTGGACCAGTTTCTTGATCTTGAGCATCGAATTTCTCAAATCCACCGTTTTTGTAGTTGTTGTATTCCCAACCGGTTGAAGTTGATCTTTCTGGAGAACAAGAGGAAAGTATCAATAGTCCAACCATTGATACTCCTAAAAATCTATTCATCAATCGCTTCATAGTCTACTTTGCGTTTTATTAACGATAATAATCTTTATTAATTGTTTTAGTTACACTTAAAATGATGGACAAGAAATTTTCCGGAAATTTTTCGGTTTTTTCTTACACTTCAAATTAATTCCCATGGAGATTTCATGAGATCCTCCTGAAACACCACCAAGATTGGAGACGGTTAAATCGTAACTGTATCCAATTCTAAATTTATCTGTACTTATACCAAGACTGAGGATAAAAGCGTCTTTGTTTCTATACCAAGCACCAATGGTAAAACTTTCGTATCTTAAGTAAGCTCCGATATTAAATTCTTGAAAACCGTTTTGATATTGATAAATAATATTTGGCATTAACATCGTATTGCTTGAGTAACGTCCACGTTGACCAAGTTTAATGGTCGCTCCCATGTGACCTGTAATTCGTATAGGCAAACGAGAATCACCCAAAATCATTGATTCATCTGGTCGATTCAGGTGATGACCTGCAACACCGAAATAGAAATTTTTCGTAAATCCAACTAATCCAGCCGAAGCATCAAAGAATCCATGACGTCCATTTCCACGAATAACGTCTCCGGTTTGATAAATGAACCCTCTTCTTGGATCAATCATATCACCAAAGGTAAGTTTATCCCAATCTAAAAATTTCTGAAAGTACGCTGCTCTTGCACCAAACATCAAAGAAAATTTTCTATTTACCTTTAAATTGTAAGAATAAACCCCTCCAATCATCGACGTTTGAATCGTTCCTTGTCCTTGTTGGTCATGCATAGCAATCAAGCCAATTCCACCAGAAACATTTTTAGCATACGTATCAAAAGCAGCACTATAGGTAATGTAGTTCCCTGTAAGTTGAGGCCATTGGTTACGGTAGTTTAAAGCAATTCTTGGACAACCGCTAGCTCCTGCAAGTGCAGGGTTGAGATACACTGGATTCGAATAGAATTGTGTAAAGGTTGGGTCCTGAGACCAAGCAGTATTTGACATTGAAACAACAAATATATTTGTTA
>CAIOSO010000060.1 GCA_903860985.1 uncultured Flavobacteriales bacterium
ACGGTACAAGTTCCAGTTGCATTCCTTGGAAGTGAATGGAACTTGGTCGACATCCGCGGACGTCAAGTGCTAAACGGCCAAGTAGACATCGAACAATTTCAACTGAATCTTTCCGACCTCGCACGCGGAACGTATTGGTTGTCCCTTGGAACCAATCAACCGATTCAAGTGGTGAAGAATTAAGACCAAAATCACTATAAACAAAAAAGTCCTGACGGTATCGCCAGGACTTTGTTATTTCTAGAAGTTAAACTTCTTACAAGTCAAATTTAATTCCTTGTGCCAATGGCAAGCTGTCAGAATAGTTGATGGTATTTGTCTGGCGACGCATGTACACTTTCCATGCATCAGATCCGGACTCGCGTCCACCACCTGTTTCTTTCTCTCCACCGAAAGCACCACCAATCTCCGCACCAGATGTTCCGATGTTGACATTCGCGATTCCACAGTCAGATCCTGCTGCTGCTAAGAACGCTTCTGATTCTTTTAATTCATTCGTCATGATGGCAGATGAAAGTCCTTGTGGAACGCCATTTTGTAAAGCAATCGCTTCGTAAACGTCACCGCTGTATTTCATCACGTAAAGAATCGGTGCAAATGTTTCGTGTTGCACAATCGCAAAATGATTCTCTGCTTCGATGATACACGGATTCACATAGCAACCAGATTCGTAACCTGGACCACTCAATACACCGCCTTCAACCAATACTTTTCCTCCTTCTTTTTGAGCTGCCTCAATCGCATGAAGGTAATTGTTCACCGCATCTTGATCGATTAATGGTCCAACGTGGTTGTTCTGATCCAATGGATTTCCAATGCTCAATTGCTTGTATGCAGATGTCAATGCTTCCGTTACTTTATCGTAAATAGATGCATGAACAATCAAACGACGTGTAGATGTACAACGTTGTCCAGCTGTTCCAACTGCACCAAATACCGCTCCGGGAACGACCATTTTCAAGTCCGCACTTGGCGTGATGATAATCGCATTGTTTCCTCCTAATTCCAATAAAGAACGACCTAAACGCTCGCCAACTGCTGCTCCAACAGATTTACCCATACGTGTAGATCCTGTTGCAGAAATTAACGGAACACGTCCGTCGTTTGCCATTAATTTTCCGATTTCAGCGTCGCCGATGATCACGTTAGACACTCCTTCGGGAACGCCATTCGCTTCAAATACTTCTTGTGTGATGCGTTGACAAGCAATGGCTGTCAAAGGTGTTTTTTCAGATGGTTTCCAAATACATACGTCTCCACATACCCACGCAAGTGCCGTGTTCCAATTCCATACCGCAACTGGGAAGTTAAACGCGGAGATGATTCCAACGATTCCAAGTGGATGGTATTGCTCGTACATGCGGTGTCCTGGACGCTCAGAATGCATGGTTAAACCGTACAACTGACGAGAAAGTCCAACAGCAAAGTCACAGATGTCAATCATCTCTTGAACTTCACCAAGTCCTTCTTGAAGTGATTTCCCCATTTCGTAAGAAACCAATTTTCCAAGTGGCTCTTTGTAAAAACGAATGCGTTCTGCTAATTGACGCACGACTTCTCCGCGTTTTGGTGCGGGAATTTTACGCCATTCAACGTAAGCACCTTGTGCTTTTTCAATTAAAGCATTGTAATCTGCTGCTGTAGCAGATTGAACGGAAGCAATTAATTTTCCATCTACAGGTGAGATGGAGTCAATAGTTGCTCCTGTTGTATTCATCCAGTTACTTCCTGTGGAAGCACCTGAATTTGTGGATTGAATTCCTAGTTGTGCTAGAATTCCTTTCATTTCTTCTGATCCGATTGTTGACATATTTATTTAATTTATTGCACAAATTTACACATTTCTATTGCTCGGAAGGGTAACTTTTGTTGAAGTCCGGTATAAATCGAAAAGCCTCACTGCTTTC
>CAIOSO010000061.1 GCA_903860985.1 uncultured Flavobacteriales bacterium
AGGTTCAGCAGATGAATCAAAGGAGGGAATAGAGAATTATATTACCGATAGTTTAAAGGTACTTGTTGACGGTTATATAAACATGATACTAAGTATTGAACAAGGCTATATTCAATAGACGTCCACACCCCCTTCCTTCCCTATGTATCCTTTGACGGGCCCTGCCCGTCAAAGCCTGTATCATAGACCTCAGACCCCAATTCTAAAACTTGAGGCATATTTTATTTTGAAATCAGTGTCTTTAAAAATTTTTTTAAATTTTTGGAGCTCAGCAAATACCTTTTTCGACTTTGTACTGAATCTAAGCTATACCAATATCGTAGCATAGATCTTTTCTCTAAAAGCAGCATATTTGGAACCTTTAGGTGTAATAATCACAACCACCCTAAAACTTGTACATTAAATTAATTTCAATTACTTTTGTGCTATAAGATAATTAATTATGAAGGCAAGATACATTCGCACAAGTACCTTAAATCAAAACGAAGCAAGGCAGTTAGCAAAACAACACGCTGATGAGGTGCTTTTTATTGATAAGGTTAGTGGAACAATACCTTTTATTGATAGGGAACATGCAAAACGGCTCATTGACGAAATTGAAGTTGGTCAAATTGATTATCTGAGCGTAAGTAGCATAGATCGCCTTGGCAGGAATACAATTGACGTATTACAAACCATTGATAAACTTACCAAAGCAGGAGTTGTTCTTAAAGTGGACAACCTAGGGCTTGAATCACTTGTTAATGGTAAAGAGAATCCAACCTTTAAACTCATTTCAAGTGTACTCGCCAACATTAGCGAGATGGAACGAACAACACTTCGAGAAAGACAATTAGAAGGCATTGAAATAGCCAAAAAAAACGGTACATACAAAGGAAGGGTTAAGGGTACAACTGAAAGTAAGGATGAGTTTTTAACCAAATACAAAGAGGTATCAAGGCTATTACGGATGAATAAAAGTTTAAGAGATATTGCTAGTAGAAGTGGCGCATCTTTAGCAACTGTGCAAAAGGTTAAAAAAATGATGGTTGTTTAATCATCTCGCCTATTCATGTATTTCCAAAAATCAACCACCAATTCATACCCTTCTAAAAAGTTAGAAATCGCCTGATCTCCCGCTACTAAGAAAAGCCAGTCATCTGCCACGTCGGAGACTGGCTTTTTGCATTTCTAGATGCGTTGGAAGCTTGCTTTCAAAAGCGAATAGGAATGCAAAAAGGAATGGCGCGGAGCGGTCTGTGCTTTTCTTAGTAAAGCACCCCATGGTCCATCCGAAATGAAATGGAGGATAGTCCGGTCCCCGCTACTAAGTAAAGCAAACTATTAAGGTCCATTCAGACTACGCAGTACGTCTGAATAGTCCGGTCCGTTTTTCAGAGCGAGAGCGAAAATTCAGAGCGAGAACGTTGAGCGAAGAGCGTTTCGCAGGATTGCAAATCTAGCGAAGCACAGTTAGCGAGGAACAGAGCGAGAGCGAGAGCGTTTCGCAGGATTGCAAATCCAGCGAAGCAGAGCGAGAAAGAGAAATAGAGCGAAGAGCGAAGAGCGCGCGATGCTTACATCTTCACAAAACTCTTTCGGACTACTTGCTGGTCAACAGCCGTTAGGACATAGAATCCAGCGGGAAGAATTGATACATCAAAGTGATTGGCTCCAGAGCTTTTGAAAATGATTGATTTTCCACTTAAATCTGTTACTTGGATGGACGTGAATTCCATTTCGCTAAGAAGTGATAATTCAGTGTTAACGGGGTTTTCAAAACTCACTTCAATAGCTAATTCGTTGATTCCTGCTCCCGGACCATATTTCAGTACCGTTCCTAATAACACGGTACAACTCGAATCGTAAATCTGGTAATTGATCAATCCTTTTGTGATGTCGTCATATCCATCAATAATCATCGCTTCGATTCCAGCAGAATCCAAATCACAAAAACAATTGCTTAACAACGAGTAATTCATATTTGTGTGATTGTTCACTGCAAAATTGATGTTCCCACAAATTTCGTTGTCGTAAATCGTAGGACTATCCTGTACATTGGTTACATTTTCAATCAGTAGAGCACCCATATTATTATTTATTTGATTGTTGTGAATGTCGGCATTTACGGAAGCTTGAATGGCTAACTCATTATACAAGAATTCATTGTTCACGATTTCACACTTATAAGCGGATTGAATAGCCGTCGCATTATCCGTAAACAAACAATTTTCCACTTTGCCTTTATTCGGGTAATTAAGGGCCAAACCATTATTTAAAAATTGGCTATCTGAAATGTACATGGAATCAAATATGTTTGCTGCGAAACTAAGTCCAATCTGATTGTCTATAAAATCGGAGTTGGTCATTGTCAATACCGATGCATACGCGTAAATGGAAGTCGTATTTTCTTTGAACAAACAATCATTAATCGTAAAGTTAGCCCAGCCGTATACTCCCACTTCGTTGTCGATGAACTGACAATTGGATAAATTCACTGATTCACCTACGGTTACTGCTTGGAAACAGCGTTTGAAGGTACAGTTTGTGTAATTGTAGTTCGACAATGGAGTCTCGTAAGAAAAGGGAAAGTACGCATTGGAAATATGGAAACGATCGGCATTCAAAACTCCTCCTTGTGAACTCGTGCAGACAAATCCTTGCCAAGCTGCGTTATTCATCGTGTCGTACATCGCATGGATTTTAATCGGAAGTGCATCGGTTCCAACGCAATTAATGCTTCCTCTTGTTTCAATGTAGATGTTACTACTTGTTTGATTATTGATGAGAATTTCAACTCCCGGTTCAATGTTCAGGGTTTTTCCAGGAAAAACAACCACAGGTCCGTTGACAATGTATGGACTTCCCGCTAAACTCCACGTAGCATTTTGATAGATTCCACCGGAAACATTGGTTTGAGTGAACGCGTTCAAGGTACAGAAACACAAAAAGATGATAAAAATAAATTTGACCGACATAAGAATAATTTGTCTTTAAACAACTATTGATACGAATTGTTTGGTTGTTTCGCTGGATTGTAAACCAGCGATGCACAGTTGTTCGGTTGTTTCGCTGGATTGCAAATCCAGCGATGCACAGTGTTCGGCACGATTGCAAATTCTTCGATGCCGGCATAACTTTTAAAATTTTACATAATCTTAACCGAAAGAGTAAGTGTATTTCAAGTGCTTTTGTGCATATTTGTTACATGAATATTATCAATCGTGAACTGAGCTGGCTTTCCTTTAATGAACGCGTTTTGCAGGAGGCATTAGATCCAACCGTTCCCTTAACCGAACGCATGCGTTTTTTAGGAATTTACTCTAATAACATGGATGAATTTTTCCGTGTGCGCGTTGCCAACTTAAAACGACTTTCTGTCCTGAAAAAACAAAAAGTGGAAGGATTTAACGGAGATGCAGAGGAACTCTATAAGGAAATTCGTAAAATGGTCATGAAACAACAAATCAAATTTGAGGAAGCATTTTCATTGATTCAAGCGGACTTTGAAAAAGATCAAATATTCATGATCAACGAAAAAGAAGTGAATACAGCTCAAGTGCTGATTCTGAAAAATTACTTCAACGAACACTTGAAACATGCGGTATTCCCAATCATTTTAGATAAAAAAAATCCGCTTCCAAAACTGCGTGACTATGCGATTTACCTCGCAGTAAAAATTGTTGAGAAAAAAGAAAAAACACGCTTTGCCTTGATTCAAATTCCGAGTGAATATTCACGATTCTTTCAATTGAAAGGTGAAAATCGCATCGATTACATCTTGATTGATGACATCATTCGCTTGCAATTAAAAGAAATATTTTCCATTTTTGAACCGGTCGAAATCTCCGCCTTCACGTTTAAATTTACCCGTGATGCAGAATTAGATTTGGACGATGATTTGTCCCTATCTTTCTTTGAGAAAATTGAAAAAAGCTTGAAACAACGTCGAAAAGGTGATCCGGTTCGCTTTGTTTATGACTCGAAAATGCCTAGAGATCTATTGAATTTCTTGTTGAAATCACTGGACTTAACCATTGGTAATAACACCATTCCCGGTGGACGCTACCACAACTTTAAGGATTTCATGTCCTTCCCGGACTTTGGCATTTCCAAATACCGTTTTCAAGCAGAACCACCGCAAGCACACCCGGCTTTTAAAACTGAGAAAAGTCACATCGATGTCGTTTTAGAAAAAGATGTATTACTCCACTTTCCCTATCAAAAATTTGATCATGTAGTTGATCTTCTGCGTGAAGCAGCATTGGATCCACGCGTGAAGGACATCAAAATCAACATCTACCGTGTTGCGAAAAATTCAGAGGTCATGAATGCATTGCTGGCATCTGTCTTTAATGGAAAACAAGTGACGGTTATCTTCGAACTTCAAGCACGTTTCGATGAAGAAAATAACCTTTGGTGGAGTAACCGTTTAAAAGAATTTGGCGCGAATGTTATTTATGGCGTTCCAAACTTGAAGGTTCATTCCAAATTACTACAAATCAGAAGAGTGAAAGATGGTAAAGACCAATTCATCACCTATGTAGGAACAGGGAACTTCAATGAAAAAACAGCGACTATTTATTCTGATTTAGCGATCTTGAGTTCGGAACGCGAGCTTTCACTTGAGGTAAGCAAAGTATTTAAATTACTAGAGAATAACCTCGAACGTAATCTTTTTAGAAATCTTTTTGTTTCCCCGTTTAATACGAGAAGAAAGTTGTTCGCGCTCATCGACAAGGAAATCGCTCATGCGAGGGCCAAAAGACCGGCAAAAATCAAGATTAAAATCAACAACCTTACGGATGTCAAAATGATTGACAAATTGTACGCGGCAGGAAAAGCCGGTGTGAAAATTGAATTGATTGTGCGCGGAATCTGCTGCTTGAAACCAGGAATGAAGGGCCTGAGCGAAAATATTACTGCGATTAGTTTGGTGGATCGATACTTAGAACATGCACGCTTTTTCATCTTTGAAAACAATGGAGATCCAGTGCACATCATCACGAGTGCCGATTGGATGGAACGCAACCTAGACCAACGTATTGAAGTCGGAATGACGGTAAAAGATCCTGCCATCAAAACGGAACTCGACCGAATTTTTGATTTCCAATGGCGCGGCAGTGTAAAAGCGAGAAACATCAGCGCGGACCTGAAAAACCGTTACAATGAACGCAACTTGCCACCATTCCATGCACAACGAGAGTTGTATTTGAGTTATGTTTTTAATGCAAAATGATTTAAAAACGTTTGTAGTTTTACTGTTTATCGTTTTTTAATTCAAAAATTTACGTTTGTCGTGATTCGTTGAACTGTGAACTGTTTTAATTAAAAATTCAAAAATTTACGTTTATCGTAGGTCGTTGAACTGTTAACGGTTTTAATTAAAAATTAAAAAACTTACGTTTGTCGTTGAACTGTTAAAGGTTTTTTTAATTCATAAATTTACGTTAATCGTGCTTCGTTGAACGTTAAACGTTTTTTGAATTTTGAATTAATACAACGTTTAAACGACTCACAAAAAACATTCTTTTTGAATTAAAAAAACCTTAAAACAATCTACGATAAACGTGCTTTTGAATTAATACAACGTTTCAACAATCTACGATAAACGTGCTTTTGAATTAATACAACGTTTAAACCACTCACAAAAAACAGTCCTTTTTAATTAAAACAAGTATTTCAGTACAGAAAGTTTTTCAAACGTTGTTTTTTCGTCAAGAAGCTGCGTTGTTACTTTGCGCTTTTCGCGCTCAAAATCATTGAGCATGTTTTGGACTATGGACTCTGTCTCATCCTTGTAATCTACGTGAATACTGCGGCCTTGACTCAACCAAAGATTGATGGTGCGGTGATGCAATAAATTCAATCCATCGATCATCGTTGCGCCCATGTTTTTTGCTGCTTCTGCATTGCATTGTTGCTCGTATTGTCCGATCATCGGAATCACTAATAACTTTTTCTGCAAGTACAATGCTTCTGCTGGCAATTCGAATCCTGCTCCACACAATACACCTTCGCAATTGGCGAAACTTCGGGTGAAGCCCTCGTTATCGATGGGATAAAAATGAACATTGTCGTGTGTCGTTTTTGCTTTGGTGAACTTGGAAAACACTTCCCATTTCACTGGAAATTGTTTTAAAAAATGCAACAATACCTCATCGTGATAGGCTGGAAGATACACCGTGTAATGTCCGAGGTTTTTGGCGTCGATGGTGCGAATGCTATTTCGTATCACAGGTGTATGAATGTTTGCTCCGTATTGATCAAAGTGGAAGCCAATTTTTTCCTTTGTCGGACAGTAATGATTGAGAATGTATTCGCCGATTCTGTTTTTCGCAGTAGTCTTCGGGGCATTGGGATGAATGACCGCCGCTTGATGACTCATTTCGATACACGGAACACCATGCATGAGTGCCGACCAGGCAGAAACGGGTTCAAAATCAGTGATGACTAAATCAAATTGTTTAATTGGAAAGGAGCGCATTTCGTTAAAAAAATCAATGGGGTGCGACTTAAACACGGTGCGCAATAAATCAATTTTTCCCGTTTTACCACATAAAAATGTCAAGCCTGTTTTTTGGTAATTGACATCGAAATTCGCTTGGATTTGAGATTGATTTCCACTTACTAAGACTGTCGTATCAACATACTTGTTCAGAATTGGAACAATCTCCTGAGCCCTACTCAAATGTCCGTTGCCGGTTCCTTGAATAGCGTACAAGACTTTCATTGCGCATCGAAATTTAATCCGGATACAACTTCTTGAAGCAACTGATCGTAACTCAAGGCATTTTTAAAAGATATGGAATCTTGCTTCACGAAATCCCCCGATTTTGGCACATGCTTGTAGAGTGTCCAGGCTTCATTGTCGTATTCTAGTGCGGTGGAATTCTCTACCCAATCACCCGAATTCAAGTACATCACTGACTCTCCATTCGCATTGGTCATTTTTTTCATTTGCGGATGGTGAATGTGTCCACATACGACATACTGATAACCATTGTTAATCGCGATTTCCGCTGCCGTTTCTTCGAAGTTGTTCACGAACTTGATGACGCCTTTGACGCTGTCTTTGACTTTTTTGGATAAGGAAACGCGTCCACGTCCAAGTTTTTCGCTGAACCAATTGACAATCGTATTGAGGACAATGAGCAAGTCATACCCTTTTCCACCCAGTTTAGCAATCCACTTGGAATGCTTCATGGTCGTATCGAACACATCTCCGTGGAAGATCCAGGCTGTTCCGGTTGTTAAGGGAAGAATTAATTTATTTTGGATTTCAAAATTTCCCATGCTAAAGCCTTTGAACTTGCGCAGCATTTCGTCGTGATTTCCCGTGATGTAATAGACTTTGGTTCCTTTTGATAGCAAAGAGGTGATTTCCTTCAAGACCTGCATGTGGTCCGCTGGAAAATAGTGCTTACTAAATTGCCAGATATCGATGATGTCACCGTTCAACACCAAGGTTCTTGGTTGGATTGAACGAAGGTAACTCACCAACTCACTTGCTCTTGCTCCGTATGTTCCTAAATGAACATCTGAGATAACCACTAATTCAACATCCCGTTTTGATTGCATGTTTGTCATTTTATACAAAGGTGCTCACGGGATGTTTCCTTAGTTTTAAGGGAACTTTATGAAGTTAAATCCTTTTCAAAAGCGTATTGTGAATAGTAATATTGTGTTTACAGTTTGATAACCTTGAATATTTTCTTTCCAGCGTTATTCGAAAATTTCACGAGGTATGTTCCGTTGGAATACGTCGCTAGATCTACATTAAATTGTGTTCCTTGTATTTTTTTCTCCAAAATCACTGCTCCGTTTAAGTTTTCAATGGTCATTGTTCCAAAGAAAAATTTATCTGAAACGATTTGACAATTGTTCATGCTTGGATTCGGAGAAAGAGACATTGAATAGAAGTCCCATTCAAAGATCCCGTCGGAAGAAGAGACGATGGAATCGTAAGAGTTGGAACATCCATTACCAGAGGTTACTGTTAAGGTAACCACATACGAACCTGCATTTTGGTAAGAGTGAGTTGGATTTTGAATGAATTCGTTTGGTGATGCATCACCATAGTTCCATTCATACTGATTGATGTTTCCTGTTAAAATAGTGGATTCATCTGTAAACACTTGTGCATTTAGTCCTGCATTGAAAACCGCTGAGAATGCCGCGTTCGGACCTTCCATCACCGTGATTTCTTTTGTAACCGTATTCGTACAACCATCTGCAGTTGTTAACGTTAACGTTACGGTATGTACACCCGCTGTAAACTGTGTGCTATCCGTTTGGCTATTGCCTTGGTCGCCATTGCCGAAATCCCAAGCGTAGGCAGAGATGGTAGCACCATTATACGTAGAAGGATACGTAAATACGATATCGTTATTAGAACATAATGGGTCTGGACTCACTAATTGAATGGGTTGTTGAACCGGTGCTTCAAACTTATGAGAACTCACATCCCCATCAAATAAGGTAGTGACATTCGAAAAATCGTTTTGGTTGATGACCGTACAAGCCGAAGCCAATTGAAACTTCAATTTGATTACCGGAACATTCGCTGGAATAATAAACGTAATGGACGAACCAGAACTGGTATTGCTTAAATAAAGATTAGCTGAATTGTAATTGCTAAACGCATCTAAACCTGAGATTAAGCTAGAAGTAGAAGCGTAGGTCAGTTTGTTTAGGTTAAATTGAAACCAAAAATCGAATGAAGTAATCCCTGTGTTTGTCGATTTCAAAATTACCGGGAATTCGATGAAGTACTGACTACCTACATTCGTAAAAACCGCTTGATTGATGTCGAAAACAATGGTGTCATTCACCGCTTTTTCATGTGAGGGTTTCTGCAAATGAGACTGCGCAGAAACTACTTGCTGAAAGCAAATAGTAAGAAGTAA
>CAIOSO010000062.1 GCA_903860985.1 uncultured Flavobacteriales bacterium
ACTAGTCACTAGTCACACTGAGCACTAGTCACCAAGTACTAATTCTCAATTATCGTCAAATTCGCAAAACGAAGCAACACGGTTTTACTACCATGATGTGGAAAGAAAATCGTTGCTTTTTTATCTGGACCCGATCCTTCCATTTTGGTTACTTTTCCTTTACCGAAGCGATCGTGTTCTACGTTATATCCGACTTTGATATCCAATTCTCCGGATTTATTCGTCGGATTGGACTGAGAGACTTCTTTTAAGGAACGCAAGGGTTGATTTGATCCACCTAGCGGTTTGTTTAGTCCACCCGTAAATGGACGTTCAAATCCACCGCCCATCATTGATCGACCTCCAGCTGGACGATTGACTTGTTCAAATTGCAAATAAGCAGCATCAATTTCATCAATGAAACGACTTGGTTCGCAAATCACCGGTTGACCCCAAGTAAAGCGAGAACTTGCGTAGGAAAGTAAACAGGATTCCATGCCGCGTGTAAGTGCGACATAGAAAAGGCGTCGTTCCTCCTCTAATTCAGACCGAGAATTTAAGGCCATCAACGATGGGAACAAGTTTTCCTCTAGTCCAACAATAAAAATGTGTTGAAATTCCAATCCTTTACTCGAGTGAATCGTCATCAAGGAAACATGGTTTCGTTCTTCTCCCTTGTCCTCGTCCGCATCGGTTAATAAAGCGACTTCAATCATAAAATCGGAGAGGGACTTAAATTCTTCGTCTTCTCCAGATTTTGAAAATTCTTGAATACCAGCCAGTAATTCCTCAATATTTTGTAGTCGCTCCACTTCCTCTGGACCTTTTTCTTTTTCTCCAAGTAGTTCACGCATAATTCCCGTTGACTTCGCGATGCGGTCCGCAAGGTCAAATGCATTGAGTTTGTTTAGTTCAGCAGTAAAGCTCTGCACCATCGTGACAAACTCATAGATTTTTGATTTCGTTCCTTGGTTGACATCCGTCGGATAAGAATTGAAGTCATTCATCACATCCCACATGGAAACGTTATAGCGATTGGCTGAAATAATGATGTTCTCTAAACTCGTTTTTCCAATTCCTCGTTTGGGATAATTGATCACGCGTTTTAATGCTTCTTCATCATTTGGATTCGCAGTTAAACGAAAGTAGGCGAGGAGGTCCTTGATTTCTTTTCGTTGGTAGAAGGAAAGTCCACCGTAAATACGGTAAGGAATATTGAGTTTTCGCAGTGCTTCCTCAAATGCACGTGATTGTTTATTGGTTCTGTATAGAATCGCAAAATCATTAAAGGTAGAAGCTTGACTTTGTTTAACATCAAAAATGGCATTGGCAATTGTTCTTCCTTCGTCATTATCCGTTAAGGAACGAAGCACCTTGATTTTTCCACCCTCGTGATTGTCAGTCCACACATTTTTAAAGATTTGATCTTTATTTTTCTTAATGACACTATTCGCCGCCTCCACGATTGTTTTCGTGCTTCGGTAATTTTGTTCCAGTTTATAGAGCGTGAAATCCGGGTAATCTTTTCGGAAATTCAAGATGTTCTGAATGTTCGCTCCACGGAAGGAATAAATACTTTGCGCATCGTCACCAACGACACAGATATTCTGATAGGCAGCAGCTAATTTCTTGACAATTAAGTATTGTGCGTAGTTGGTATCTTGGTACTCATCGACCAATATGTATTTAAATTTTTGCTGATAGTAATGCAGCACATCTGGAAAATCGCGCAACAGAACATTGGTGTAATAGAGCAAATCGTCGAAGTCC
>CAIOSO010000063.1 GCA_903860985.1 uncultured Flavobacteriales bacterium
AGGCGGAAGTCGGGGTAGGGGTGTTCCAAGGTGATTAAAAACTGAAGCGAGTGAATATCGAGATGCAGTTCTTCCTGAATCTCACGAATGAGCGCATTTTCAGGAGACTCGTCGACTTCAACCTTGCCGCCAGGGAATTCCCATTTTTTAGAAATGTACTCGTATTTATTGATGCCACGCTGAACACACAAGTATTTTTCATTGTGTTCTATGACCGCTGCAACAACTGTGATGTGTTTCATGAATGAAACAGCAAAATACAGTCAGGAACTTGAAATTCCAGGGATGTTTGAATTATTAATTATTAACTAGAAACCCATTTTTCTTTAGAGTGCCAATTTAAATTTTCCAATAATGGGTATTGGGATGTGGTGCTGGGTAAAATGATCTCATGTCCTTCAAATTGCTTTAAGGAATAAGGTGAATCTTTTTCAGTGAAATTGGGAGAAACTTTCACCCGGTAATTAGAATCAATAGTAATTAATCCTCTGTCGAATGCCCTGTGAAGATTAGGGCAGAGCGAAATGCCATTGGTAATTGTATCGTTTTTTGAAATTGAGAAAGGAACAATATGGCATGCATCCACGAATTGTGCATTGGCGGTTGTTGTGATTTGCATTTTGGAAATGGCGCAGGTGTAATTATAGATTTTAGGAATCTCTCTTTTGAATATACCACATCGTATATAAAATATTTCTTCACCCTGTTCAGTGTTATAGGTTTTTTCGATTTCTAGAATCCGCGCTTTGTATGTATACTGGTCATCATGCATAATTTGATGCTCAATTTCATGAAGCTCTTGGTATTCTAGGGTGACATTTGATGATACAGAAAAATAGGTCGATAAAAGCAGATTCGTCAATATCAGGTTGGACTGCTTGTCGATCATCAAGTCCATTAGTTCAATGTCGATTTCTGCGTATTGTATACATTCATTTATTGAGCCTAAACTCTTGATACTGTGAGAGCTTGTTAAAGGAATGAAAATTCCTGGCTTATTAATAATTTTCCAAAATGGCTCTGACCTCATATGAAAAAAAGGCAGTGCGAAATTCATTTGGTGTTTTGTTGTTACCAATTTGCTCCATAATTCTCTGAAATTCATGATGATTTCTGGAGTAATGTAAATGCGATTCGAGGTTATGACTTTTGATTCAACAGATTTCAGTATTGCCAACAATAAAATAGGCTTATGAGGAGCCCCACCGTTTTGGTACGCTCGTTTCAGTTTGCCAAAAAGCCCGCAATATTTTTCTATTAAATCCATTTTTATTTTCTTCTTTAAATCCTCCTAAACCAATCCATTCTTCCTCAGCACGCGACCCACCATGTTGTGCACGCGGTCTGTATAATACTCGATCTGACTTAAATCGTTCTGAACCAAATCCAACGCGATTTCTTCCACTTTCGCAGTGCCACTGCCAATGAGCAAACGCCTCAGCATCACGGGTTGATACACGTGACTCATTTTCATTTGCTCCTGCAAGTACTTTTTTATCGCATCGAAAGTCATGACTTATTTTTTCACGGGTGTCAATTCATTTAAACACCTCGTGATTGCATGTCTAATGTCATCTGCTTCAGTTGAGCCTTGTCCTTCCGCTGTGCATGAACATACGAATGAACTCGTTTTTGCTGAAATTAATTGAATTGTCACTTCAAGGGTATACCCTCCTAGGCCGCCAGTATTGCGTTTTCCGCTCTCGCCGTAGTTTATTATTAAAGTTTCTTCTGCCAACTCTGGTTTTAACTCGGGTAATCTGATTAATCCTTCTTTTATAAATATGCCCGTAATTAAATCTGCTGGATTAACGGTTTTCGAAGATGACAGCAAAGTGCCATTAATTGTGGATCCAGAACTTGATGTCATACTATTTGTTGGAGAGACATAAATGTACTTATAACCTTCAAGGCTAGCATTTTTTATGCTTGTTGCTGGTAGTAAAGGTGGTCGTAACGATGCGCAGCCGTAACCCCATGAAATTAAGATGAATAGTCCGAGTAGTTTTGAAATTCTGTCCATATTTTATATTATTATCGGTTTATCATTTTGTTCTTGTAACCGATGGTTTGAATACGAAACTAATCAAAAAGTAATAAACTGCGCCACGAACCCCCAGTGTGAATCTATTGAATTGCGTTAATCCGTAAAACTATCTTGTACGACTTGCGGTATTCCGTAATGTCCTTTGCGAATGGGTGGTATGTTCGAATAATGAAAATGAAAATTACAATGCTATTAACAGTATTGTTTAGCACGGGCTAGAATTCTTTCACCGCCACCAATAATTGATGACCATTATTATTTTGACCAAATAGGTTGGTATTTATCAACAGGCTTTCCGATAGACTTTCAATTGAAAGTTGGTTTCCAGTTCTAAAGAAATAGGATGCTCTTGAAGCTGATTTCGAGGATTTGGGAGTTTTCCGGTCTTGTTTTTTGTTGATTTCGGCTGTTTATTGATTTGGATTTTTGTTAATTTAGGTGTTTTATCGGTCTTGTTTTTTGTAAAAATGAGGTGTTTATTGGTTTGTATTTTGTATTTTTGTCATGATATCAACCTAAATCGAATCGTTTCCGATGTATATAGAAAGAAAAATTGACATTGAATTGCTTGCTTGGCGGAAGTCGTCATCAAGAAAGCCGTTGTTGATTAGAGGGGCCAGGCAGGTGGGTAAATCTACGGCGGTTAGGAACTTATCAAAACAGTTTGATCATTTTATTGAAATCAATTTTGATGAGCAGCCAGAATACCAAAATTTGTTTGCCAATACATCGGATATCAATGACTTCTTAGAGCAGTTAGCGATTATCACACAAACCCCAATCATTGAGGGAAAGACATTGATTTTTCTTGATGAGATACAAGCGAGTTTGCCTGCTATTTCTAAGTTGCGATATTTTTATGAAAGAAAACCGAATTTGCATGTCATTGCGGCGGGCTCTTTATTAGAATTTGCATTGTCTGAACTGCCTTCGTTTGGTGTGGGAAGGGTTCGATCTTTGTTCATGTACCCGTTTTCGTTTATTGAATTTTTGGGTGCTTTAAATGAGAAGCCGTTGGTTAGCCTTATTCAGCAGTCAAATTCCTCCAAACCGTTAAATACTATTTTTCATGAAAAGCTGAAGATGTATTTCAAGAAATTTTTGATTATTGGGGGGATGCCGCAGGTTGTACAGACGTATGTCGCAAATGAAGATTTATTGGAGGTTCAAAGGATTCTGGACGATTTAATTATCGCGATACAAGCTGATTTTGTAAAATATAAAAGGCAAATACCTCCAACAAGCGTCAAATCTGTTTTTGATAGTGTTGTAAAGCAGGTTGGAACCAAGTTCAAGTATTCCAATGACTTTACGACTTTGACGAGCCCGGTGATTAAGCAAGTGTTAGACCTGCTAGAAATGGCGGGTTTGGTCCACAGGGTAACCCATTCGTCGAGCAACGGTATTCCCATTGGGGCAGAGACAAATCCTAAGAAGACCAAACTGTTGATTTTTGATACTGGAATTTACCAAAGGATATTGGGTCTGGATGTAGCTTCTCTGTTGTTAAAAGACGATATCGAAGTCGTTAACAAAGGCAATATTGCCGAGTTGTTTGTGGGTTTAGAGCTGCTTAAATCAAACGATTGCTATGAAAGAACTGCTTTGTATTACTGGCATCGCGAAGCCAAGAATAGTCAAGCCGAAGTAGATTACGTAATTCAAAAAGAAGATGCGATTGTCCCTATAGAAGTAAAAGCGGGTACCAAAGGCGCTATGCAAAGTATGTTTTTGTTCATGGATGAAAAGAAATCGGAGTGGGGTGTTCGGTTGTCTTTAGAGAATTTCACGGAGTTTGATCAGGTCAGAGTGATGCCGCTGTACGCTGTTTCTAACCTGCATAGAGCGGGGATACTTTAAATTCCTAAAACTTCTCAAAAATTCAATGTTTTAGGTCTACCTACATCGTTGGCCTAGTCCCATCTTCAAGTTGTCGCCATCAACCAATCAATGGCATTGATTTTCTTGATGCCGTTGTAAGTGCCGGTATCAAAGTCCATGGTGATTAATAATTTTTCATGGTGGTCTGAAATGCTATTCAATGGCG
>CAIOSO010000064.1 GCA_903860985.1 uncultured Flavobacteriales bacterium
ACACAAGATCACCGGATTAAGCAAGGTGTGTATCGCCGGCGGAGTTGCACAAAACAGTGTGGCGAACGGAAAAATCACCCGCAATACGCCATTCAAGGAAGTATACATCCCAAGTGCCGGACACGACGCTGGAATTTCCATGGGAAGTGCTTATTGGGTGGAGCACATGGTGGCCAAACAAACACGAAGCGAGGCGGTCTTCAACGCCAATACGGGATGTCAGTACAGCAATGAATTCATCAAATCCGAATGTGAACGTGTGAATTTGTCCTACCGTGAACTCGCGGATGCAGACTTGTACCCAGAAATCGTCAAATGCCTCACGAATGGTGGCGTCGTTGGCTGGTTCAATGGTCGCGCCGAATTTGGTCCAAGAGCCCTCGGTGGACGCTCGATCATTGCTGATCCACGTCGCGAGGATGCCAAAGAAATCTTGAATTTAAAAATCAAACGCAGAGAGAGTTTCCGTCCCTTTGCACCCAGCATATTGAAGGAAGAAGTCAAAAACTGGTTCGAACTCGACGAGCCTGTTCCGTTCATGGAGAAGGTATTCCCAATCCGCAAAGACAAGCAAGCCGAGATTCCAGCGGTCACACATGCCGACGGATCCGGAAGGCTACAAACGGTCGATCACGCGTATTCGAAACGCTACCACGAACTCATTACTGCCTTTTTCAATGAAACAGGAGTACCGATATTACTGAATACCTCCTTCAACGAAAACGAACCAATTGTCAACGCACCAATCGAAGCGATCAATTGTTTCCTTCGCACAAATATGGATATGTTGGTGATGGGGAATGTTCTCGTTGAGACGAGGGGTTAATGTGCTAATGTGCCTCCGCCGCGGCGGACTGCTAATGTGCTAATGATTTGTTTGCTCCGCTTTACGTTTTTAGTTAATAGTAGAGATTAAATTCGTAAAAAGATTTAGTATAAATACCGGCACTGAGCACTAATTCAATGTGCTAGTGTGCCAATCTGCTAATGTGCTAATGATTTGTTCGCTCCGCCGCGGCGGAGCTTAACGTTTTTAGTTAACAGCTTTCCGCCGCGGCGGAAGCACACAGAATAACAGATTAATACGAATTAATTTCTATAAAAGATTATAATTACAGGAATAACGTAGGCTCAGGGCATGCCCTGAGCCCTACAATGTTCATCAGATTAACAACGTAATAGATAACAAATCTTCGCTAGCGAAGAGCCAATAGCTACCAATTAGCACATTATTAATTAGCACATTTCATTTATCCCCTTGAATTTCTCCATCATCACCGCCACCTACAACGCCTTGCCTACGCTTCAAGAAGCCTATGCGAGTTTATTGTCGCAGTCACTTACCAATTGGGAGTGGGTTGTGCAGGACGGTGGTTCAAAAGATGGCACTCAGCAATGGTTGGAAAGCTTAGTCGATGAGCGGGTTAATTGGGTTTCCGAGTCGGACAGCGGTATTTACGATGCGCTCAATAAGGCGATTAGTAGGGCCAATGGTGAGTGGATTGGTTTGTTGCATTCCGATGACCTGTATCCAAATGATGAAGTATTAAAATTGGTCTTTGAGGCTTCGGTCGGTAAAGATGCGATTTATGGCGATTTACAGTATGTGCAGGCTTCGGATGTGTCTAAAGTGTTGCGCTATTGGAAAAGTGGGGCATTTTCTCCCACTTTATTGCTTAAAGGCTGGATGCCGCCGCACCCGACCTTGTTTTTGCGCAAGGCAATTTACGAGCGGATAGGGGAGTTTGACACCCAATTTAAGATTGCTGCCGATTATGATTTTATACTAAGGGTGTTTCAAATACCCAATTTAAAAATACACTACTTGCCCCAAGTACTGATGCTGATGCGTCAGGGGGGGGCGAGCTCGAAAGTCAGCAATTTGGTGGCGAAAAGCAAGGAAGACCTGCGCATTATGCGTAAAAATGGCTTGCCGTTTGCGCTTTTTGTGTTGCTGCGCAAGATTGGTAGTAAGATTAGTCAGTTTGTGCGGTGAAAATTAATATATTTGCTATCGCAATGTGCGTTACGGTAATGCGTGTTGCGATAAATAGAAACAACCAATGAAGTTTTACAACAGACAGACAGAACTGGCTCAGCTCGAAAAAATTGGGCAGCGTGCGCAAAATAGTGCACAGTTTACTTTTGTTGTTGGTCGGAGAAGGATTGGTAAAACGAGCTTGCTGCTCAAAGCATATAGCGACCCAAGCACACTTTATTTCTTTGTAGCCAAAAAGAACGAAGCGTTGTTGTGTGCCGAATTTATAGAGCAAATTGAGCAAAAATGGGGCGAACCCGTATATGGTGAATTCAAGCAGTTCAAAACTTTGTTTGCTTGGTTAATGGAGCGTGCACGCACTAAAAATTTTACGCTCATTATTGATGAGTTTCAGGAATTTCAGTCGGTCAATGCCGCTGTGTTTTCCGAGATGCAAGCCATCTGGGACCTCCAACACAAAGCTTGTCAAATGAACCTCATTTGTTGCGGTTCTGTTTACGCCCTCATGACGCGCATTTTTGAGAATGCCAAAGAGCCACTTTTTGGGCGGGCCAATCAACGCATGCACCTAAAAGCTTTTGATGTAGCCACCTTAGAAGAAATCCTTCAGGACCACGCACCGGGTTATAGCAATGAAGACCTCCTTGCTTTGTATTTACTCACTGGAGGGGTTGCCAAGTATGTGGAGCTGTTTATGGAGCAACAAGCTACCACCAAAGAAGCCATGCTCGACCTACTCCTCGCAGAAGATTCCCTTTTTCTGGATGAAGGAAAAAATGTCTTGATAGACGAATTTGGCAAAGAATACGGTAATTATTTTTCAATTCTCTCTTTAATTGCCAGCGGCAAAACAGCAAGAGCCGAGATGGAATCTATAATGGAAATGCAAATTGGTGGTTTTTTAGACCGGCTCGAACAAGAATTTGGCTTGATTAAAAAAGTACGTCCAATTTTGGCCAAGCCCAACAGTAGGTCCCTTAAATATGAAATCGAAGACCATTTTCTGCGTTTTTGGTTCCGATTTATTTATAAAAACCGTAGCGCCATTGAAGCGGGCAATTTAGGATATATCCGAAGTGTGGTAGCCCGAGATTACGCTACATTTAGCGGCAAAACCCTCGAACGTTTTTTTATCGACCGGCTCAAGGCACTTCAAATCTATAACCAAATTGGTACTTATTGGGAAAAGCAAAACACCAACGAAATCGATATTGTCGCCATAGACGATTTGAACAAACATATTTTACTGGCTGAGGTCAAAAGAAATCCTGAAAAAATACAAACCGAACTTTTGAAGCAAAAAGCAGCCAAAATCATTGAAACCTATCCTCAATTCCAATTTACTTACGCAGCGTATGCGCTCGATCAAATGAGACAATTATGAAAAATCTAGACTCCCTTCTCGAACCCTTTCACATCACCTCCTCCGACCTCACGCGTCCATGGGGAGCGTTCTACGTGATCGACGAAACACAAGCCCAGGCTTTTTCGGATGCCTTTTTTGACGGACTTGATGTGAATACCTTGACGATTGGTGGCAAGCTTAGTCCAAAATTATTGGTCGTGGCTGCAGGTCAGCGCCTATCGTGGCAGTACCACAACCGTCGTGCAGAGATTTGGAAAGTGGTGCAGGGAACTGTTGGTATTGTGCGTTCAGACAACGACCAAGAAGGCGAGCTCGTGCACTATACGGAAGGTCAAACCATTAAACTCGCGCAAGGTGAGCGTCACCGCTTGGTAGGCCTTGAAGCTGATGCGATTATTGCTGAAATCTGGCAACACACCGATGCGAGCAATCCTTCGAATGAAGACGACATTGTGCGTGTTCAGGATGATTTTGGTAGGTAAACAGTCCGCCGCTTCGCCGCGGCGGAGAGAAAGAGAGCGGAGAGCGGGAAACAGAGCGGAGAGCGGAATTGGAAATAAAACACATAAAAATCTTACCATACGTAAAGTGAAACACTTATAATATGTAAAGTAAAAGCTTTATAATATGTAAAGTGAAATGCTTACAATATGTAAAGTGAAATGCTTATAATGC
>CAIOSO010000065.1 GCA_903860985.1 uncultured Flavobacteriales bacterium
GAAAGGTTGGGATGCAGCCTTGAATCGCATTTGCACCTACGCACAATTTCTAGACATTCAATCCAAGGATACTTTTTGGGTGTTTAACACACATTTTGATCACGTAGGCGAAACCGCGCGAATGAAAAGTGCCGAGTTGATCCTTCAGAAAATAAAAGAAGTGACGAAGGAAACAAATCAAGCCGTGATTTTCTGTGGAGACCTCAATTTAAACGACGATCATCCAACCATTACGTTTTTACAGTTACAACTGAAAGATGCATTTCTTGTATCGAAACACCTTCATTCCAAAATGAATCGAACCTTTAACAACTTTGATCTTACGAGAACAGCTTCCAAACGAATTGATTACATTTTTGCAAATGAAAAAGTAAGTGTTCAATCCTTTGAAACGATTGTGGAGCCGTTTGGCGTGAGTTATCCTTCCGATCACTTCCCTATCCTGGCGAAGCTGAAAATCAAGTAAGTACTAACGGAGTTTCGCTGCGTCGTGAATGGACTTTGTCCAAGCGCGTGCATGCTCGATCGCTGGTAAAACTTCCTCCGGAGTTTGAACGATTTGATACAATTCTCCAAGATCATCGGACATGAATTTCTCTGCTACCGCTTGTTGCATCATGAGTTGAAACGCATCAAAGTAATTCCGGGTATTGAGGATAATGATGGGTTTCGTGAATTGCGCCAATTTTTTCAAGGTAATTGCTTCGAACAATTCTTCGAAGGTTCCTGGTCCACCAGGAAGCGCAACTAGTGCATCTGTTCCTTCTAAAAACTTGGCTTTGCGCTCATGCATCGTTTCGGTGTACACGAAATCGGAAACACCGCGATGTCCCCACTCTACTTCATTCATGAACTGCGGCATGATTCCTTTGATTTGTCCGCCAGCGGCTATAACACCGTCTGCCAGTTGACCCATGAGTCCAGAAGAACCACCACCAAAAACGACTTGAACTTGATTCTTCGCGAAGAGATGAGCAAGCGTTTCCGTTGCTGTAAAATATTCCGGATGGATTTGTGCGCTTGACGCACAGTAGACACAGATTTGCATGTGGTAAAGTTGCAAAAAGTTTTACAAATAAATTTGAACAATTGATAACGATAAGGTAATTTTTAAGTTGGTTTGATTATTCAAATAGATTGCTACTTTTGACGAATCAATTAACAACGAAATGAAACCAGAAAGTTTAATGATGAGTCATGGGTACAAACCTGAACTCAGTCAAGGCGCCGTAAAATGTCCCGTTTTTTTAACCTCCACCTTTGTTTTTCAAACAGCAGAAGAAGGTAAAGATTTTTTTGAGCTAGCTTATGGACATCGAAAATCAAGGCCAAATGAGGAATTAGGGTTGATTTACAGCCGAATTAATAATCCAAACTTAGAGATTTTAGAAGATAGACTCTCGCTTTGGGACAAAGCCGATGGTGCAGCGGTATTTGAATCTGGAATGAGTGCGATTTCGACGGTGCTCTTAGAATTTTTAAAGCCAGGTTCTTTGTTGTTGTACAGCGCGCCAGTTTATGGCGGAACGCACCATTTCATTCACCATGTACTCACAAAATTTGGGATTGACAGCATCGAATTCGGAGTGAAAGATTCGAAACAAGAGATCCTTGAAAAAATTCAGGCGAGTGGCAAAGGAAAAGATATTGGAGTGATTTACATTGAAACTCCCGCGAATCCAACCAACGATTTATTTGACATTTCAGAAGCCATCGATTTAGCGAAACAATTTTCGTCAGAAACAAACAAGGTGTATGTGGCGGTCGATAATACTTATTTGGGTCCAATTTGGCAAAAACCCTTAGAATTAGGAGCGGATATTGTGATGTATTCCGCAACAAAATACTTGGGTGGACATTCCGATTTAATTGCTGGAGCTGTATTAGGAAATTCGGAAGTGATTACACGAGTTAAGACGCTAAGAACCTTTTTGGGAAATATGATTTCTCCTCATACGGCATGGATGTTATTGAGAAGTTTGGAGACCTTGCACATTCGAATGGATCGTCAGCAGTCCAATGCACGCATCGTTGCTGATTACTTAAAGAATCATCCTAAAATTGAGAAAGTTTATTACCTTGGATTAGAGGATGAATTATCTCCACGGACAAGAGAGATTTACAAGAAACAATGTTTAGGTCCTGGCGCGATGATCAGTTTTGACATGATTGGTGGTGAAAAAGAAGCGTTTGATGTGCTAAATCGACTGAAGCTTATCAAATTAGCTGTTAGTTTAGGTTCGACCGAAAGTTTGGCAGAACATCCTGCAACGATGACGCACGTGGACATTCCAGAAGAAGGAAAAAAACTCATGAACATCACGGAGAAAATGATTCGAGTAAGTATTGGTGTCGAAGATCCTCAGGATCTAATAAATGATTTTAAACAAGCATTAACAGATAAGTAAGATGACGGAAGTTCAAAAACCCAAAAAATGGAAAATCATGTTGGTATCATGGTTATTTGTTTATCCACTGATAAACCTGATGTTTGCCCTCGTTTTCCCCCTCGTAAAAGAACAGCACCAATTAGTGAAGACACTTGTCTTTACCTTGATTCTTGTTCCAATCATGGGGATTTGTTTACCGCTTATCCACAAGCGTTTTTGGAATTGGATTTGTAAATAATTTACTGAAGGAATCCAACTTTACCATTGTGTAATTAAATTTCGCACATCTTTGTCTTATGGAAAAGAGCAACAGAGAACATTGGGAAACGGTTTATTCGACAAAAACACCCCAAGAAGTATCCTGGACTCAGGAAAAACCAGCCATTTCATTGGACTTTATTTCGTCCTTTAAGTTGGATAAATCGGCATCCATCATAGATATCGGCGGAGGTGATAGTTTGTTGGTTGATTTCTTACTGGATTTAGGATATACGAATATTAGTGTCTTGGATATTTCGGCTCATGCGATTGAACGCGCAAAAGTGCGCTTAGGTGAGAAAGCGAGTTTGGTTACTTGGATTGTATCCGATATCAACGAATATCAACCTATGATCACTTACGATTTATGGCATGATCGTGCTGCGTTTCACTTTTTGACAACACCATCAGACATTCGTCGTTATGCAAGTTTGGTGTCAAATCACGCGAAAAATCTCGTTATCGGTACATTTTCTAAAGATGGACCTCTAAAATGTAGTGGATTGGAAATTACCCAGTATGATGAAGCAAGTTTGGGTGATTTATTTAAAGCGGAAGGATTTGAATGCATCGAAACCAAACGAGAAGACCATCAAACACCCTTTGGCTCGACCCAAAACTTTGTGTTTGCTTCGTTTAGTGAAGTGAGTAAAAACTGAAATAGTTCATGGCATAAGTTTTGATTTGATTTTTTGACTTTTTCACACTTTTATAAAATCAGTACTTTTATAAAAAAAATCATCAAAAGGATTTTATCTCTTTATGCTCAATCAAAAAAATAAGTCCTATTTTATTTCCAATAAAAATGGAATGAAATTGGAATTCATTTCCTTTGGCGCCGTTCTCCGTTCTTGTATTCTTCCCGCTGATGAACGACTCGATGTAGTCTTAGGATTTGATGAGTTAAACGATTACTTGACTTCCATGCAAATGGAGAATCCACCGTATTTTGGCTGCATTGTTGGACGTTATGCTGGACGCATTCGTCATGGGAAAGTGAAAATCGGAGACGAAGAA
>CAIOSO010000066.1 GCA_903860985.1 uncultured Flavobacteriales bacterium
TCAATGATTCTGTTGAGTTTTCAATTCCCCGTACAGCCAGAAAAATACATCCATATTTTCAAGGAAAACGCAGCGCAATTTTCCATAACGAAATCAGATGACATCCTTCAATACACCTTACATTATTATCCTATTGAACTTCAAGTCATTCGTAGCTTTCGTCAGTCAAAAAACACTACGAAGGAAATTGAAAATGAGTTGTTGGATGCAAAAAAACAGTATCAATTTTTATTGGAATTGAAAATTCCTAGAAATGGAATGAAAGAATTTTTGACCTATAACGATGGTTCTCAAACAAGTTATGAAAATCGTTTAACCTATTTCGCATTTCAGTTTGCAAAGGATATTCAATACTTATCCAAAGACAAGCTTTGGTTACCTGTTGAATCCTTTCAATTCGAACGAAATTTCGGATTAGCCAATCAAGGTTCTTTTCTTTTCGAGATTCCAAAAGAAAACATTGGTGACTCTTTGAAAATTTCAATTGACTCAAAAATATATTCCAAACACGTATCTGAATTCACCTTTTCGAAAAAGACGATAAATTCTCTTCCTCAATTAAAAAAAGTAAGCAAATGGAAAAAATAACCATCGATCAAGTGTCCACACGAATTGCCTCAGGCACTTTGGCATTTTTACTTTTCTTTCAGTCCGTTTACCCAGTAAATGCTGGTGTTGTTGCTTTTCAAGCACCACCAACGCAAATCACCTATTCACCCGTTGATAAGGAAATAAACAATACCCTTTCAACACCTGAATTTCCAGGTGAAGGACAAGGAGGTCCTGACCAGCCTGAAGTTCAATCATTTACACCCATCGGAACAACTGATATGGTGGATCCGTTTACAGGGGATTTTTCTTACAACATTCCATTGATGGATGTGGATGGTTACCCAATCAATATGGCGTATAGTGCCGGAGTCACCATGGACCAAGAGTCTAGTTGGATTGGTTTGGGATGGAACTTGAATCCAGGAGTAGTGAATCGTTCCATGCGTGGCTTACCCGATGACTTTAATGGCCAAGATTCAGTGAAGAAAAACATGAACTTAAAGGAAAATATTCACATAACTCCCAATCTAAGTAATTATTATGAAATATTTGGTCTAAGTACTAATCAGAATTTATTGGATCATGTTTCCTTGAGCTATGACAATTATAAAGGATTGATGGCATCAATTGTCGGAGTAGGTTTTAAAAGTAGAATTCCAAAGAAAGAGGATTCAAAGTTTTTTATTGATCTGGGGTTTTGTGACGGTCAACTGAGTGTAAATCCTACATGTGTCTTTGGGTCTAAAAGCACTTTAAGTGGAGGCTTAAATTTTAACACCAGTGAAGGTCTTAAAATTAGTCAAATAAGTGCGAGTAGAAATTTTTCTCATAAAAGTAATTCAAACGTTGCCAATTACTTCTCCAGATTTAGTTCAACTTTTAATTTTCCTCAGGGTATGCAGGTGACTCCTTCTATTAGTATGCCTCGAAATAGTTATTCGGGAAATTTTAAAATGACGTTTTCAGGATTAATGAATTCTGGTAATGACAAATTTAAAAATTTTGATATAGACTTCAGTGTTAATTGGTTAAAAGAAAAACAAATTTCAGTTCCTGCTTATGGTTACTTGAATTTGAATCTGGCACAAGACAATGATTCAGCCATGATTGACTTTTACAGAGAAAATGATGGGGCCTATACAAAACGAACACCTTGTTTGCCGATTGCGGCTTTAACCTATGATATCTTTTCGGTCTCTGGTCAAGGAGTTTCTGGTAGTTATCGGCCTCTAAGAAATGAAGTAGGGACAGTTTTCGATAGAAAAGTTAATGAACTTGGAATAAAGACGGACATAGGATTGGAATTTGGACTTGGAAATCTATCTGAAATTGGAACTGATTTAAATGTGAATTCTTCTAATGTCTCATCTGGAATATGGAAAGATCGTTTCAATGGTGTAGCGAACAAATTAAAGTTTCAAGAAAACAATGTTCAGTTTGTGGAGGCCAATGAATCCTCCATGATCAAAGATTATCAGCATTTTTTGGATATTGGAGCCGGGTTACCTGTCCATTTCACCCTGCAATCTGCACGTAAAATCAGTGACACCTTGATCACGAATCAAGGTGCAAGAATTGCTCCTAATGATTTCAAAAGAGAAATAAGTAATAATCGAAATCAA
>CAIOSO010000067.1 GCA_903860985.1 uncultured Flavobacteriales bacterium
CGTTGTGACTTTGAATTTTCCATTTTCTTCAGGATTTTGAGTAATCCCTCCTCTTCCTAAATCACTAAATGTGGCGTCTAGTCCGTTGTTGCTAAATTTCTTTACCCGCATTAATGGTCCATTGTGACAATGAAAACAATCGGCACCATTTAAACTTTTGAATAAATCGTAACCAGCCCATTCATCCAAATCTATGGAGGAAAGCAAGGCCTGTTCTGAAGCATTCAAAGCCAAATTATTCTCATATTTATACATGACATCGTATTTCGATTCGCTAGAAATCATGGTGCGTATAAACTGTGCAATGGCCTTCGCTGCTTTTACGGAATCAACTCCTTCCTCGCCAAAAGCCCTGAAAAAGCGATTGCGGTACTTGACATCGGCGTTTAGTTTATGAATGGCATCTTTCCACGATTGATGCATTTCGATTGGATTGACAACTGGTTCGATGATCTGTGACTCTAACGTCGTTTTACGTCCATCCCAAAAAAAGTAATTTTCCCAACCGATATTGATTAAGGCCATCGATTGACGATTTCCAAATAAGCCATCAATTCCAACGGAATATTGATTATTATCTGAAAAGGAATTTTGTGGCATGTGACAGGTCGCACAGTTCATGGAATTATCCCCACTTAGTTGTTTTTCGTAAAATAAATAGCGTCCAAGTTCAACTCCTTCTACCGTCATCGGATTATCTGAAGGAATAATCATGTCTGGAAAATGAGAAGGTATTTGTAACTGATAGGGTGTGGGATTATAGTCTGCTTTGTCTTTTCGACAAGCAACAAAAAGCAACAAAAGGGAAAACACCAGAATGAGTTTCATTAGTTGGTCGTTAATGCATTTTTGAAATTTTGAACGACCTTTTGAGTTAAGGTCTCTTGTCCAGCAGCAGTATGCGTTAAATGCTCATTTTTTAAATTTATTGGACTCAATGGATTAGACAAAAATACTGCTAAATCTAACTTCAATGGCAATTCCCAAACCTTGTTTCCTTTGTCTTGCCATGTAATTCCAGTGAAATCAAATGATTGTAAGTACGTATCTGTACCAACATGAAAACTGAAGCTCAAATCTAAATTATTTGTAGCGTCAACAATGGTATCCACTTTTCCTTCAATATTCATAAAAATATAGCCTGGATTCCAACCCCAATGCATAGGTCCAGCGTTGCTAATGTTTAATGGACTATCATTTGGAAAGACCGAAGGATCGAGGTGATTTAAACTCGTATCCACGCCAATTTTCCCCGAAAGACTCGAGTAATTTACGTGACTACCACTTTTGGAAACCAATAAAGCTCCCGTTTCACGGTAGTTAAACAATGCTGCTTCGATTAATTGATTTGTTCCATTTCCCAATAGGGTAAAATAACAGTTCAATTCAGTGAACTTCACTTTGTAGCCTTCATCTGTTGTATAAATAGAATCCATGAAAAAAGATTCAGAACCATAAGTTGGATTTATGGTGACTTTAATCGTTTCCGCAACAGGATCATTTGGCTTTGGATCCTTTGGATCACAGCTCCAAAGTATTGGCAATAAGGCAAGAAGTATCAGTAATTTCTTCATGTAACAAAATTAACCCAAAACAATCAAATTTTGTTGTTAATTTTAAAAAATCCTCACAACATTCCTTTTAAAACTAAATCATAAATTAACACATGCAGAAAATTGATCGAAATATCCATCCCCTCAGTGTTTTAAGTGCCTCTGCTGGGTCAGGAAAAACGCATCAATTGGTGTTGGAATACCTGAGTATTTTACTCATGGATGCTCAATTTAAGCGCAAATACAAAAGCATTGTCGCCATGACCTTTACAAACAAGGCGGCGAGTGAAATGAAAGAACGAATTCTATCAACCTTGTTTGGTATTGCAAACGAGGATCCTGAGAATTCGAAAGCAGCAAACATAAAAAAAGAATTGGAGGTTGAAACTGGACTTTCCAGCGCTGAATTGGTGCGAAGAAGTAAGTTGGCTTTGGAGGGAATCTTGCATGCGTATGAAGATTTTCACGTTTCGACGATTGATAAATTCAATTTGCGACTCATCCGTTCCTTTTCCCGCGATTTAGATTTACCGGCAGATTTTGAGGTGATTTTAAATGAAAAGCAAGTCATCGAGGATGTGGTAGATTTATTGATGAATCAACTAGGCGCTCCAGGCGCAGAAGACCTTTCAGAATGGATGTATCAATACGCTAAGGCAAACTTAGAGGATGGAAATAGTTGGAATTTCCGCAGGCAATTGATTGAGTTTTCTGGAATGTTGAGCCAGGAAAAAAACACGGAAAAAATCCAACATTTATTACAGCTAGAACTCACAAAAGGAAATTATACACGTTTATTTGAGGACCGAAATCAAATTCTATCATCGCTATTAATCGAAGCGAAACGGGTACACGATGCATTTTTTCTATTGGGTTTAACGGCGGAAAACGTGCCTTATAAAGGACAAACAATAGGGAATTTCGCCAAGTTAAATGTTCAAAAGGAATTCCCGAAAATGAATTCTAATGAGGATGGATTGTTTTCCGAGTCTTTTTTGAAACTCATGGAGGATGGTTCAAAATTGGACATCCCATCGTCCCTCAAACAGGATGTTATTCAGTTGAATGACCGCTACATGAAGGATTTAGCATCATACAATTTGATTGAACTTTATCGAAAAAATTTCTTTAACATGGCGCTATTGCAACATGTCGGAAATCAATTGAAAAACATGATGAATGAGGAACAATTGATCCGAATTTCTGAATTTAATAAGCTAATTAGTAAGTTGGTAAAAGATGAGGAAGCCCCTTATATTTATGAACGATTAGGTGTACGATTTGAACATTTTCTGTTGGATGAATTCCAAGATACCTCTCGTCTTCAATGGTTAAATTTAATTCCCTTGATGCTGGAGTCCTTAGCGCATAACCGCTGGAATTTAATCGTTGGTGACGCGAAACAATCCATTTATCGTTTCAACAACGGATTGGCAGAACAATTCGTGAGTTTACCATCGATTTACAATCCTGAAAATGATCCCCTCATTGCGGACAAAAGCCAAAAATTTGCTCGAAGCGGGTTGAAAAGAGATTTGCATTCAAACTATCGTTCAGCTAAAGAAATTGTAGAATTTAATAATGAGCTTTTTGAAGGATTAGCCAAAAAGTTACCAGTCTCTATGGCGCATTTTTACCACGGACTAAAACAGCAAGCTGAGAAAACGAAAAATGGGTACATTCATATTGAATCCATCAAGCATTCTTTGACCTTTGAAGAGCGATTAGAGAAAGTCATTGGCTTTGTGGAGGAAAGTATTCAAGCTGGATTTGAACTTGGTGACATCTGTATTTTGACAGAGACAAATAAACTTGGCAATGAACTGGCAATTGGACTGACAGAGCGAAAAATTCAAGTGGTTTCGCAAGATTCGCTCCTAGTCTCGAAGGATGCGCAAGTTCAATTGATTCTTTCTTACCTCAGAAGACGCGCCTCTCCTAAAAAAACGACCGAGTCGAAACGATTTGCAGAATTGTATTTTAGAATGAAAGGCACCTACACTACTGCGGATTACCTCTCCTATTTCGAAGTGATTCAAAAAGATGGGAAGTCCATTCGGATATTTAATGATACGCGGTTTTTAATAGAGCACTTTGGAGGAACTACTTCGTTCTTTACAACCTACGAAAGTGTCTATGACCTGGTTCAAAAATTTATGCTGTTGATGGATTGGCACGAAACTAAAGAACCTTACCTGCATCACTTTATGGATGTCATTTATGGCTTCCAACTTGCTCGACAAACGGATATCCATCATTTCCTTGAATATTTTGACGCACAAAAAGATAAGATTGCTTTACAGATGCCTGATACACAATCAGCACTTAAAATCATGACGATTCATAAATCAAAAGGATTAGAGTTTCCAGTCGTGATTATTCCTAATATGGATTTTAATATTTCGATGAACTCGAAGGCCAAATACTTGATGGAAATACGTGATAAAATGCTATATGCCTTTCCTGGTAAAAATCAACAAATTCCGGAATTAGTCCAATTCGCGAACGAGGAAAATAATTTGATTCTTTTGGATAAAATGAATCTTTTCTATGTTGGAATGACCCGTCCCGAACTCAGGTT
The DNA here is from genome assembly GCA_903860985.1 of uncultured Flavobacteriales bacterium. GTDB lineage: Bacteria > Bacteroidota > Bacteroidia > Flavobacteriales_D > Crocinitomicaceae > UBA952. The sequence continues at coordinate 4,135 of CAIOSO010000067.1, forward strand.
ATATGCCATCAATGATTTTGAAAAAGTGAAATTTGGCGCAATGATTCACGACCAATTAGAGGCGATGAACCTTGGGATGAGTGAAGAGGGATTGTTGCAAATTGGCCAAACAGAAGTCGTGGTGAAACCGAAAACAGAAGTCAGCAATTTGTATGTTCCGGTTGATTTTAGTCAGCGTTTGTGGTATCCGGATATTGTATTTAGGAAAGTCTTTCAAGAAGAATCCGATGTGCAGATGGAAGAACAACGGTTTGGAAACGATTTTCACTTGTTGATGTCCCAATCTCAAGCTGCGCAAGATACATATGCAATATTGGTTTCGTTGCTAAAAAGTGGACTAATTGAACAAAAAAACGAAGCGCGATTGCGTGAATGTGCCAATGCTTTTTGGCAGAAAATGGAAGATGGAAATTACCTATTGAATATCGAAAAGTCGTTCAACGAACAAGTGGTGCTTGCAGGAGAAAATGATGTCAAGAAACCGGATAAAGTTTTGTTGAAAACGAATGAGGTACTTGTGATTGATTTTAAAACGGGTAAAGTGAACCAGAAACACATGGAACAAATTGTGGCATATGGAAAATTACTTGAAGAGATTTTTAAAAAACCGGTGAGATGCCTGCTGTATTATTCAGCACTAAACCAATTGACTGAACTTTGAGGCAGAAAGTTCTCTTGCCATTTTTAAGAAGGTGTAAATCAATGGATGTGGTAAGTCGCGAGTGGAAGAGATTTGCGGACAAAAACTGCAAGCCATAAAAAAGGGATGGTTTTTTAAGGTAACAATCTCTGGATCATCAAATTGATTTGTTGCTTCAATATCAATTAAATAACCATCTAATTGATCGGTAAGTTGCGGGTATAAACTGAAACGCGAGGAACTGAGCTCCGTATGATTACAGTTTTCATATAATTTTTCTACATCCTTCGTCTTGGGATAAATCGTCACGCGCTCAAATTGATTTCCTTCGATAAGGTTGTCTGATATCAATTTTTCTCCATATGGATTCAGCTGATGCGTAGAGATGAGGTATTCAAAAAAGTACTTGTATCCTTCCCCAGTTAAAAAAACAGGAACATTGGATTCCAACACCAATTTGTAGACGCCATTTAAAAAGAAATGATTGAGAAAGGGTCCTGGTGCAATCCAGATGCCATCAAATTGCTCGAAATAAACACGTTTGTGTTGAATCGCTTCGTTGATTTTAATCCAATAATAATTGACTTCTGTTTCCAGAAAATCAGATGCATGGTCCAAAGATAAATTGGTCGCGTGATGGGCGTTGTAGGTGAAGTTGTAATCGCCGATAATAGCTATTTTGAGAACTTCACTCATGGGGAAAACTACCTTTTAAACCAAGCGCGATACTTGGCATTGGTGATGTCTAAAGAAGACGCAACACTTGTTTGAGGGTCGACATACCAAACTTTACAAGAGAACGTTGCTTCAAACATAGAATAGTCTCCAGTTCCATCAGAAGCTTGTTTCAAAATCGTGAAGTTCGCAACTTGTCCCGGGTCAGTTTCTCTCGAGTACCAAACTTTTCCTGTGTTGTCCGTGTAAGTTACTTGAACACCATCAACGCTTTGTGCAACCATGGTTGCTTTATCCTTGAATAAAATTGGAATTCCCGAATTTGTCATTGTCCAGTCGTTAAACATACTTAATGTAGGCTCCGAATTCGCAGAAGCATCGTAATCAAGTGTGCCAAACATCAAACTCAATGATTGAGCATTTTGGTTTGAGAAAATCGTTGAAGTATAAATGACTTTGGAAAGTGCAGGTGAAGCAATCACAACAGCTGTATCCCAAGTTGTTGCATTATATCCATTCACATTTTGAGTTAATTCAAATTGTGTTCCATTCACATATCCAATTAAGCTTGCGTTTAAATCTACTTTATTTGATGGTGGCGGAATTACTTCGTGCTCAATACATGCACTGAATAAAGATACGAGGGCAAATCCAATAATAGCGAACTTGAATGTTTTCATAGTTGACGGTAGTTAAGGCAATTAATAGTCAAATTTATGTTTATAAACGGAGAAAAGCAAAAAAAGATGCCCTGACATTGGTTTTTTTTAGATTCTTGTAAAATGCGCCGTGTAATTTAAGAAATAGGATTCTTCGCAGACCTCGCTTCCTTTTCGGATTAAATCAAAAACTTCATCTGCTTTTTCGCCAACGAGCGACTTTTCTCCAATGTAAAAGGAAAGTTGATCAAAATGTTCCATTAGTACTTGTTGTAAGACCGGCTCATCTTGAAGCGGTAGATGATCTGAGCGCTTTATGTGGTATGCCTTAAGTGGATTATTTCGGACATCAAAAAACGAGACCATGGAGTCACTGAAATGCACAAGATAAGTTACCTGACGATAGACCTTTTCCAACACAAGATCGCTGAATAAGACAATAAACTCTTCCGCTTTTTCAGGGCTTGTTTCTACTAATTCGCGCCATTCTTCGTCGTACTGTTCAGAAATAACTAAGAATTGCTTAAATTCTGTTTCTAATGCAAATAATTCCTCGTTCGTTAAACGCCTAAAACGCATCTTATTCAATTGCTCGTTTTACTTCCATCGAAATATCTAGCACTTCATCAACGGTTTTCTGCGTGATTGCTTGCTCAAAAGTAAAGGTGTACATCCCTTTAAAGGGTACTTTTCGTCTTTTGAAGATTAATTCATGCTCTACTACAGTACCTGTTTTTTTTCCAATCCAATTTCCATCTGGATAAGTCGTTTTAATCTCATATGGCTCGCGCACTTCTTGTTCGTGAGGTGGTTTTGTACTTAGAAAAACCCAAAGATTATTGTATGCGTAATCGGTAGTGGTTCGAATGGTAACGACGAAATCGTATAGAATGCTGGTGTCTTGAATATCCACTTTGAAAACGGGCTTCACTTCTTGCTTCCAAATTTGATTTGAAAATGAATATGATTTCGTGTAAAAAGAAACCTCTTTACAGGAAAAAAGAAGCAAACATAACACCAAATATAAACTAGCTCTGTGCATTATTATCCCCTTTGTTTTGACTTGTATTTTCGGATTTAGTTGCTTTGTTTTCGTTATTATTCCCCTTGTTTCCTTGTGGATGATTTCCTCTTGGCTTCCCTGAGTTTGGTGGTCTGTTTCCTTTTACATTGGACGCTTCCGAAGTCACATTTGGACTGTTGGGATTGCGTTTTTTGTTGTTTGGACGTTTTTTCTTCACGAAACTCTTCTCAAAACGGTTGACACTATCTTGTCCAACAACATTTTGATAACCCATTTCAACTACTTTCTCTACTTTGATGAATTCCAATAGGTCTTTTGGTTTAACTCCGTCTTTGTTCAGTTTTTTAATTTCCGCAACGCGTTCTGGACTCAAGGCAATTGTTCCCATTTCACCCGGATAAGCGTACCAAATAATTCGTTTGAATACATCCGTTTTAATGTGAAAAGCATCTCCTTTTTCTGTGTGAAGTTTTGTGTCTGTTTTTGGAAAGGACTTGATTGCATCTAAATACATGTCCAATTCATAGTTCAAACAACACTTCAACTTTCCACATTGTCCAGCAAGTTTCTGTGGATTCAATGATAACTGCTGATAACGTGCAGCTGAAGTAGAAACAGATCTGAAATCTGTCAACCACGTTGAACAACACAATTCTCGCCCACATGAACCAATTCCACCCAAACGGGAGGACTCTTGACGGCTTCCAATCTGACGCATTTCAATACGAACACGGAATTTATCGGCCATGTCCTTAATCAACTGACGAAAATCAACGCGTCCCTCTGCGGTGTAGTAAAACGTTGCTTTACTTAAATCACCCTGATATTCAACGTCGGATATTTTCATATCGAGGTTTAAATTCATCGCTAAGGTGCGCGATTGAGTCATTAAATCTTTTTCAAGCGACCTACCTTTAATCCATTTATCAATTTCTTCTTGATTGGCAATGCGCATGATTTTACGCGCTTCCATCGCCTTGAAGTTTGGAGCTTTTTTCTTGACCTGTACTCGCGCTAACTCTCCAACTACGGAAACAACACCAACGTCGTAACCTGGAGCTGTATCAACAATCACTAAATCACCGATCTGTAAGGTTAAATGAGCCGCATTGCGGTAAAAAGCTTTTCTCGCATTTTTAAATCGTACCTCTACAATGTCGTATGGTGCTTGTCCTGCCGGTAAGGCGATATTCGCTAACCAATCATACACTTCCAATTTATTACAACCGCCACTGCTGCAAGTACCATTGTTCTTACAACCATTCGGTATTCCACCGCCACTACTGCATGATGAGCAACCCATAATTTATTTTTAGGTAAAGTTAATCATTTCAGTGAAACGAATTATGCTTGGTGGATGAAACGCATCGTTTGAAAACACATCTGTGTGAAAAGAATGCGTGCATTGGCATTGCGATCAATGTGATAGTATGCGTCATCAAATGTTTCAATGAAGTCCCTGATGTTATTTCCAGAGATGAAAGGGGCGAAATTTTTTAAAAATTGTTCTTCTTCCGTTGAAATACGCAATAACACGTCGCCCATGTAATTGGACAATAAACTTTGACGGAACATATGCAAGGCATATTGAATAAATAATTTCTGACGTTCCTTGCCTTCTGATGCTAGTACATCTGCCCACTGCATCATTCCTAGTACATCTTTTTTATACGAGGTTCGCATTAACTGAATGAAATGCTCTCGGTAAATGCCTTTGTCATCCGAAGCATTGAGAAAATCACATGCCTGAATAAAATTTCCTTCAGAAAAAGCCGTTATGGATGCTGCTTGCGTTGGATCTATTTGAAAGCGAGTGCTTAATTCTTGAGTCAAAGAATCACTTTCAATTCTGGGAATACGTACAAATTGTGTACGGGACTGAATCGTCACTAAAAGTTTGGATGGATCTTCGGAGACCAATAAAAACAAAGTGTCCTTCGGGGGTTCTTCTAAAATCTTCAAGAGTTTATTGGAACAAGTAGAATTCATTTCTTCAGGCAGCCAAATCAACATGACCTTATATCCGCCTTCGTAGGATTTTAAGTTTAATTTACGGATGATTTCCGCACTTTCTTCTGTTCCGATTATTGGTTTTCGCTCCTTCGAATCTATGCGTTTTGTCCACGAATAGGCATCGAAATAGGGCTCTTCTTTCACTTGTTTGCGCCAATCTGCTAAAAAGAAATCTGAAGATTTGCTAATTGCTTGAACAACGGGAAACACGAAATGTACATCCGGGTGCTGCAAGTCCTGCACTTTCAAACAGGAGGGACAAACGCCGCAACTATCTGTGTCTGTTGGATTTTTGCAAAATAAATACTGTATAAATCCTAAAGCAAGTGGGAGTCCACCGTTACCCAAGGACCCCATGAAAAGTTGAGCATGCGCAATTTTTCCATGTTTGATTTCTCGAATGAAATCCGATTTTAATTCAGTTTGACCTATGACGTTTTTAAATTGCACCTTTCAAAATTAATGGAATTTGACCGATTGTTAGTCTTCCAAGCCTTTAATTAATAAAACGATTTCTCCTTTAGGTGGATTCGCTTTGAAATAGGCAAGCTGTTCTTGAACGTTTCCTCGATGATATGTCTCAAACATCTTTGTGAGCTCACGAGCGACAACAACTTGACGTTCCGGTTCAAAGAATTCCATCATTTGCTCGAGTGTTTTCACCAAGCGATGCGGGGACTCATACAACACCATCGTTCTGGCTTCTTGTGCTAAAAATTTTAACCTTGTTTGTCGGCCTTTTTTATGTGGAAGGAACCCTTCAAAAATGAATTTATCGCACGGAAAACCGCTGGAAACCAATGCAGGAACGAATGCCGTTGGGCCGGGAAGACATTCCACTTCGATTCCTCTCTCCACACAAGCGCGAACGAGTAAAAATCCCGGATCGGAAATCCCAGGAGTGCCGGCATCTGAAACGAGTACGGTACAATTTTGTTGTTCGATGATTTCTATGCTTTTTTCTAAGAAACGGTGTTCATTGTGTGCATGAAATGGTAATACTTTCTTGGCAATATCATAGTGCTTTAAAAGTTTATATGTTACACGTGTATCCTCCGCAAATAACAAGTCTGCTTCTTTTAAATAGCGCAAACTGCGCAAGGTGATGTCTTCTAAATTTCCTATTGGTGTTGGTACGAGAACTAATTTTGACATAGATAAGTTAAGTTATGCGAAAACGGCGCGAACGACCTCTTCAATTTTAGCACAAGGAACAATTTGAATATGCTTGTGTTTCTTTTCAATACCTTTAGAGTAGGAGGAAACAATGATTTTTTCATAGCCCATTTTCTCCAGCTCAGAGAGGCGTTGCTCCAATCGATTAACCGGACGAAGTTCACCCGATAATCCAATTTCTGCTGCGAAAGACACCGTTTTTGGAATGGCCAAATCGGCATTGGAAGATAATATCGCCATCGCCACAGCCAAATCTATTGCAGGGTCATCGACTTTTATCCCACCCGCGATGTTCAAAAAGACATCTTTAGCGGCCAAACGAAATCCACATCTTTTCTCTAATACTGCCAATAACATGTTCAAGCGCTTGACATCAAATCCCGTTGATGAACGCTGTGGTGTTCCATATGCAGCAGAGCTCACCAAGGCTTGTACTTCAATTAATATGGGACGTATGCCATCTACCATGGAGGCAACGGCTACACCGCTTAAATCTTCATTTGCTGAAACAAGTACCTCCGAAGGATTTTCAACGGGAACCAGTCCGTGTCCTTGCATAGAGTATATCCCAAGCTCATTTGTTGAGCCAAATCGATTTTTAATCGAACGAAGTAATCGGTAAATATGATGTCGGTCACCTTCAAACTGCAATACCGTATCCACCATGTGTTCCAAAACTTTTGGTCCAGCAATCATTCCATCTTTTGTGATGTGTCCAATGAGGAATACCGGAATGTTGGTTTGCTTAGCGAAGCGCAGCAGATTTGCGGTACATTCACGAACTTGAGCAACACTTCCAGGCGAACTTTCAATGGAGTTTGTGTGAAGTGTTTGAATAGAATCAATCACTAATAATTGCGGTTGAACTTCGTTTGCTTGTATTAAAATTTGCTGAAGATTGGTTTCCGTTAACAAGTAACACTGATCATTTTCCAATCCGAGTCGTTCCGCACGCATACGGATCTGTTGATCGCTTTCCTCTCCGGAGACATACAAAACTTTCAGCCGTTCTTTGATGGCTAATTGAAGCAAAAGCGTTGATTTACCAATTCCTGGATCTCCTCCTAACAGTGAAATTGACCCCAAAACAATTCCTCCACCCATTACCCGGTTGAGTTCAAAGTCCTGCAAAAAAATGCGATTTTCCTCACTTTGTTCAACATCTTGAATCAATAGGGGTTTACTCGCTTTTGTTTCTTTCGAAAAGGAAACGACATGTTTTGTGGTTTTCTCCAAAATCTCTTCAACGAATGTATTCCATTCCTGACAAGACGGACACTTCCCAAGCCATTTTGGGGCTTCGTGACCACAATTTTGACAGAAAAACGCTGATTTTGTTTTGGACATAAGTTAAAGATAAGGATTCGCGTGCAAATGTAGGAACAAGTTCTCATTATTTTTCCCGAGAAAAAAGATAGCTTGTTTATTCAATAACAGCGGGTTAATATCCAGTTCATTTTTAATTCAAAAAAATATTTTTAAAATTTTCGGAAAGATTGTTTTTTGGAAAACCAAAAAATTTAATTTTGCCTTATAATTATTCATCAAACTATGTCGAAGAGAAGAGCTATTATCAGTTACGATAAATTATCCATTGACCAGAAAAAACAAATTCTCAGGGATTATCCGGATGGATACATCAATCATTTAACGACCATCAAAACGCCAACGGGAGAAACATTGGACGCACTCATCTGGGAAACAGATGAAGTCATCTATTTGGTGAAAGTGAGCAAAATCATCCCGAAAGCGAAGCCAGTTGCTGAAGTCGAAGAGGATGATTTTGATGAAGTAGCGGATATAAAAGATGACGAAGCAGAGGACGAAGAAGATGATGATTTCGAAGAACCGGCTGATGATGCTGACGAAGATGACGATTCTGACGAAGAATAATTAGTCACGTCCTTCTTTTTTCTACTTTTGAGCTAAGGATACAACATGACCGCTCAAAAAAATCAATTTTCTGAAGTTCCATTTTCCACAACGATTGATAAAGTCGGGGTGGAAGAACGCATTTCAAGATTTCAAACAAGAAGCATAAAAGGTCCAAGCAAAATACAAGGACTTTTCATGGTGCTTTCTATGATTGATTTGACAACCCTAGAAGGAAAAGATACTCCGAATAAAGTACGTCAAATGTGCTACAAAGCACAACATTTACATGATGTGTATGATGGATTACCGACCGTAGCGGCAGTGTGCGTGTATCCGAGTATGGTCAATGTTGCGAGAGAAGTGTTAAAAGACTCACCCATAAAAATCGCTTCCGTTTCTACTGCTTTTCCATCCGGTCAAGCGCCTTTCGAAGTAAAAAAAATAGACACCCAATTTGCGATTGATGCCGGCGCAGATGAAATCGACATGGTCATCTCACGTGGTAAGTTTTTGGCTGGCGAACATGAATTTGTGTTCGATGAAATTGCTGCGATCAAAGAAATTTGCGGATCGAAACGTTTAAAAGTGATTTTGGAGACTGGCGAGTTAGCAACATTGGATCAGGTGCGTCGTGCGAGCGATATTGCCATCCATGCGGGAGCAGATTTCATTAAAACATCCACCGGAAAAATTCAACCGGCTGCAACCATGCAAGTAACGTTTACCATGCTAATGGCCATTCGGGATCACTTTGACCGAACGGGAAAAATGGTTGGAATGAAACCCGCGGGTGGAATTTCCACCTCCAAGTTAGCATTGCATAATTTAGTGATGGTCAATGAAATTCTAGGTGAAGCATGGTTGACAAACGAATGGTTTCGCTTCGGTGCTAGTAGCCTCGCAAATGATGTGTTGATGCAATATATGAAACAAGTAACCGGTAAATATCAATCCGCTGATTATTTTACGATCGATTAATTATGACAGATTCAAACAATAAATGGGAATATGCACCTTCACTAGAGGGGACTAAACATATTCAGCTAAAAGATAAATACGATCTTTTCATTGATGGAAAATGGGTGAAACCAAGTTCCAATAAATACTTTGATTCCATCAATCCAGCGAATGAAGAGAAATTAGCGGAAATCGCATGGGCATCGGAGTCGGATGTCGATTTAGCAGTAAAAGCTGCGCGCAAAGCATACGTGGAGGTTTGGTCTGTCATGAAGCCCTCAGAACGCGCAAAGTACATCTTCAGAATTGCTCGATTGATGCAAGAGCATGCACGTGAATTAGCTGTCATTGAAACGCTTGATGGAGGGAAACCCATTCGTGAATCGCGGGACATCGATGTTCCCTTGGCATGCAACCATTTTTTCTATTACGCTGGATGGGCGGATAAATTGCAAGATGCTTTTCCTCATAGAAATATACAATCGTTAGGCGTTGCAGGACAAATCATCCCTTGGAATTTTCCTTTGTTGATGGCAGCTTGGAAAATTGCTCCGGCACTCGCTGCAGGAAATACCGTGGTATTAAAACCGGCGGAAAGCACATCATTGACTGCCTTAAAATTAGCTGAGATCATTGAGGCTTCTGGATTGCCAGCAGGAGTTGTTAATATTATAACAGGACACGGAGATACAGGCGCGGCGATTGTCAACCATCCCGATATTGATAAAATCGCCTTCACAGGATCGACGGCTGTCGGTAAGTTGATTCAAAAAGCGGTGGCGGGAACAGCGAAAAAAGTGAGTTTAGAATTGGGCGGAAAATCGGCGAATATTGTATTGGAGGATGCGCCTATCGATCAAGCGGTAGAAGGAATTGTGAATGGGATTTTCTTCAATCAAGGACACGTCTGTTGTGCGGGCTCACGCTTGTATGTTCAAGAATCTATTGCAGATGAGCTCGTCCGAAAATTGAAACAACGCATGCAAAGTTTGTATGTAGGAAACCCACTAGATAAGAATACGGACATTGGTGCCATCAATTCAAAAGAACAATTGGAAACCATAGAAAAATACGTAAAAATCGGCATCAACGAAGGAGCTGAAATGTTTCAAGTTGCTTGTGAGATTCCTGGGAAAGGTTTCTATTTCCGACCTACGATTTTTACGAATGTGGCTCAATCAAGTGTCATTTCACAAGAGGAGATTTTTGGACCGGTATTAACCGTTCAGACCTTTAGAACAATTGATGAGGTCATTCAAAAAGCGAACAATTCACCGTATGGATTAGCGGCCGGAGTATGGTCGGACAAAGGTTCGCGTATTTTTAATTTGACTTCTAAATTACGCGCTGGAGTCATTTGGGCAAATACCTACAATAAATTTGATCCCGCTTCACCGTTCGGCGGTTACAAAGAAAGTGGTTTCGGACGCGAAGGCGGACTCCATGGACTCGAAGCATATTTGAAGTAATTCCATTATTAGCAAATTGGCACATTAGCACATTAACACATTATCATGAACGTCTTAAAAACATACAAAATCTACATCGGCGGACAATTTCCTAGAACGGAATCAGGACGAACGTATGTGGTGAAGGACGCAAACGGAAATCCGATTGCCAACGTTTGCCAGTCGTCGAAAAAGGATATCCGTAACGCAGTTCAAGCTGCCCGTAAAGCAGTAGGTACATGGTCGGAGCGTAGCGCATTCAACCGTGGACAAATTTTGTACCGCATGGCGGAAATGTTAGCAGGACGCAAAACGCAATTCATTGAAGAACTAACTCAGCAGGGTCAAAGCATTGAATCGGCAACGAATGAAATCGAAATTTGCATCGATAGAATCGTTTATTACGCCGGATGGTGTGACAAGTACCAGCAAATCTTAAGTTCAGTCAATCCTGTGAACTCTTCACATTTTAATTTTTCCATGGCTGAACCAACAGGTGTGGTGGGAATTGTGGCGGATCAAGATACGAGCTTACTTGGCTTAGTTTCCCAATTGATGCCTGTTATTGCTGGCGGAAATACGGTTGTATTAATCGCGTCTGAGGTACTTCCTCTTTGTTCCATCAGTTTCGCGGAAGTACTGGAAACGTCAGATTTGCCGGCAGGAGTTGTAAATATCCTCACAGGATCAGCAGAAGAAATGCTACCAACCTTAGCAGAACATATGGATGTTAACGCCATTTTCCTCTCGAACGCAGTTACTGAAATGGTAAAATCAACGCAGCTTTCTGCGGTTGACAACCTCAAAAGAGTGTTGGTTATGGATAGCGATTGGTCACATGAATCCGCTCAAGGAATAAGGTATATATCCAGTTTTCAGGAAATCAAAACGACGTGGCATCCCATCGAACAAATTGGTGGAGTGACGAGTTCGTATTAAAGGTTAATTCTAACTAAGATTTACTAGCTCCTTCCACACCTGCATGGCAGAATGAATCATGTTATCTGCTCCCATTTCATACATACCGAGTTCATAGTCTCCATTCGAATCCGGTTTTAGCACGTTCATTCGGTTAAAGAAATCAATGGATATTTGTGCGCCAGCGTCTTTCACGAAGTGATTGATTTTATCCATCGAACATCCAGAAGCTTTCACCGCATTCTCATTGGCTAAAATTGCAATTGCTGCTTCGTGTAAAACGAATCCAACTGCATCTAGCGATTTTCCATGCGTTTGCCACGAGGAGACAAAGTGCGTCAAGGACTCATTTAACCATGAAATTTCCGTTGCCGTCATTTTTCGATCACCAACAAATACCCATAAACGAGCATCCTCAGGAAAGTGTGCGGGAATGTTATAAGTCTGCAGCATGCGCAATTAATTCAGCAACGTCCATTACTTTCACTTCTCCTTCTTTCTCGAAGTTTTTCACGCCGTCTGTCATCATCGTGTTGCAAAACGGACATCCAGTAGCGATTATCTCTGCTTGTGTCTCTAACGCGTCCTCTGTGCGCTCTATATTGATTTCCTTGTTGCCTTTCTCTGCTTCTTTGAACATTTGCGCGCCTCCAGCTCCACAACAGAGTCCCTTGGTCTTGCAACGTTTCATTTCAACTAATTCGGCATCCAATTTTTCAATCAAGGAACGTGGTGCTTCGTAGACATCGTTCGCTCGTCCCAAATAACATGGATCGTGGAAGGTAATTTTCTTTCCTTTGAAGGTTTCCCCGCCTTCTAAAGCGAGTTTTCCCGTATTGATCAAATCTTGGATCAATTGCGTATGGTGAATGACTTCATAGTTTCCACCAAGTTCTGGGTATTCATTTTTAAGGGTGTTAAAACAATGCGGACAAGCAGTAACGATTTTTTTCACTTCATATGCATTCAGAACTTCAATGTTCATCATTGCCTGCATTTGAAACGTAAATTCGTTTCCAGCGCGTTTTGCTGGGTCTCCAGAACAACTTTCCTCTGTCCCAAGAACGGCAAAGTTCACCTGACACTTGTTCAAGATTTTCACAATTGCTTTGGTGATTTTTTTTGCGCGGTCATCAAAACTACCAGCGCAACCAACCCAAAATAAAATATCAGGTGATTCGCCATTTGCCATTTTCTCGGCCATTGTTGGAACTATCATAGTCAGTATTTTTGCTTAATTAGCTACTTGTCTTAATCTTCGTTTGCCCAATTTAAACGTTCGGTTTGAGCAAATTGCCATGGTGCACCGTTGTTTTCGATGTTCGTTAACATTCCTGTCAACTCACTTGGCACCTTCGATTCTTCCATTACCAAATAGCGTCGTAAGTCAACGATAATGGATAATGGATCAATGTTCACCGGACATTCTTGCACACACGCATTACAACTGGTACATGCCCAAAGTTCTTCTTCTGTGATATAATCTCCAATTAAACTCTTACCGTCATCGTATCCTTTTCCATGTTTGCGGTAGTTTTCACCGACTTCCACCAATCGATCACGGGTATCCATCATAATCTTACGTGGAGACAAAAGTTTACCAGTTACATTTGCCGGACAAGAAGAGGAACAGCGTCCACATTCGGTACAGGTGTAGGCGTCCAATAAGTTTTTCCAAGTCAAATCAGTCACATCTTTTGCACCAAAACGTTTCGGTGTTTCTTCTGGATTCGCTTGTGCAGCATAGGGATCCGCATTTGGATCTAACATCAACTTCACTTCATTGGTAACGGATTCCATATTGGTGAACTTTCCTTTTTGCTCCAAGTTGGAGTAATACGTATTCGGGAAAGCCAACAAAACGTGAAAATGTTTGGAATAGGGCAGGTAGTTCAAAAACGCAAACACCATCAAAATGTGTCCCCACCATCCAATGCGTTCTATTACGTGAAGTGCATCGATGCTTAAGTTTTCAAATAACAATGGACCCATCCACGAGGAAATAGCAAAATCATAATGACCTTTCGCAAATTCGACGTGAGATCCTCCACGGCTATACAATACTTCGTCTGCACCATTCATGCTGAAAATACAGCAAATCAGAACGATTTCGGCAATCAGAATGATGTTCGCATCTTTCGTAGGCCAACCGATGAGTTCCTTCATCGTGAAACGTGGAAGTTTCAATAAGTTTCTTCGAATTAAGAATGCCAACGTGGCAACAAATGCTAATACCGAGAGGATTTCAATGAAACTGATCATGAAGGTATAAAATCCACCCAGTTTGAAATAAAAGAATCGGTGATGTCCACTTAAACCATCAATGGCAATTTCGATGAGTTCGATTTGCGTAATAACAAATGCTACATAAATGGCTAAATGCAACAATGCAGGAATGGGTCTAGAGAACATTTTCTTTTGTCCAAAAGCAACCAAAATCATTGTTTTTAAACGTTCTCCTTTGCGGTCGGAGCGGTCAATGTCTTGTCCAAGTAAAATGTTGTAGCGCACTTTCCATGCGTTGTACGCGAAGAATCCTAGTCCAGCGCTGAATAGAATGGCAAATAATATGATTTCCATGAATGTATTATTTTAGTCAGGGATCGTGTCTAACCACTTTTTGAATCTC
>CAIOSO010000068.1 GCA_903860985.1 uncultured Flavobacteriales bacterium
ATTGGACTTTCCTATTTCGAAGAACGTGGATTTCGTAAAGACATCATCGAACGTTTTCAACTCGGATATTGCCTCAACAAAGGAGATGATTTCACGAAAAAAGCACTCGAAAAGGGCTATAAGTTAGATTACCTCGAAAAAGTTGGACTCGTTAAAACCAAGGATGATCGTTCCTTCGATTTCTTCCGTGGACGTGTGATTTTTCCTATTCATAGTATTTCTGGTCGTGTTTTAGGCTTCGGAGGACGTACCTTGCTTGCGGATAAAAAAATCGCAAAGTATTTCAATTCACCAGAAAGTATCATCTACAACAAAAGTGAAATCCTTTATGGATTGTACTTTGCTAAAGGTGATGTCGTCAAATACGACGAGTGTTTGCTATGTGAAGGATATACGGATGTTATAAGTATGCATCAAGCGGGAATGCAACACGTGGTTTCTTCTTCTGGTACCTCGTTGACGAAAGAACAAGTAAAGTTGGTGAAGCGTTACACGAAAAATTTGACGATTTTGTATGATGGCGATGCAGCCGGAATCAAAGCGAGTTTTCGTGGAATCGATTTGATTTTAGAGGAGGGCATGAATGTGAAAGTTGTGCTTTTTCCAGATGGCGAGGATCCAGATTCTTTTTCAAAGTCCCGAAGTTCAAGTGAACTTGAAGAATATATCAAATCCCACAAACAAGATTTCATCACCTTTAAGGCTTCGATTTTGTTGTCTGATGGCGTGAATGACCCCATTCGCAAATCAGAATTAATCAAAGAAATTGTTCATTCGGTTTCCTTAATTCCCGATCAAATTACGCGTAGTGTTTACATTCAGGAAATAGCTCGCCAATTTGAGATTTCTGAATCCATTGTCAACAGTGAATTGATGCGCTTGCGGAAATCCAGCATGGCTAAGCAATTGCAAGAACCGCTAATAAAGGAGCTAGATCTACCGAAGGAAAGTTCCAATTTGTTGCAGGATGATCGATTTATTCAAAGTCAAGAAGCAGATCAAACATCCGTGGATATTAAGCACGAGGATGAAATCATCCGCATGATGATTAAATACGGAACGCGTGAGGTCCTGATCAAAGAAATTGGAAACGAGGATAAATCAACAAGTGTCATCGAACTCATTATTCAAGAAATTGAAAGTGATGATTTGCGCATTGAACAACCGCTTTACCGTGAAATCTATGGATTGTTCATGGACGGAATAAAGGATAACACCCTCCTTTCTGCCTCGTATTTGAAACGAATGGAAAATCAGGAGATTGTGGCATTCGTGAGTGATTTGGAAAGCGATGACAGAGAATTAAGCCACAATTGGGTCGGAAAATATAATATACACACGAAATCAGAGGAAGATAATTTATACGAATCTGTGATGAATGCGATTTATCACTTCAAACTCATCAAAGTGGAGCAGCATATCCAAGGATTACAGCGTGAATTGAAAGAGAAAAACCCACAAGGAGAAGATTTAATTCTATTGCTCTCCGAACAAATGGTGTATGCAAAAGTGAGAAAAGAGTTTTCGGAAAAATTAGGGAGGATCATTACCAGATAGTATGTTGAGCACGACACTTTTTCATATCGGTCCTTATAAAATATGCTTTTGGAACTTGGTGTTTTTAACACTCATTTTTTTAATTGCCGCTATCTTACGTCGAATCGTTCACCGACTGCTCAAACGTTACGTGAAAACGACTCATATCAACCTAGAAGGCAGGCAATTGGCTTGGTTGAAGTTATTAAGTCAAAGTGTGTATTTACTCGCAATTTATGTCGCAGTATTGAGTTTCAAGTTCAATAACCATCACGTTACCTTCAACAAGTTTTTGACCTACAAATTCATCGATTTAGGGTCCATCAAAATTGATTTCAAGGATTTGTTGATCATCGTATCGGTATTCTTTGGCGCAAGGATGCTGATTAACCTGAGTAAATTATACATCGGTCGCAAATTCAAACGAAACACCAATTACGATGCGGCATCCGAATATGTATACATTCAGATTGCGAAATATGTCATCTATGTATTTTCCATTCTTTTTTGCTTTCAGCTACTCAACATTGACTTGGTAATCATTCTCACTAGTTCGGTTGGATTGTTAGTTGGAATTGGACTCGGTTTACAAGATGTGTTCAAGGACATGATAGGCGGAGTAGTTTTATTAGTAGAAGGTAATTTGCGGGTAGGAGACATTGTTGAAATTCATGGTACATCTAAAAGTTCACAGAAATCAACGGATGCCATCGTTGCAAAAATCCTGAGAATTAGTGTTCGAACAACGCAAATTCAAACCCGTGAAGGAAATGTACTCATCATTCCAAATACACGATTAACACAAGAACAAATTGAAAATTGGAGTCACGGTTCTGAATTGACGAGGTTTAAAATTAATGTAACCGTAGATTTTGGAGCCGACACAGAATTAATTAAACGTTTGTTAATTCAAGCAGCCATGGCGCATCCGAAAGTCAAAAAAAGCCATCCGGTTTTTGTGAGTTTAGCAGATTTTGGTGAAAATGGTTTAGGATTGGAATTAATATTTTGGGCAGACCATAGTTGGGACATCGATATTTATAAGTCGGAAATTCGTTTTGAAATCGACCGCTTGTTTAGGGAATATGCTATTCAAATCCCATATCCACATCGCACCATTAATCAGATTTAATTAGTCACGCAACAAGTGTAAATAGCGCTGGATGGTGTTTTCTATTCCAAGGTACAAGGCATCGGAGATTAAGGCATGTCCGATGGAAACTTCATCCAATTGACAAACTTCCGTTTTGAAATAACGTAGATTATCCTGGTTCAAATCATGTCCAGCATTGATGCCCAAACCTATAGAAACGGCAAACTCAATCGCTTCAAGATAAGCGCTTAGTGCTTTTACAGGATCCTTTCCAAAAAAGTCAGCATAAGGACCCGTATATAACTCGATTCGGTCTGCACCAGCTTTTTTCGCTAGCTCAATCCAATGTTTATTTGGTTCGATGAATAAGGAAGTGCGAACACCGCGAGATGAAATTTCTTGTAAGGTTTCACTCAAAAAATCTTGGTGCTTATCCGTATCCCAACCCGCATTTGAGGTAAGTACATCCGGTCCGTCAGGAACTAATGTCGCCTGTGTAGGTCGTATGTCGGAAATAAGCGTCAAATAACGGCTATCTGGATATCCTTCTATGTTGTATTCTGTCTGAACAACTTTCGCGATGTCATAGGTGTCTTTTGTTGTGATGTGTCGTTCATCTGGACGAGGATGCACCGTAATTCCTTGCGCACCAAATCGCTCACAGTCCATGGCAAATTGTACCACATTGGGCATTTCTCCACCTCGGGCATTTCGAAGCGTAGCAATTTTGTTGATGTTCACACTCAGTCTTGTCATGGCACAAAATTTGACACACAAAAGTAAGAACTCTGAAAGGATTTTACTACTTTGGCGACGCGTATGAGAGCAATTGATTTAATAACAGACGAAATCCCTCCCTTAATCCACACAGATTCAGGGGAAAAGGCATTGAGTTGGATGGAGGAATTTAAGGTTTCTCACCTTCCCGTGCTTAAAAACGGCAACTTTGTTGGGGTAGTTTCGGAATCAGATATTCTCGATCACCTCAATTTGAATGAAAATTTAGATCGATTATTCCAGCATTTACCACGTCCATTTATTTACGGTCATGCCCATATGTATGATGTCATAGCCAAAATGGCAGAATTTAAGTTAAGTGTCGTTCCCATTTTAGATCAACAAGAAAATTACCTAGGATGTTGCAGTGTATACCAAGTAATGACACTTTTGGCTAATACAGGAAGCATTAAAGAAAGCGGGGGAATCATTGTTTTGGAAATGAATTCAAGCGATTACCAACTCTCTCAAATTGCACAAATCGTTGAAAGTAATAACGCTCGAATTTTAAGTGTTTTTATGACCTCTCAGCAAGACTCCATGAAAATAGATGTGACAATCAAAGTGAATAGTTACGATTTGAGTAGCATCATTCGCACCTTTGAACGCTATGATTATACGGTGAAAGCTTCTTTCCAAAATGGACAGGAAGATGAAGACATGCAATGGAGATATGACACATTACTTCAATACTTAAAATTGTAACCATGAGAGTAGCAATCTACGGTAGAAAAATAAATAAACAAACGAGTGCGTTTTTCGTCGAAGTGCTTAAGCACATTGCAGATTTTGGATGGAAAGCTGTTTTAGAGGAGGAACTAAAAGATCAACTCATAACGAAAGCCGGAATTGCAACAAGCTACGAAACATTCAACAATCACAAAGATTTTCACGCTGGAATTGATCTACTGATTAGTCTTGGCGGAGATGGAACCTTTTTAAAAGCGGTTTCTTATATTCGCGATTCTGAGGTGCCTATCATGGGAATCAATACAGGCAGACTTGGATTTTTGTCCAATATTTCTAAGGATCATATTTACGATAAACTAGCACAGGTTAGGGATAAACAATTCGATTTTCAAAAGCGATCTTTATTGCGTGTTTCTACGATGGAAGATGTTTTTGGTGAAGATAATTTCGCCTTGAATGAATTGACTTTACAGAAAAAAGATACCTCTTCGATGGTCACTGTTCATGCCTATTTGGATAAAAAATTCTTAAATTCTTACTGGGCTGATGGATTGATTGTTGCCACGCCAACAGGATCTACAGCTTATAGCCTTAGTTGCGGTGGACCCATTATAACTCCTGGTTGCCAAGTACATATATTGACACCCATTGCTCCGCACAACTTGAATGTTCGTCCGGTAGTTGTACCTGATCACATGCCAATCACCTTGAGTGTTGAAGGAAGAGATCGAAGTTACCTACTTAGCTTAGATGGCGTTTCGAAGCACATCAAACAAGGTGAAGATGTTGTGGTGACGAAGGCGGAATTTATGATAAATGTTATTAAATTTGAGGACAATAATTTCCTCGATACCATTCGAAACAAAATGCTTTGGGGAATAGATACCCGTAATTAAAAATAAATAAAATGATGAAAAAAACACTAGCAATCACCGCATTAATGTTTAGCGTGAATGCAAATGCACAATTAACAAAAGTAGATTCTGTAAGCTATTTGGTTGGAATGAATATCGGAGCAAGTATCGTAAAGGATTTTAGTGAGGCGAATGTTAATATGCTGATCAAAGGACTTCAAGATGCGATGACGAAACAAGCGCCCATGTGTTCGGATCCTGGAAATGCGATGTTGAATGGTTATTTTCAGCAAAAACAACAGGCAACTCAGGCTCAGGAGGAAATGAACAATATGGCATACAAGCAAGTAGGCGAAGAGTTTTTAGCGAAAAACGCGAAAAGAAAAGGAGTGACCGTTACTGCTTCTGGGTTGCAATACGAAGTCTTAACAGAAGGAAAAGGAGAGCGCCCTACCGCAACGTCAAAAGTAAAAGTGCATTACCATGGAACAACGCCAGAAGGTGTGGTGTTTGATAGTTCAGTTGATCGCGGAGAGCCAATTTCATTTGGTTTGGACCAAGTGATTAAGGGATGGACAGAAGGTGTTCAATTGATGAAAGTTGGAGCTAAATACCGTTTTTATATCCCTCAGGAATTAGCATATGGACCAAGTTCACCTTCTCCAACGATTAAAGCTTACATGCCATTGGTATTTGAAGTAGAGTTAATTGAAATTGAAAAATAAGATGAGAAAAGTAATTTTAAGTATAAGTTATGTAGCCTCAACCATTTTAACGGTCTTTGGTCAAGTTCCGGTAGATCCAGCAGATGGAATGTATGCTGTTTTTAATACGACGAAAGGGACAATCGTTTGTCAACTTGAATACAAGTTAACACCCATGACTGTTGCGAACTTCGTTGGATTAGCGGAAGGAAAAAACTTCAAGGTCGATAACGTATCGATTGCTAAACCTTATTTCGATGGCTTGACTTTTCACCGCGTCATTAAGGATTTCATGATTCAAGGTGGTTGTCCACTTGGAAACGGCACGGGAGATCCCGGGTATAAATTCGGCGATGAGTTCAATGAGAATTTAAAGCACGTGGGCCCTGGGATTTTATCTATGGCCAATTCTGGTCCAGGAACTAATGGAAGTCAGTTCTTCATCACGCACAAAGAAACACCTTGGTTAGATGGTAAGCACACTGTATTTGGTCACGTTGTATCTGGTCAGAATGTGGTAGACTCGATTCAACAAGGAGATATCATGACATCTGTTCAAATCAGACGCATTGGCAAAGATGCGATCGAATGGAATGCGCAGGAAAATTTTGATAGAATATACATGGCAAAGCAGATTGCGATGAACCAGCAGAAAGAAGCTTTTGCGAAAATCGAAGCGATGACCGAAGATGAATACAAGCAGTTCATGTTCGCTGAAGTGAAAAAGGTTCACAAGAAAGCCAAAATGACTGAAAGTGGATTGGTATATGTTATTGAAGAAAAAGGATCAAAGGACCGTGTTGTGAAGGGTTCTCAAGTATCCTTACATTATACGGGAACCTTCCGTGCAGATGGAAAGAAATTTGATTCTTCCAGAGACCGAAATCAAACACTTGATTTTAATTACATCGATCAGAAAATGATTCCGGGATTCGAAGAAGGAATCGCGATGGTAGGGAAAGGTGGAAAAATCACCATATACATTCCTTATTTCAAGGCATATGGAAAAAATGGTCGTCCAGGAGCAATTCCTCCGTACTCAGATTTAGTGTTCGAAATCGAAATGGTCAATATTCTTGCGCCAGCGGCACATGATGAACACGATGGGCATGATCACGATGGACACCAACATTAATCGATCATTAATCTTTTTACTTCACTCCGGCGACAATCGCTAGATTCGAGTTGAAGGAAGTATAAACCTTTTGAAAGTCCTGAGTAATTCAGGACTTTTTTATTGTCTAAAAGTACTGCAGATACAATTCCACCAGTTAAATCGCTTAAAATCGCTTTTTGGATGCTTGTCGGACAATCTAATTGAATCAATCCAGTTGATGGATTAGGACCAAAGACAAAGTCAAATGAGTTGAGTTCTTCTAAGCCCGAGCCTAAATCAGCGAATGAAAAAGTTAGGTCTGAAATCATCCAGCCTTCTTTTGCACTATTAACGGTGTCGCTGATGAACCGAAATCGATAGTACATAGTGTCCGTTGGGAAATCTTTTATTGGAAATAACCAGATCCATTCGATTTCAGTGTAGCGATTGCTAAACGTACCTGAAAATCCTTTTTCACCTGTAAATAAGGTATCTGCGCTCGTGTAAAGTTCATGACTCAAGAAGAGCATGTTCGTCTGGTCCTCAATCACATTTGTCCAAGTTATCCCGTAATCACGCGATACCTCGATGATGCCACCATCTTGTAGACTGTCTGAGTGCATGGAATGATGGAATCCCAAAATCAAACTCAAGGGATACTGATTCCATGCAGGCCAATGTAATTCAAAGGAAGCATTCGTCCCATTCGGATAGGTGTATACGCTGTCGGTAATCAGGACCTTGCCGGGATGAGTCAAAGTGGTCTTTTGCGATTGCCCATATTCCCAAAGATTATTGGACGGATCAGGAATGAAGACATACATACAGGTATCGGAAAAATCACATTCTGCCAAGGGTACGATTCCAAGAAATGGATCAATTTGAGCGCCCACATTGAAAATAGCAAAAAAGATGCATACAAAAATGGAGGTTTTCATGGGTCTTAATTTAAAAAGACATAGGTAATAATATTCGCTCCCATTTGCAAAGCTTGCTTTCTTTTTTCAGCTGTATCGTTATGAACCTGAGGATCTTCCCATCCATCACTTAAATCAGTTTCGTAGGTATAAAGACAAACGAGTCGACCGTCAATGACGATACCGAATGCTTGTGGTTTTTTGCCATCATGTTCGTGGATTTTCGGCAAGGCATTTAGCTTATATTTTTGATTGTAAATAGGGTGATTACTAGGTAGTTCGATAAGTTCATTTGAAGGAAAGATTTTCTTCAATTCGACTCGGATAAATTCATCCATTCCATAGTTATCATCGATGTGTAAGAATCCACCCGCTAGTAAGTAATTTCTCAAATTTTCACTTTCCGCTTTAGAGAACACAACGTTACCATGTCCCGTCATGTGAATAAATGGATATCGAAAAAGATCTTTGCTTCCAACATCGACATAAGGTACATCATTTGAAATCGTGGTGCTCAGGTTTTGGTTGCAGAATTGGATGAGGTTCGGAAGCGCTGTTGGATTGGCATAATAGTCACCTCCACCGTTGTATTTTAAAACAGCTAATTGGAAACTTGCTTGACTCCATCCAAAGGCAGGAAAGAGAAAAAGCACAAGAATAAGTTTGAAAACCGACGAAATCATACAGAAAGATAGATAAACAAAATGGAAATCAATGATGAAATGAACCCAATAATTTTAATTTTATTCCATTTCTCTTTGAAAAATAAGCGTCCAATAATCGATGCAATCATCACAATACTTACATTAATGACAGCCAAAATACTACTATTGCTCCAGGTAAAGACATGGTATGCTCTCATGAGGAAGTAAATCGAAAAATAATTGGGAATCCCTAGAAGGATTCCTGCAATTACGTTTCTCCAAGAGGGTGAAAGTTTGCCTTGAATGATTAGAATAGCGGTAATAAGTACGCCAATGAATCCAGCAAGTCCAAAGGCAAATGCTGTGAAAAAAGCTGTTTGATTAGGTAGTAAGACCGAATGTTGAATGTAATTCAAAAGGAAATCTAAGATTCCACTGCCAACGAAAAGGACGAACAACATCCAAGTTGAAGATACCACATTGGTTTTAACATCTGTTTGAATACTCATGGCAATGACCCCAAAAATAGCTAATAAAATCCCACCGATTTTTAGCAGTTGTATGTCCTCTGAATAAAAAAGCATCATTCCAAGAACGGAAAGTGCCATGCTCATTTTGACAGCAACCGAGGTGCTTGAAAGTCCATTTTTTTGAGCACTAAGCCCCATGATTAAAAACAAGCCAATAAAGAGAATGGCTGCACTTAGTGTATAGCCAAACCAGTTTCCTGAAACGGAGATTAAGTCGTTCCATTTAATTGGAAAAAAGATAAAACCACAAAAAAATGCGACGAAATAATTGACCACAATCGCCTGAAATGTGTCAATGTGGAATTTTGGAAATAATTTAAATAGCACAAAAATGAAACTCGAAAAAACAATGGCAAAAATTAACTCCATTATCTTCGTTTAAAGTAATACACCGTATCCGTACCAAAGGTATGAGAATGTGCAGGAATGCGATTTAATAGTGGGGCTTTCACTCCTTCTTGAAAATAAACATCTCCAACAATCACATAGGCTTCGTCCCAAACGTTATCGATGATAAAATACTGAAGGGTTCGACTGCCGCCCTCTACCATAATGGAGGTGACGTTCCGTTTGTACAGTTCTTCTAAAATGACTTTGGTGGATGTTTCTTTAATTTTGACCCACTCAATGTTGTCTTTTTTCTCATCTTTTATCCGATTAAAAATAATCGTTGGTGCATCACCTGAATGTAGATTGATGTTTTCTTTCACTTGTAATTGACTATCAATGAGGATTCGGATGGGATTTCTGCCTTTGAACTCGCGAACAGTAAGCGTTGGATTGTCATTCATGGCCGTATGTTTCCCGACCAAAATTCCATGTTCTTGACTTCGCCATTTGTGCACAAGTGCCTTTGACTCTTGACAGGAGATCCAATTAATTCCTTTTTCGTCCTTGGAGCGAATACGGTCTAGGTAACCATCTTTTGTTTGAGCCCATTTCAATATTACGTATGGTCTCCCTTTTTCATGGAAATTAAAAAAGCGTTTGTTTAACAGCCGGCATTCCGTTTCTAAAATTCCCTCTTGAACTTGGATTCCTGCACGCAGTAGTTTTTCAATTCCTCGTCCTGAAACAAGTTTATTGCTATCCCTGCATCCGATAAAAATCTCGGCAACCTTGGAGGAAATGAGTAAATCTGAACATGGGGGTGTTTTACCATGATGTGAACAAGGTTCAAGGTTTACATATACCGTTGATCCAGCCAATAGACTTTTGTCTTTGATGGATGCGATGGCATTTACTTCTGCATGCGCCTCACCAAAACGCTCATGGTAACCTTCTCCGATGATTTCTCCATCCTTCACGATGACACAACCAACCATTGGATTAGGAGCCACCCAACTTGATCCAAGTTGAGCGAGGTCTAAACAACGTTGCATGTACTCTTCGTGCTTCATACAGCGAAGTTAAGCATTCCTTCGCGTGATTGAATCCTATTGAACACGGATTTTATCAGTTGATATAACATCTATTTAATCGAAATGAACGATATTAAAGCGATATCGAGTCTTTTGTGCGAAGTATTTTTATTTTTGTTGAAAATTCTGACCTTAGCTTATGATCGATGTAATTGAAAATCTCTTTGGGATGGAGCCTCATCACTTGAATGCGGTTCTGTTTTCACTCTTAACGAATATTGTACTTGCGGTTTTTATTACCATAGCTGGATTTTGGCTCACTGGAATCTTGACAAGATTTATTACGCGCATGCTCAAAAAGAGCGAAACGGATGCTGGCTTGGTTTCCTTTCTGGCTAGTTTCTTATCCATGGCGTTGAAAATAATGGTTGTGGTGAGTGCCATTACGCAATTAGGGATTCCAATGACTTCGTTTTTAACCTTGATTGGTGCCGCTGGAATCGCCGTTGGTATGGCTATTTCGGGAACCTTATCCAATTTCGCTGGTGGAATCATGATTTTGGTTTTGAAGCCATTTAAACTTGGAGATGAAATTAAGGCCTTGGGTGAACAGGGAGAGGTAAGTGAAATTCAGATCTTCAACACCTATTTGACAACTCCTGATAACAAGGTGGTTGTTTTTCCGAACGGACCTCTTGCGAATGGAAACATTGTCAACTTCACCAAAGAAAAAACGCGACGTGTGGAATGGACATTCCTGCTATCTCATGAGGCCTCATTTGAAGAAGCGAAGCAAATCATTGCCCAATGCTTATCCGAGGATAGTCGAATTCTAAGTAAAACACCAACGATGATTGGACTGGAGCAGATCACGGAACAAGGCATGCACTTGAAGGTGAGGGCTTGGGTAAAAACTCCAGACTTTAACAATGTATTCTTTGACATCAATGCGGCAGCCCTTCAGGCATTTGTAAAAGCAAGTATACCGTTCGCCAAATCTTAAGAAATGGATATCATTCAAGCATATATTGATAAGAACCGTTTCGGTGAATGGCTCGGCATGTCCTTTGAGGTCTTAGAACCTGGAATCGTTGCATACCGCCTCGATATTCAAGAAAAACACTTGGCAACACCTATGCATGCTCATGGTGGATGCATCGCGAGTTTGTTAGATGCTACCCTCGGTGTTGGGGCCCTATCGCTCGTTGCTGATGAACAAAAAGTTGTTTCTACCGTTGACCTATCGATTCAGTTTTTGTCGGGAGTTAAATGTACGGATCAATTAATTTCCTATTCAAAGTGCTTGAAAAAAGGAAAAAAACTTATTTTTATGCAAGCAGATGTGCTGAACCAAAACAAGGAGCTAGTCGCTCATGCGAATGGCACTTTTGTTTGTGTTGAGGCAGCAGCTGCCGGATATTAATCAGATAATAAATTATCGACCCATGCTAATTACTATTTTACTATTGATTTTTACGGTAATTGTTGTTCCGTACGTATGCATTTCTTTTGGACTAAATCCAAACGATGTTCAAGATGCCATTCTATATCAAATGACGATATCCGTAGGAATTGTCATTGCCTATTGTTTTCTAGTTGGTGAAGTTTCTAAAAATAATTCTCAAGTGGATAAAATATGGAGCATCATACCAATTTATTATGTTTGGCACATGACCGCCATGGGTGGAATGGATCCTCGTATGGTACTCATGTCCATACTCGTAACAATCTGGGGAGTAAGATTAACCTACAATTTTGCTAGAAGAGGGGCTTATCAGTGGAAATTTTGGGCAGGAGAAGAAGATTACCGTTGGGAAGCATTGCGTAGTCGTCCAGGATTTAACAACAAATTTGTTTGGATGATTTTCAATTTATTTTTTATTAGCGGTTATCAAAGCGTATTAATCTTCTTATTTACCTTACCGATTCTTACGTCTTTGGGAGATGGCGTGAATCCAGCCTTGAATTGGGTAGATTATTTATTGGCTTTTATTTACGTTGCTTGTGTGGTCATCGAATTCATTGCGGATCAGCAACAATATGACTTCCAACAAGAGAAACATCGTCGTTTAAAGGCCGGTGAAGACTTAGGCGAATACAGTAAAGGATTTGTTTCAAGTGGACTTTGGTCGCTTGTTCGTCACCCGAATTACCTCATGGAACAAACGATTTGGGTAGTCTTTTACCTTTATAGTGTTCATGCAACTGGAGATTGGATCAATTGGTCCATTGGAGGATGTGTCTTGCTCATTATTCTATTCAAAGGAAGTTCTGATTTTTCGGAGGAATTATCAGCTGGAAAATATCCTGCTTACAAAGACTATCAGGCAACAACGCCACGTTTTATTCCTTTTACTAAAAGAAAATCAAACTAAGTATTTAAGGATGAGGAACGCGAGGGCAAAAAAGGCCATGACACTCAAGTACCATTGTCCAAATCCCTTATGTCCATTCTGGCGATTGTATAAATAAGTGATTGTTCCAATGGAAACACCAATCATCAAAGAATAAAGCAGGACTTTAGTCAATTAATCCGAACTGCTTAAAGTGATGAGCAAAATGTTTCCTGTGCATTTGATTCCATTTATCGAAATCTAATTCCCCATAATAGGGGTGAAGTGCCGTAAAAGTTGGGTTCTCCTCGAATTGTTCAGAGAATTGTACGAAAGCGTTAGCAAATTCATCTAAAGCCAACTCCATGTCCTCATTGCGCAAAACTGCATCAGCGGGAGCAAAGGCAACTTGGATGTTTTGAGCCATCGGTTTATCCGAGGCCAAGAATTGCTGCATTTTTTCGATGCGGTCCTCAGGAACTGCTAATGTAAAATCTCCTTGTCCACAAGACATGTATAAGGCATCACATAAATGTTCTACCATACGTTGCGCTGACATACCACCCCAAGCTGGAGAAGTACTAGCATCGAGTGTCTCCAATTTTAACAGGAGGTACGGTAAATCGAATTCAAATGTTTGCATCTTATTTTTTTCCTACGAGAATGTGTAGGCTTTTGGGTACGACTTGTACGTTTAATTCTTTTCGCACGACAACAGGCTCTCCATCGTAATGTGCAATTCCTTGCGTTAAGGATATTTTTGCTTTTTCAAATGAAATCACTTCTGTATGTCGAGACAAATCTGAACGTTTCATGAAAAACTGGTATAAAATTCTTGGGATTCCCCAAGCGGAGAAAGGTTTTAATATGAACAATTCAATTTTTCCATCCGTCGCATCAGATTTCGGCGAAACCACGAATCCGTTTCCGAATTCTGACGTATTTGCAATCGTACACAAAACGACAGGCATCTTCTTTATTTGTCCGTTTGTGTCTATGGAAATATTCATTGGATTGTACTTGAAGAACTCTTTAAATACGTGTTTAATGTAGGTTAAAAATCCACGGTTTTTATCTTCGTCGAATTTTTGTGCAATCACCGCATCTAAACCATAACCGCCAACACCTAAAAAAGGCTTGTCGTTCACGAGAACCGTATCCATTTGAATATCGTTCAATTCATTAATGCATTGAATGGCTTTTCGTACGTTTCTCGGAATGAGCATGTGTCGTGCCAGTCCGTTGCCAGAGCCGATTGGTAAAACCGCCAAACGCGTTTGAGAACCAATTAAGGTTGTTCCAACTTCGTGAACGGAACCATCTCCACCAACAGCGCAAACCACATCAATATGCTGTTTAACAGCGTCAAGGGCGAGCTCAGTGGCGTGTCCTTTACGCGTTGTGTAATGAATTTCATAATCAAAAATACCGTGATTTAGGTGTGTATGAATCAAGCCTGGAATGTCGTTTTTGCGACGCACGCCAGAAATGGGATTCACAATAAACCAAATGGTCTTTTTCATCTTTTTATTCATGTTAACGCGTATACTCGGTACACGCATAATTTCAAATATCGTTATTTTTTTAGAAACTTCCTAAAATTTCTCGCTTTCCATTCTCAAAAATAGTGCCATTAAGTGTAAATTTGAGGAAAACAACAGAAAAATGGCAAAAGATCCAATTGAACAGAATCGTGCTCAAATAGTTGACCTACTGATGCACAAATCAGCATTAAAACAGGATATCGCAGACGATAGTGAAAAAGTGTTTGAGCGCATGAAAACAATCATCAAAGCGGAAATTACTGAGTTGAAAAAATCAGTTACAGATCCTCGCGTTCGTCTAAGTTTTCAGGATAAAGGAAAGTTTGAAATTCACGCATATGTTGGCAGTGATGTGTTGGTGTTTAATCTTCATCAAAACGTTTTTCGATTACCGGACCACAATCCACTTTGGGGGACTGCCTATTTCAAAAAAAACCAAAATAACGGCTATTTTTCAACGATACATATTTTCAATTTCCTAGCCGAATCCTTGTTGCAGAATCGCATGGAGGATGCGGGTTATTTGATCGGAAGACTCTTTTTAAATCATGAAAATCATTTCTTAATTGAAGGAAAAGGGACACTTGGATTCATGTTTCGCGACCCGCAAAATATGGTCTTGAGCGATGAAGCAATTCACTTGATTGTACAGTTGTCTTTCGCTCATGCACTGGAATTCGACTTATATATTCCTCCTTTCGAATACTTGAGTGAAATCTCCGTTGCCCAAATCCAAATGATGGGTGAAAGCCTGAAATTACAGACGGCTAAACGCTTAGGATTTAAAATGAAACACGAGGATACAGAAAATTATTAAAAAAATCGATTTCAGCCTTTGCGCTTCAAGAATTTCTGACTACATTTGCAATCCCAAAAATTAGGATAATCTAGTTTATGGCCCATTCGTCTAGTGGTTAGGACGCCAGGTTTTCATCCTGGTAACAGGAGTTCGATTCTCCTATGGGCTACCAAGTTTTTGGCCCATTCGTCTAGTGGTTAGGACGCCAGGTTTTCATCCTGGTAACAGGAGTTCGATTCTCCTATGGGCTACGAAGGATTTTTATTATAGAATTTAGAACGTTTTTAATTAACAATAAAGTTATGGCAAACCATAAATCAGCTATCAAACGTATTCGTTCAAACGATACGAAACGTGTATTGAACAAGTACCAACACAAAACAACGCGTAACGCTTTACGTAAATTACGTGAGTCGAAAGACCGTAATGAAGCGCTTATCATGTTGCCAACGGTTGTTACCATGTTAGACAAATTAGCAAAAAGAAACATTATTCATAAGAACAAAGCTGCAAACTTGAAATCAGGATTGCAAGTTCTTGTGAACGCAATGTAATTGCAGAAATATCCAATTGTTAAGGGGCCTCGAGCCCCTTTTTTTGTTATGTTTGCTTTTATGATGAAAGGTGCAATGTTCGGTTTGTTCTTATTGATTTCAATGGTTTCCATTGGACAGACAGCCTTCAACCAACAGGTAGATACGGTGAAAAGCGTACACCGAAGCGGTGGACTCCTAGATACTTTATCTTATAGCACGCAATCTTTTCAATCTACTTTTTTTGTTTCCCCGAATGCAGTACTTTTTTCCCCCTTTCAAGTATATGCAGTAAACGGTAGTGTACTTCATTCATTAAAGATGAAGGAAAATGCGCTCTTGTTTTCTGCAATTCCTCACTTAGGATTCTTCTATGCATTTGGTGCTCAAGGTGCCCAACGATTAAAAGTAGATTTTCAAGAAGTATTTAAACATGGAATGCTATTAAACATCAACTTCGATAAAACGAAGGGAAATGGCTTTTTAAGAAACGACGATTTTTCGGTTCAACAGTTTAATGGACATCTGCTTCGAACAGGAAATCGGTATTCTTTTGATTTAAATGTTGGAAACGAAGCCGTAAGTCGTTCGTGGTCCAATGGATTACTTAGTCCAATTGTTATTCCAGGTATCGATTTGGACTTACAATCCGTTCAAAAAGAAACTGCGCATTCGACACAATCTTTGTCCTTCATTCGTGGACAACATCGATTTGATTTTATCAAGGATTCTACCTTAGGATTTGGATTACTACTCAGGCATGAATTTAATGAATCAAAAAGGTATTTTGAAGAGTACGGTGATTTAACATCACTTTATCAAAATGTGTATTGGAATGCAGACACTACTCAAGATCACTTTCGTGAGCGTTCTTTTTCTAATGACCTTGGAATCTTTTTAGAAAGTCATGCGCTTCAAATGCAAAGTACATTGAGTTACCGCATGAGGAATTGGTACGACAATGTGTCTTCTCATGATACCACGGAGATTTGGTGGAAAAATGACCTTTCTTATCGTTCTGCTAAATTCCAGTTTGAACATCGCGATGCCATTAATTTATTTGGAGCGGCAAATGGGATGACATCCGTTTCTAAGGTAATACTTCCATTATCGTTTATGCAACTTCAAATGGGACATCAACTGAGTGCTACTTTACCAGAGCTGATGCAGCGAAATTACCTTAGTAATAATGTGTCATACCAATTGAATGCTCTTGAAAAACAATGGAACCAGTCTTTGAGTCTATCGGCGATAAAAAAGATGGGTGAATTTCAAATCGAAGCAGCCTATCGTTTATTGCAATTTAGAAAAGTGTATGTATTTGACAATCTTGCAGTAACATGGAAAAATGATCAACTGGCGAGCAACGGCTTAGGACAAGGGATTCAAACATCGCTTAGTTGGACACGTAAAGGATTTCAAATTAAACCCGGATATACTTGGACACATTTTTCAACGGACTTAAATTTTCAACCGAAGCACCAGGCTTCGCTTCATATGCAATGGAAAGGCGGGGTATTTAAAGCCAAAAAATTACGTATGTTGTTTGCCGCGGATGCTTCTTACTTGAGTTCCTACCAGCAACGTTCCTTTATTCCCCAAATGGGTGTTTTAAACCTTGTAGAAACATCTTTGTCAACTCAAGATGGATTTGTTAACTTGGCATTTACAACAGCCTTAGAAGTGGAGACATTTCGTTTTTTTGTTCGAGTAGATAATTTGGGGTCATTTTGGGTAGATCCGAATACATCCTTTGTAACAAATTATGTTTTTCCTAGCATGCAAATCAAAATTGGCTTGACTTGGGATTTTTGGAACTAAGAGATTCTTGCTTTCAAAAAACACCATACATTCAAACGTATAAATCAAAAAAAAAGCGCCAATAGGCGCTTTTCATATTTTAGGTATGGTGGAAATTATTTATTCCCCATTACTTCTGCCATTTTTGAACCAATTTGAGCGGGAGAATCCACCACGTGAATTCCACATTCACGCATGATGCGTTTTTTCGCTTCTGCCGTATCATCGTTTCCACCAACAATAGCTCCTGCGTGTCCCATTGTTCTTCCTTTCGGAGCGGTTTCACCAGCGATGAATCCAACAACCGGTTTCGTTCCATGTTCCTTAATCCATTTCGCAGCGATTGCTTCTAGGTTTCCACCAATTTCTCCAATCATAACGATTCCTTCTGTTTCCGGGTCATTCATTAACAGCTCAACAGCCTCACGTGTCGTTGTTCCAATGATTGGATCTCCACCGATTCCGATTGCCGTAGTGATTCCCATTCCAGCTTTTGCGACTTGATCTGCTGCCTCGTATGTCAAGGTACCAGATTTTGAAACGATACCAATTTTACCTTGTTTAAACACAAAGCCTGGCATGATGCCCACTTTTGCTTCACCAGCTGTTATGACACCTGGACAGTTTGGTCCAATTAAACGCGTATCGAATCCTTGGATATATTCTTTCGCTTTGATCATGTCGTTCACAGGAATTCCTTCCGTAATACAAACAATGACTTTGATTCCAGCTTCTGCAGCCTCCATAATTGCATCTGCAGCAAATGCAGGTGGAACGAAGATAATGGAAGTATCCGCTTGTGTGGTGTTAACAGCATCAGCTACTGTGTTAAATACTGGACGTTCCAAATGGGTGTTTCCACCTTTTCCTGGTGTTACTCCACCAACAACATTTGTTCCGTACTCGATCATCTGACTTGCATGGAATGTACCTTCACTACCGGTAAATCCTTGAACGATGACTCTGGAATTTTTATTTACTAAAACACTCATAAGGCTACTTCTATTTTTGCGTGCTCAAAATTAAACAATGTGGCGATAATGACAAGTAAAAGAGCATTTATTTCAAATCATCTACACTCAATTCGAAATACAAAGCGGCGTTTGCAGGAATTTTTCCCATTCCACCAGCACCATATCCTAATTGAGGGGGCACAATCAATCTTATTTTCACTCCTTTTTTTTGTCCAAGTAAAGCTTCTTTCCACCCATCAATGACACCGCGCATGGGCAAATAAATTGGTTTTTTTTGTTCGTCGAATTTTTCACCGGACAGTAAGGTGCCAACATAGCATACTCCGATGCTGTCTGTCAAATGTATTTCTCTTCCTGTTCCTTCTTGGATGATTTCTGTATATAGTCCACTTTCAGATTTCGTTAGATGATAGGACTTCCCTTTGATGAATGTCTCCATGCGCTGATCGAACGCGCTCAATTGTTCATCTGAATACCCGCAAGCACAAAAAATCAGCAAGAGCAAAATTGGGGAAAAGTAAATCGTTTTCATTTTCAATAGATCTCTCTTAGCTCTTGGTTAGTTGAGCAAGAAAATGAGCGTCTAAGTCAAAGACGCGTTGACATTTGAATCCAGCTTGACTGGCGATGTCATGCAATGTGTCATAATCCACGTACAACCACGGAAATTCTGGGCCACTGATTTTTTTGTAATGCATTTGGAAGTTGAAATTCCCATAATATTCTGAATTCAAATCCATCCAATAGGATCCATCTTCGTCTTCATATAAATATTTGACATCGGATGAATCACAGATGATTTGTCCTCCCGGATTTAGTTTTTCCCCCGCGTTTTTCAGGAACTTCAACAAGTTCGATTTCTTTTTGGCAATACCGATT
Source organism: uncultured Flavobacteriales bacterium (assembly GCA_903860985.1). Taxonomy (GTDB): domain Bacteria; phylum Bacteroidota; class Bacteroidia; order Flavobacteriales_D; family Crocinitomicaceae; genus UBA952. The sequence continues at coordinate 19,065 of CAIOSO010000068.1, forward strand.
CCGTTCATCAATAAAAGAATCGTATCGAATTTTGCTGATGGATTGTATGATTCAAAATCGATTTGCTTCGCTGAAATCCCTTGTCCTTTCATATATTCTACCGCACCTTCTGAGGTATCAATCGCAAAAACGGTATGTCCACGTTGAATCAGTTCATTCGCATGAACGCCTGCTCCTGCGCCTGCATCAAGTACTTGACCTTTGCATAGTTTTATTGCTAATTGCTCCAACTCCGGCATGTCTTTGTACGTGCGGAAAAGGACTTCAATAGGAATGATGTCGTCATCGCACAGGTCAGATGACACAATGATGTCGAATGGTTTTTTTGTTTTGTGAAAGTCCAATATGGCTTGGCCAATAGGGTCTTGTGGAAGTGTTTTCATACTAATATTCGTACTCGTTGTAGCCGCTTAAATCTTCGTCAGAATAATCATCATCAAATTCATCAAAACCTAGATCATCCTCCTCATCTTCCGATGACAACTGATCACTTTCTTGAAATAAATCTTCCTCTAGGGCTTCTCTTGATTCTTCTTTGGGCGTGTTCCCAATAGCAAGTAGCATTTCTGGAGTAGAAGGTTCATTGCGATCGTAACCGATTAATTCAACGAGGAAAATCCACATCTTCATGAAGTCGTATACTAAAATGAAGCGTTGATCTGGTTCTTCTAAGAAATCCTTTATTACTGCATTTTTCATGACAGAAGCAGGGGAATCAATGGAGTCATCGTCATAGGACATGTCCAAGAAACTAATTTCATGACCCTTATCCCAATCTTCGTTAGAAACATAAAAACTAGCCATTTGATCACCTTTGAAGTTAAACGACTTCATGATCGCATGGTAGAAAGATTCAAAGTCGCTGGCATCGCTAATCAAGATGTCTCTAAAAACCTCTTCATTTTTGTCTGAATCCAATAATACTCTGAATTTTAAACCTGGCATTTTTATTGATTTTATGCTTTAGGTAAAGTTAGTATTATTTCTCCAAATCAGGATTGATTGCTACCGTTAATCCTAATTCTTTTCCAAGTTTCAACATTTCTTCTATCGCTTGCGTGTATGAATTTTCAATTGTTCCTTCTAGGATTGCCTCTTTAATGTGTGCTTTTATGGCACCGATTTCAGAGCAAGGTCCAATTTGAAAGGTTTTCATAATTAATTCGCCACTTACAGGAGGTTGAAAATTACGAATGCGGTCTTTTTCTTCTACCCATTTTAATTTTTCGGACACAAGTTCAAAGTTCTTCTTGTAGCGTTTTACTTTAAACTCATTTTTAGAGGTAATATCGGCGTTACATAGCAACATTAAATCTTCCACGTCATCACCTGCTTCGTGTAGCAAACGACGGACCGCTGAATCCGTAACGGATCCTTTGACTAATGAAATAGGACGTAGGTGAAGCCTAACCAGTTTTTGAACATATTTCATTTTGAAATCTAGCGGCAAGCGAAGTCGGGTAAAAATCCGTGGTACCATTTTGGCACCTAGTTCCTCATGTCCATGAAAGGTCCATCCAACCTCCACATCAAAGCGTTTCGTTGGTGGTTTGGCAATATCATGTAAAATTGCTGCCCAACGCAGCCATAAGGAATCGCTGTTTTGTGCTAGATTGTCTAACACTTCTAAGGTATGGTAGAAATTGTCTTTATGGGCTTTCCCACTTCTTGTCTCTATGCCATGCAAGGCGATCATCTCAGGAAAAAACTGTTTCAATAAATCTGTTGAATTCAAAAGTTTAAATCCACGAGAAGGGGTATCCGTTAAGATGATTTTATTGAGTTCTTCTGTAATGCGTTCTTGTGAAATAATGGCTAAGCGATCGGCTTGTTTTTTCATCGCTTCCAAACATACGCGTTCAATCTGAAAATCAAATCGTGTTGCAAAACGAATCGCTCTTAACATGCGCAGTGGATCATCGCTAAACGTAAGTTCTGGTTCAAGCGGAGTTCGAATGATTCCTTTTTCAATATCCTTTACACCACCAAATGGGTCGATAAGTTCTCCGAAGGAATCAATAGTTAATTTAAGTGCTAACGTATTGATGGTGAAATCCCGTCGGTTTTGATCGTCTTGTAGACTGCCTTTTTCCGTCACAGGTTTGCGGGAATCGTGCGTGTAGGATTCCTTACGTGCACCTACAAATTCAACATCAAGGTCTTTATAGCGAAAGTGTGCGGTTCCGAAATTCTTGAAAACGCTGACTTTTTTAACATGTAGAATTTTCGCGATTGCTTCGGCAAATTGTGGGCCATCTCCTAGAACCAGAATGTCTATGTCCTTTGACGGACGTTCCATAATCAGGTCGCGAACGAATCCACCGATGACATAAGCATCGAGGTCGTGTTCGGTTGCATACTGTGATACAACTTTAAAAACAGGGTGTTTTAATTTATCTGCGTAGTTCGATGACATGGGGGGCAAAGGTACAACGAAAGAACTGAATAGCGTTAATTGCTACACGAAATCCTCATCGTCTTCCTCTTCGAAATCATCGTCCTCTTCACCTTTTTTGAAGGCAAATAAGTCTTCATCCTCATCGAAATCGTCGTCGTCGTTAAAAAAACGGGGTGCTTTACCACTTTTTTTGTAGGCATCCATTTTAGGTTTCTTAGAACGGTTATCCGAATCTGATTCACCTGGTTTACGGTCCTTGTTGACTTTCTTTCTTGGCTCTATTTTCAAAGAGTCTATGGACGGCGTAATGATTGGAGTGTCAGAAGAACCTGAAGGCACGCCTGGTCTACGGTCATCACTTCGAGGAGTTGATGAACGTTGGAAATCATTTCCTGGGCGTGGATTGTTGTTTGGACGAGTGTCCCCACGTTGCTCGGCTTCTTTCACGGCAATGTCTCGACCATTGATCATGTGCCCATTTAAGGCGTTGATGGCGTTCTCAGCCTCCTCACGATCAGTCATCTCAACAAAGGCAAAGCCTCTTGATTTACCTGTTTCTCTGTCAGTAGCGACATTCACTTTGATTACGCTACCATGTTGTTCAAACAATTGTCTTAATTGCTCATTGGTCACTCCAAAATCTAATTTGGCAACAAAAATACTGGTCATAAATTTTTAAAAAGCAACGGTTTTACTTGTGTTTACTAGGATTTAACAGTTCGAAATTAGGATAAATATTTAAAAATACCTCATAGTTTTCCAAAAAAGATGTGAATCTTTTCATTATCGAGCAAATTCTTTTGAAATCGATCGAATAATTCAGGGGTATTTAAGTCATTTTTATCGAAAATGACAATTAAATTCTATTTCACATTCATCCACGTTTCTGGCTTAACTATCAGTAAAATAGATAGATAGATTTAAGGGTGAGGTTTGAGTTGAAAAATTATTTGAATTCAAGCCACAAAAATTTTAAGAATTATCAACGTTTCCCTAATTTTGACCCTCTTAACAAGATATGGACCATTTAGTTATCGCTCAAACAGAACAAACGCCATTAATTTCTTTTCTTTCAAATGGATTGATGGAAATTAACGGAAAATCGATAGACGAAGAATCTCAAGATTTTTGGCATCCAGTTATTTCATGGGTGAAAACGTACAGTTTGAAACCGTCCACAAAGACCTGTTTGAATCTGTTTATAGAATCTTTTGATTCCAGTTCTTCTACAGCGCTCATCGAATTACTTTACCTATTGAAAGACTTAATCAAGGAAGGAAATGAGGTACATGTACATTGGAATTATGAAGAGAATGATTTGGAGATGCTAGCATTAGGTAAGGACATGGAACAACTGACACAAATGGGATTTGAATTTGATGTCCTTAAACCTTTTCCACTATCATAATACGTACGTCAGCATGAAAATTGCTATTTTTGTACATGCGTTTAATCAAACAAATTCCACACGAGCGATTTTTAATTCAACTTCATTCGTACAACGGAAAATTCATCTTATCGATTTCATTAGATCAATATGAACAGTCGTTCAAGGTTTCCGAAACGGATTTTCCGCAAATCGATCAAATTGAATCGCTCATTCAAGACTCCTTTTTAACTAAATGTATTCACCGCTTCGTAGAAATGAGAAGTGATTGGATGGAAATAATTCAACAAAAACCTTAACATGAAATCATCTTTATTTTTTGCTGCAAGTATAGTTGGAATGCTATTTTTCACCTCCTGTGGTGATCAACCAACCACAAAAAAGGATACCACTCCAAAAGTAGAAGCACGTTCCTTGGGTGGATTAAAAATCGCTTATTATTCCAATGATAGCATCAAAGCGAATTTCGCCTTTTTTGTAAAAGAAGAGGGAATCGTCAAAAGGAAACAGAAAGCGTTCGAATCGGAAGTTGAACGTCGAACCAAAGCATATGAAGCCTTTATCACGAAAAAAGACGCAGAGGCACGTGGTGGGCTATTATCTCAAAATGAGATTGCTCAAGTTCAACAGAGGGCTCAGGAAATGCAGAATCAAATTATGCAATACCAGCAAACCGAAGGAGCAAAAATTGAGGAGCAAGCAATGAAGTCCTTGGAAGCCGTCAACAAAAAAATTGAAGCGATGGGAAAGAAATATTGTGAAAAACATCACATTGATTTATTATTGATGCATGGCGATGGTGGACAAATAAATTTCATTCATCCAACTATGGATGTGACGACAGAATTCGTCAACTTCTTAAATGAGAACCAAGCACAAATCGAAAAGGAACTAAACTAAGATGCGTCCAACAGAATCAAAAAAAACAGAAAATGTTGCTGAGTACATTTTGTATTTGTTCCAAATTGAAGATTTAGTTCGTTCCCTGAATTTGGATATGGAATTAATCAAGTCTCAAGTATTGGAGCCGGCTATTCGCGATGAATTTCAATTAAACGAGCAAATTTCTTGGTATCAAAATATGGTTCGTGAAATGCATGCGAAGGGACTAGAAAAAGAGGGGCACATTGATGAAGTTCAAGAAATATTGGTCGAATTAACATACTTACACAATAGTTTATTGACCATCATGAACGATGCAAAATACAAATCATTGTGTGAAAATGCACACGACGCATTGGAGGAATTTAAGCAAAAGTCCAATATGGTCCAACGACAAGATGTCGAATTGTTAATGCATGCCATGTTCATGAAATTACAATTGAAAATGCGTCAAAAGGAAATCAGTGCAGAGACGGAAGCGGCATTTGACCTCATGCGTATTCAACTTGCCTACTTAGCTCGTGAATACCAGCGTATGAAATCAGGGGATTGGGATTACCTGAATAATTAAGTGTTAACGGGAATCTGTTCCAGCTCGATTAATTGCTGATTTTCTGAATCAACTTCGAAATAGGCGTGTGTTAGTCCGTTGGTCAAAACAATAAATTTACCTTGCATTTCTTTGTGATACGTCAACGCTTGGTACAAAGTGTCTCTTGAAATTTTGATTTGAGGCGCTTTACATTCTACCAAAATATAGGGTTGGAAATCCGCATCGTAAACTACAATATCCCAGCGCTTGGTTAATCCTGCATATTGAATGGATTTTTCAATGGCAATCCGAGAAATTGGAAAGCTAAGTTGATTCGAAAGAAACGCAACAAAATGTTGACGCACCCATTCCTCTGGAGTTAAACGTATTTTTTTTCGTCGTATTAAACAGTGAACGAATACCTCCCCATCTTTTCGACTTAACTGCAAATTTGTTTGGGGTAAATTGAGCGGGATAATTGGATTCATTACATCCCCGGTAGTAGCAAGTGAATGTCTTTGTATTTTAAATCAAATACTTTTCCAAGCACCTCATTCGTTAATATTCCCTTGTACATATATACGCCATTTCGGAAACCACTATGTGTTCGAATTAAATCATTCACACCACCTTTTTCCCCCATTTCGAGGATCATCGGTGAAAAAGTATTCGACAAGGCAAAAGAAGCCGTTCTAGAAACACGGGAAGCAATGTTTGGCACACAATAGTGAACAACACCATGTTTGATGAATGTCGGATCAATGTGATTCGTTACACGAGAAGTTTCAAAACACCCTCCTTGATCAATGCTCACATCGACCAATACAGAACCGGTTTTCATGCTTTCGATCATCTCTTCACTCACCACACAAGGTGTTCGTCCGACAGGTGAACGAAGGGCTCCAATCACGACATCTGCTCGACGTATTGCTTTTGCCAATACTTTCGGTTGAATAATCGATGTATACACGCGTAAACTCAAGTCGTTTTGCAAACGACGAAGTCGTGTTAGGGAATTATCAAACACTTTGACAGATGCACCAAGTCCAAGTGCTGCACGCGTGGCAAATTCACCCACTGTTCCTGCTCCAATCACCACAACTTCGGTAGGCTGAACTCCGGCAATGCCGCCAAGCATCATTCCCTTTCCTTGTGAGAAAGATGAAAGTAATTCTCCAGCAACTAAAATAGAAGTTGTTCCGGCAATCTCTCCCATGGTGCGAACAATGGAAAAAACACCTTCTTCATCTTGAATATAGTCCCAAGCAATCGCCGTGACTTTTTTTGCTGTTAATTTTTGAAGAATTTCCTTGGGTTGTGTCGAAATTTGTAAGGCCGAAATGAAGGTTTGATTCCCCACCATCAATTCAACTTCTTCCTCAGAAGGCGGTGCAACTTTTAATATAATATCGCAGCTATAAATAGATTTACGATCGTAAACGATTTGCGCACCGGCTTCACTGTATTCATTATCGGTGAAGTTTGATCCTTCTCCTGCTTTCGTTTCCATTAAAACTTGATGTCCATTTGAAACGAGCAATGTCACTGCCTCGGGCACTAATGCGACGCGACGTTCTTGAAAAGAAGTTTCCTTAGGAATGCCAATAAATAAATTCCCTTTTTTCTTGCGCACTTCTAGCATTTCTTCTTTGGGAAGTAGGCTACCTTTTTGGATCAGTGATTTTAGTAATACAGGATCAGTTATCATAATTCAGGACGATTTCTCTTAGTTCACCTTCAGGTTCACGACGAATATACAGCCAATTCGCGTGTTCCGGAAGTATTTTTTCAATTTTATCTGGCCACTCCACAAAGAAGTAGGCATTTTCTTCAAATAACTCATCTAAACCGAGTTGATCAAGATCGCGCTCATTTTCAATGCGATAGCAATCCAAGTGGTATATTTTCGTTCCTGTATAATTTTCATACGCGTGAACAATGGCGTAGGTAGGAGATCCATCCGGATTTTGAATACCTAAAGCACGAAGTAGGTGTTGAACAAATGTTGTTTTCCCTGCACCCATTTCGCCTTGAATGGCAATAAAACTCGGTGTTGAAATGAGATGAATCAGTTCATCTGCGACGCTACATAGTGATTCCAGCGTTTGGTTTTCCCAACGTTTAGTTTGGCCTTTTTGCATCGAAGGATTCTATTTTTCCATTTTTCCATGCGCACAGTTCCAGTTGAATTCCATCAAAGCGAGCAAATGTTTGCGCATGTAACCACTCACCTGTATTGATGTAAACAGCACCGTCAATGGCTAATTCAAGGGGCAGGTGTCTATGACCGAAAATATAAAAGTCCTGTGGATAGGATTTTTGATGTGACAGCGCAAAATGATAAAGCCATTCTTTCTCCTTACCGGAATAGATCATGTCTTTGGCCATTCCACTTTTTCTACTACTTCTAGAAAAATAATTCGCCAAAGAAAGCCCTAAATTTGGATGAATACGTGCAAAAGCCCATTGACATATGGGATTCCGGAAAACCCGTTTGATGAATTTATATCGGTAGTCACCAGGGCCTAATCCATCTCCATGAGCAACAAAAAACCGTTTGCCGTTTTTTTCGAAGCAAAATTCATCTGAATGCAATTGGACACCAAGTTCTTCTTGAAAGTAATGAAACATCCACATATCATGGTTTCCTTTGAAGAAGTGAATAGGAATTCCTTGTTCAACAAGGGAAGCAATTTTAGCTTGAAGTCGAACGAAACCCTTTGGAATAACCGTTTTATATTCAAACCAAAAATCGAAGATGTCACCAATTAAAAATACTTCATCAGCATCTTTTTGAATGCAGTCTAACCATTCGATGAGGTCTTTTTCCCGCTGACGACTTGTTGCTAAATCCGGAGAGCCCAGATGAAAGTCTGAGGCGAAATAAGTGTATTTAGCGTTTTTAGTCATTAATGTCCAAATATGCGTTTTAATTCCTCTTCCAATGCTGGTCCTCGCAGATTTGTTTTAATGATACGGCCTTCTCTGTCAATAAGTACCGTAAATGGAACACTTGAAACTTTATAAATTTGCGCAACCTTGCTATTCCAACCTCCTAAATCACTGATATGATTCGGCCAAGATAAATGATCTTGTTCGATGGCATTGATCCATTTTTGCGCATCTGTATCTAGTGAAACACTCACAATGGTAAATCCATCATTCTTGTATTTTTCATACGTTTGAACAACATTCGGATTTTCCCTACGGCAAGGTCCACACCACGAAGCCCAGAAATCTATTAGGACAATCTGTCCGCGTAAATCAGAGAGTTTCATGGATTTCTTTTGGTCTGTTTTTAATTCTGAAAAATCTGGAGCTATTTTACCAGGTGCTAAAAAATTGGCGTCGTCGATTTTCTTTTTAATTAGATTGAAGTTAGAATAAAAGGTTTGAACCGTAGGGCTTTCTGGAAACACGGAGTACAATTGATTCAATACATTTTCGTAGGACTTCATATCTTGTTCAGCGTTCATGTTTGCTAAAGCAAGAATTAATACGGGTGAATTTGCATTTGCGCCAATAAATCCTTGAAGTTCGCTATTGAATTTTTGAAATTCTTGAGTCATGTAGTCGTTAATGACTTGCTCCCTTGAAGGATCGGTTTTGATTGCCGTTAAAGCGGAATCGCTTTTCGCATTCCATTTTTCAGAAAGGTGAGAAAAGTCGTTCATGGCTTTGGACTCATCGGATCCAACGAAATTGCAAAAATCTTTCAATTTTGAACCGTCTCCGTATACTTTGATATCGCTGTTGTTTTTTAAGATGACGTGAATATTCTCTGAGCCAACTCGTAGGTAATAGTAATCTGGATTGGGTAATTCAAGGGTAAGTTTAAAATTCCCTTTTTTATCCATAGCAGCAGATCCGTAGTCTTTATAGACATTCCCGTAGTTTTGAGAAATTCGTACCAAATCTACGTTGGCATTAAAAATCATGCCCGAAACGGTTACCTTAATGGCATTTTGACCAAATAATCCAGAGGAAAAAAAGGCTAAAAGTATAATTCCTAGGTTTTTCATTTTAAAAGTTCGTTTAAGGTTTCTTCTAATTTTTCACCGCGAAGGTTTTTTCCAATGATCTTTCCTTCTTTGTTTAATAGAACGGTATATGGAATTCCTTCTATTCCAAAGTTTGCTGCAACCGAGGATTTCCATCCCTTCAAATCACTCACATGGTTTGTCCATGAAAGTTTATCTTTCACAATCGCCTCTTCCCATTTTACAGCATCTTCATCCAAGGAAACGGAATAAATAGTAAATCCTTTATCCTTAAATTTCTCATACATTTTCACAACGTTCGGATTCTCTGCCCGACAAGGTCCACACCAAGAAGCCCAGAAATCAACAAGAACTACTTTTCCTTTGAGGTCGGATAATTTCAAGATTTTACCTGACGAATTCGGTAAGGCAATTTCTGGAGCTGGAATAGTACCATTTACAGAAGAAGCGAATTCAAAATAGGCATTTTCAATTTGTGAATATTGATTTTGGAAGGTTTCTGCTGCTGGTTGACCAGGATATTTTTCTTCGAAGGCTTCGGTTACTTTTTTCAGAGCTTCCAAATTCGTCGCATCCCAATCATCAAAACTAACGCTTGGCAACAAGTCCATGGAGAGTATGATGTTGTAAGCATTGCTTGGTTCTTTCAACATTTGTGTTCTGGAAAAAGATTCCATTTTACTTTTGGCATGAAGAAAAAGTTTAGAAACTTCTTCCTTACTGCGGTTTTCTTCGTTTACTTGCAAGCGAGCTTGTGTTTGCTGAAACGCGTCGAATTCACCTAAATAGCGGTTCATGGTTTTGCTCCAACTAGTCCCACCGGCATTCGGTTTGGAAACGAAGGAACTCACAGATGTATTGATGGTCAGATGATCTCCAGGAATTAAGGTAATTGGAATTAAACTATTTTTCTCATCACTCAACCTGAGGAAATAATAACCTAAACCTGGAATGTTACCAGTAATATTAAAACTTCCATCATCGTTAATTTGTCCTTCCGCAACGGGAATGGTTCCCTTATCACTTGGTGCTTCCACAAATAGTGTCATTCCTGAAACACCTGAAATGTTTCCAGAAATCTCGAAATTATTTTCGAGTCCACCAGTTGCAGCAATGTCTTGCTGACGTTTGTTGAACAAAATAATCCCTCCAACAAGTGAAACAATCAGAGCAACGATGATCGCCGATTTATATTTTTTCATCCAATCTTTCATGCGTCTAGCATTTGACGTAATAATCCGTTAGCCAATTTTGGATCCGCTTTTCCTTGCGACACTTTCATTAATTGTCCCATAAAGAATCCAGTCAATTGTTTTTCTCCTCCTCTGTATCGAGCAACTTCGTCTGGATGTAATTCAAACACTTTCAAGATGAATCCTTTCAAGGCATCTTCATCGGAGTTTTGAATCAAATTTAATCGTTCGGCCACCTGTAATGGAGTTTCTTGTGTGGAGAATAAAGCCGGAAAGATGTTTTGTGAAGCAACGGAGCTAGAAACTTTCCCTTCTTCTACAAGGTGAATTAATTCGGCAATCACCAAAGGTTTCAATGGGAATTTATCCATCTCAATTCCATATTCATTCAAATAGGATTTGATTTCTCCCATCAACCAATTGGCAGCGGATTTATAATTTTTGGTGTGTATTAAGATAGATTCATAATAAAGGGCAATTCCTTTATTGTCCGTAATGTTGTAAGCATCGTATTCCGATAATCCGAATTCTTTCGTGTAGCGTTGAAACAATGCACGCGGCAAAGCAGGCATTTCTTGAGCAACATGTTCAATCTGCTCTTTTGTAATGCTAATTGGCGGAAGATCAGGTTCAGGGAAATAACGGTAGTCATTCGCTGCTTCTTTGGAGCGCATGGAAATCGTAATTCCTTTCAATGCATCAAATGCTCTTGTTTCTTGCGATAATGACCCACCTTCTTCCAATACTTCAATTTGACGAAGAATTTCAAATTCAATCGCACGTTGAACGTTTCGAATGGAGTTCATGTTTTTCACTTCCACTTTCGTGCCAAATTCGGATACACCGACCAGTCTTACCGAAACATTCGCATCACAGCGCAAGGAACCTTCTTCCATGTTTCCATCACAGATATCCAGGTAACGAACAAGTTTACGCACTTCCGTCAAGTAATGATAAGCTTCCATGGAGGAGCGCATGTCTGGCTCAGAAACGATTTCGAGTAGGGGAGTCCCTGCACGGTTCAAATCCACAAGTGTGTCGTAAACATCAACGTCGTGAATGCTTTTTCCCGCATCTTCTTCCATGTGAATACGCGTCAATCCGATGGATTTCTCTGTCCCATCATCCGTTCGAATCACAATACTCCCACCAGTACAAATCGGAGTGGTATCTTGAGTGATTTGATATCCTTTCGGTAAATCTGGATAGAAATAATTCTTTCGTGCAAAATGCTGTGCTGGTGCGATATGTGCATCGCAAGCAAGTCCCAATTTAATAGCGAATTCAATGGTCTTCTTATTCATCACAGGCAAAGTACCGGGATGCCCAAGTGTTACCACGCTAATATTTGAATTTGGAGCAGATCCATATTCGTTGACGTCGTTTGAATACGCTTTTGTTTTCGTCAACATTTGCGCATGGACTTCAAGTCCAATAACAACTTCGTATTTATCGCGAATGGATGCTTCCATATTATATGCGTGAAATTAGTTCTTTCATGATTTGCGTCATTTTCGGCTCTTGTCTACTTGCCACTTCAATCACGTCTTGAACGCTCACTTTTTTGATTTTCCCTGGGACACCTAAATCCGTGATAATGGAAATAGCAAAACATGGAATACTCATATGTCGAGCAACGATCACTTCTGGAACGGTTGACATTCCAACAGCATCTGCACCAATAACGCGAACATATTTGTATTCTGAAGGCGTTTCCAACGTTGGACCAGTCAGTCCTGCGTAACATCCAACAGATACCTTGATAGACAATTCTTCTGCAATCGTTTTTGCCATTTCAATCATGGATTCATCGTAGGGATCACTCATATCCGGGAAACGTGGACCTAATTCATCGATGTTTTTTCCAATCAATGGATTTCCGGGGAATAAATTGATGTGATCATTCATGATCATGATTTCACCTACTGCGAAATCTGGATTCACACCTCCGGAAGCATTACTAACGAATAAACGCTCGATGCCCAATAATTTCATGACACGAACCGGAAAGGTAACTTGCTGTAAAGTATAGCCTTCATAGTAATGAAAACGTCCTTGCATCGCTACTACATTTTTCCCGCCTAAACGTCCAAAAATGAGTTTACCGGAATGACTTTCAACGGTTGAAACAGGGAAATTTGGAATGATTTCGTACGGGATTTCATCGATAATTTCGATTTCCTTCACGAGTCCTCCTAATCCAGTACCTAAAATGATACCAATGGTTGGTTGGACACTTGTTTTGGCTTGAATAAATGCCGCTGTTTCTTTAATGGTTTCTAACATAATCTTTTAACATCGAATTAAACGCTTCTTCTTCCTCAAATTTTACGCTGATCGGAAGAACATACCAAGGATAGGTGCAAAGGTCGCTTTCCGAGAGTAGTTCCTTGATTTTTACCAAGTCCTTTTCGGTAGTCACGATGGCCATTTCCTTGTTTGCAAAGGTATCAAATTTTCTGTGAATTTCTTGGATGTCCGCCCGTGTAAACGCATGGTGATCTGTAAATTTCATTTCTTCCACCTCATGAGTTTGCTTCAAGTGATTCTTTAAATGTGTTGTCGATGAAATTCCAGTCACTAAAAAGATTGCATTCATGCTACTTTGTTGTTCTCCAATGGCTTGAAAATCATCGTAAACAATCCGAGAGAAGAACACGGGTTTTTGGAAGATTTCATAGCGTTTTCTGTGCGTATCCATTTCCTCTATCGTCAGATTCGGACATTTGGTCAGAACGATTGCATCTGCGCGTTTAGCACCCGAAATGGATTCCCTTAGGTTTCCAGAGGGTAGATGAAAATCATCTAAAAATTGGTCGTGATATGGAGTGAGCAACAGTTGGAACCCAGGAATTACGTAGCGATGTTGAAAGGCGTCATCTAGTATGATAAGCGCCGAAGGATTCAAAGCTTTCATATTCACCACTGCTTCTTTTCTTTTTTCGCCGACAAATACTTCGGTTTTTGAAGCAAATTTCTGGAAATAAGCTAGCGGTTCGTCTCCAACGGTTTGCGCATTGTCTAAAGAATGAACTTGACGAAATCCTTTTGAACTTCTTCCGTATCCGCGACTTAAAAGTTGAATGGAAATATCCGCTTGTAAGAGCTTCGTTAAATAAACAACCATGGGTGTTTTTCCAGTTCCTCCAACGGATAGATTACCCACGGAAATGGATTTTCCAGGAATAATGGTAGACTTTAGTAAGCCAACATCGAACAGGAGATTCCGTGTATAAGTGATGAGCCAATATAAAATCGTAATTGGAAGTAGTCCGATTTTTCTCATCCTCAAAGATACGCTTTATTGATTGTGATAGTCCGAAAATGCTTGTTCGTCGTCGAAATAAAAAATTCGAATTAACGCGGTATCATTCAAAAAGTCAATTTTACCGATTTCCACACGATTGATGGATAAACCAGTTCGTTTCTCCAAATCCGCCTTCATCTCGTCGTATTTTTCCGGTGTTATTAAATCGATTCGCTCGTAGTTGATGGTTTTGCGCGTTTCGTGCTTCATCAACCAAAGGTTCTCCAAAATGAAGGTCAGTAAAACCACCGACACGTTGATGACAGCAACTTCTGAAACACTCAATTCATTGGATGCTAAGGCATTGACTACGCTGATGCCGATTATCATGAACAGATAAGTCATTTCTTTGATTTCAATCGCATCCGTTCGATAGCGGATGATTCCAAAAATGGCAAATAAACCGAGTCCCATTCCAGTGTCAATGTCCATTTGCATCAATCCAAAACACAAGAAAAAGGTAATGGTTCCAATTAAATAATAGGTAAATAAGTAATCCTTTCTTTGGGTCTTCGGATAATACAAAAAGCGAATTAATATGGTTAGAAACAATAAGTTGATTCCTAAACGAACGAGTAACACATAGAAGTCATCACTGAACCATGTTAGTGCAGAACTGCTCAGTGCAGCTTTTTTCAAGGGGAGAAGGAAGGAATTAAATAGCATCATGATTTATTTTTTTTAAATAAAGTAATTTTTTTTTGAAACGGTTGAATTTTAATTTTTCCTCGCCATAGATCTCAACGGAACCTAAGCAGAATTTACTTAATCGATATGGACGGAGTTGACGGTTCTTCATTAATTGGTAAAACGAAGAATTTCGATCTAAATCCTCTTGTTTTAACTCGGCAATTACCAATTGGTTAAACGTTTTTTTTACCCCATCTTTTTCAAACAGTATGTTGAAGTCAAATGTAATTCGTTCGATAGCTGTTTTGGACACCAAGGTAATGCGCTGAAACGAATTCCAAATCGTTGGAACTAAGTTTTTATCTGCACTTAGTTCTTTTTGCACAAAAGCTAAATCACTTTCGGGCAGCACTTCATTGAATTGATCAGTAGCAATCCGTTTTTTGTCAGTTCGTCCTTTAAACTTGTGTTTTACCTCCAAAAAGAACAGATTGGACTCAACATATTTTCGAATACGGACCTTAAATCGATTTCCTTTGCCATTGTGGTGATCTTTGAAAAAAGAAAAGCGATCATCATCGAAATACAGACTTTCGTAATGTGGGGCATTTGTCCCTTCAATGGTTAAAATTCGGTAGTGATTCGCTAATAAAGGAAGGAGCAATGTTAGCTCGCTCATTGGAAATGCAAATTTTGTATCTATGCGGTTCATCAACTTCACACCGTCCATTTCTTGTAAAGTGATTGGCTCAAAAGCGTTAAGTAATGCGTTAATTTCGTTCATAGATGTTAAGTCAAAGTTAACAAAATTTGTGTCCCTTCTCCATTCTTGGACAACTATTTGTCGTAATACTTGTATGTGCGTTGAATAGTTTTTCTCGTTTCATTACTTTTGTTCTATGAATAAAAAGATCCTCTTATTAGGTTCAGGTGAACTTGGAAAAGAATTTGTCATCGCCTGTCAGCGTTATGGTCAACACGTGATTGCGGTAGATAGTTATGCTGGCGCTCCTGCCATGCAAGTAGCAGATGCGTTTGAAGTCATCAACATGTTAGATGGCGATGAATTAGATCGAATCGTCGCAAAGCATCAACCTGATTTAATTGTGCCTGAAATTGAAGCGATACGAACCGAGCGTTTTTACATCTACGAAAATCAAGGAATACAAGTCATCCCAAGTGCCAAAGCAGCAAATTTCACGATGAACCGCAAAGCTATTCGCGATTTAGCAGCAAAGGACCTCGGCGTGAGAACGGCAACCTATCGCTATGCAACGAGTTACGAGGAATTAGTTGCTGGTGTTGACGTTTGTGGTATCCCCTGTGTTGTAAAACCTTTAATGTCTAGTTCTGGAAAAGGTCAATCGGTTATTAAGTCAAGCGACGATATTCAAAAAGCATGGGTTTATGCCATGGAAGGATCTCGCGGTGACTTGAAAGAAGTAATCGTAGAAGGATTCATTGATTTCGATTATGAAATCACGCTGTTAACGGTGACGCAAAAAGATGGTCCTACGTTGTTTTGTCCACCAATCGGACACCGTCAAGAACGTGGTGATTACCAAGAAAGTTGGCAACCGATGCCCATGCTAGCCGAACACCTTGCTGAAGCGCAAGAAATGGCTACGAAAGTAACCGCGGAACTTGGCGGAGCTGGAATTTGGGGTGTGGAATTTTTCATCACCAAAGATGGCGCGTATTTTTCTGAATTATCACCGCGTCCACACGATACGGGAATGGTGACTCTTGGGGGGACACAAAATCTTTCGGAATTTGAATTGCATGCACGTGCGATTTTAGGATTACCTATTCCAAAAATTGATCATATTCAAAATGGAGCGAGTGCGGTTATCTTAGCTTCAGAATCTTCTGATCAAGCCCCACAATTTGTTGGACTAGAAAATGCGTTGTCCCTTGAAAATACGGAAGTACGCATCTTTGGTAAACCGACAACAAGACCTTATCGACGAATGGCTGTGGCCCTCGCTTTTGGCACAGAATCTGTTGAAGACTTAGTCGAAAAAGCGAAATTAACCGCTGCTAAAATCCAAGTAAAATGAAACATTTCTTCCTCCTTTTAATATGCATTCCATTAAGTTCTTTTGGAATGTCTATTTCGTATGAACTTCGAATGCCCAAACCGCAAAATCACTATTTCGAGGTACAAATGAATATTGCCGATAACGATGATAAACAAATCGAAGTAAAAATGCCCGTTTGGACTCCAGGTTCATATTTGGTACGTGAGTTCTCGAAAAACGTCAATTTAGTGAAGGCATTCACCAAGGATGGCAAAGCGCTAAAAGTTTCCAAAAAATCCAAAAATGCATGGTTGATTGATGCCGGAAACGAAAAGAATATTCAAGTGAAATATGAGGTGTATTCGTTTGAAGTTTCTGTGCGCACACCATTTTTAGATCTAAGTCATGGATTTGTTAGCGGATCGGGTGTGTTCATGTATACAGAAAAAACGAAAAATCAAGCGGGATTGGTGACGGTTTTTCCGCATGAGTCATTTAAACGAATTTCCACTTCCTTGCCTGTCGATAATGGATATAAAGGATCTGGACAACGCTTTACCTTTGAAAACTATGACCAATTGGTGGATTGTCCGATGGAAATTGGAAACCAAGAAATCTTTGAATTTTCTGCGGCGGGTGTCTTGCACACGGTAGCCATGTACGGTGATGCCAACTACAACGTCGAGCAACTCAAAAAAGACATGCCGAAAATCGTAGAGGCGGAAACAGCTGTAATCGGCAAAAACCCAAATAAAATATATACGTTTATTGTCCACAATGTGGTTGATGGACAAGGTGGGTTAGAACACATGAATTCGACTGTTTTGAGCGTTAACCGTTGGACCTACGCCGGAAAACAATATGTGGATTTCTTGAACCTTGTGGCACATGAATATTTCCATTTATGGAATGTGAAACGCATTCGTCCGGTGGAATTAGGCCCCTTTAATTACGACACCGAAAATTATACAAGTTTGCTTTGGGTCATGGAAGGATTCACTTCCTACTACGATGAATTGATTCTTCGTCGCACCGGATTTTATACGGAGGAAGAGTTTCTTGCGAAATTGCAATCGTCTATAAATTACGTGGAAGGAACTCCCGGATCTCGCGTTCAACCGCTTGCCCATGCAAGTTTTGACGCTTGGGTAAAGGCTTATCGTCCAAATGAAAATAGTTCAAATACCTCTATGACCTATTATTCTCGAGGGTCGGTGCTGGCTTCCGTTATCGATGCAACAATCATCGCTGAGACCGATGGCAAAAAATGCTTGGATCATTTTCTACAACAACTATACGTGACTTATTACGAAGGACTAAAACGCGGATTTTCGGAAGTAGAGTTCAAGGCGGAATTGTCCAAATTCGTTGGTAAAAACATGGACGATTTCTTTGCGAAATATGTGGATGGTACGGAAATCATCCCGTACAAAGATTTTTATGGTCCGGTGGGATTAAGCGTTCAAGATGTTACGACCAATAATCCATCCTTCGGTGCGAATGTGCGCGAAGAAGGAGGGAAAGTGATGGTGAAGTCGGTTCGTTATGGATCTAGCGCCGAAGAAGCGGGAATCAGCGTTGGTGATGAAATCATCGGTTGCAATGGATACCGAGTGGATCAATCGATGTTTGAAGGAATGATGAACGGAATGAGTAATTTTGAATCCTGTGAAATTTTGGTGGCCAGAGAAGAGAAATTATTTTCCGTGAAAGCGACAATCAAACCATACAAAAAGCCCCAATTTTTATTGACAAAATCTTCTTCGAATGAAAAACGCCTACATTATTGGCTTCGTTAAAATTCTGATTATTTGTTCATCTATTGCCTTTGGACAAGCCAAGTACAAGAACATTCAAATTCCGGCGGTAAGTGCGGGATACCCATTCAATGAATGCGAGCCGTCGATTGCAATCAATCCAAAAAACACCAATCAAATCGCTGCGGGATCCGTATTGAAAGGATACCATTATTCAGTAGATGGCGGTTTGACCTGGAAAAGCAAAAAGATGGAAAGTCCCTATGGCGTTTATGGTGATCCAGTGCTGATGTTTGACCAACTTGGACGTATCTATTATTTTCATTTGACAGATTACAAAAAAGGAACTCACTTGGATCGTATTTTGTGTCAAACTTCGGAGACGATTTCCGGGAAATTTACTTCAGGAACATTTCCGGCTCCCAATGGAACAAAGGTTCAGGACAAACATTGGGTAGTGATTGACCCGAAGACGAATGTACTTTACATGACTTGGACACAATTCGACGCGTATGATTCCGCGGATCCAAAAGACACCTCGATTATCGTTTTTTCGAAATCACTTGATCGTGGAAAATCATGGACAACTCCGAAGCGTATTTCCAAATTTGGTGGTGACTGCCTGGACGGTGATAATACCGTGGAAGGTGCCGTTCCCGCTTTGGGATTGAATGGGGAAATCTATGTTACGTGGACAGGCCCGAAAGGATTGATGTTTCAAAGATCCAAAGATGGCGGAAATACGTGGTTAGCAGAAGAAAAGCATTTGGCGAAACATATTGGTGGTTGGGATCTTGATATCCCTGGATTTTACCGCGCTAATGGATTGCCATTTTTGATGTCTGATATGAGTTCTGGTGCAAATCGCGGGAGCTTGTACTTGAACTGGTGTGACCAACGAAACGGAGCTGAAAACACCGATGTTTGGTTGCTGAAATCAACGGATGGTGGAGAATCTTGGTCGGAACCAATAAAGGTCAATCAAGACCAAACCAAAACACATCAATTTTTAACGACGATGAGCATCGATCAGTCCAATGGAAACCTACACTTTGTCTATTACGACCGTCGAAAATATAAGGATAAGTCCACAGATGTCATATGGGCAACAAGCGCCGATGGAGGAACGAGTTTCAAGGAAGAAACCATTTCTCAAAAGCCGTTTACGCCGAATAACAAAGTATTCTTTGGAGACTATTTGGGAATTGCTTCAGTCAACGGACATATTCGTCCAATCTGGCCACGCATGGATGAAGGAAAAATTACCCTTTGGACTGCTCTTATTGATCAAACAAACGAGTCCAAACAAAAATGAGTATTGTCATTCATGATTCTTGGAAAAAAGTGTTGGAAAGTGAATTTCAGCAACCCTATTTCACCCAACTTACGGAGCAAGTTCGCTTAGCATACATTGAACAGAAAGGCAGTGTTTTCCCGAAAGGATCTCAGATTTTTCGTGCTTTTGATTTGTGTCCATTCGATCAATTGAAAGTCGTGATATTAGGACAAGATCCTTATCCAACAAAAGGGCACGCTCATGGACTCTGTTTTTCAGTGGAACCAGAAGTAAAGCCATTTCCAAAGAGTTTATTGAATATTTTCAAAGAAATACACTTGGATTTAGGTCTACCAATGCCTGAAAATGGCAACCTTGCTCGTTGGGCTGAACAAGGAGTGTTATTATTAAATTCATCCTTGACTGTGGAAGAAGGAAAACCCGATTCACACAAAGGATTTGGCTGGGAGAAGTTCACGGATGCCGTAATTCAAACAATTAATGAACAAAAAACAGGCGTTGTTTTCATTTTATGGGGGGCAAAAGCGATTTCAAAGGAAACATTTATTGATCATTCGAAACACCTCATTTTGAAGTCGGTACATCCATCTCCATTGTCGGCACACCGTGGTTTTTTTGGCTCCAAGCATTTCAGTAAAACCAATGAATTTTTACGGATGATGGAACAAACGGAAATTCAATGGTAATACCTAACTTTGCAGGCAATGAACTTACAGAAAGATTTATTTTTAAGAGCAGCGAGAGGAGAGCAAATCGAACGCTATCCCGTTTGGTTAATGCGCCAAGCTGGAAGGATTTTACCAGAATACAGAGCCGTTAGAGCGAAGCTTTCAGGATTCAAAGAATTGGTGGAGACACCTGAATTTGCTTCAGAGGTAACGATACAACCCGTTGACTTACTCGGAGTCGATGCCGCAATTATCTTCTCGGATATTTTGGTGGTTCCAGAAGCAATGGGACTAACCTATGAAATGATTGAGCAGAAAGGACCATGGTTTGAAAAAACCATTCGTTCTCGTGAGCAGTTGTCGTTCATCGATCGCAACATTGACGTGCAGGATCGGTTGTCCTATGTGATGGAAGCCATTCGCATCACGAAACGCGACCTAGCCGGACGCGTTCCGTTAATTGGATTTGCTGGTGCACCTTGGACCATCCTTTGTTACATGGTGGAAGGAAAAGGTTCTAAAACGTTTTCAGAGTCCCGCAAAATGCTTTATACGCAACCTGATTTAGCGCACGAACTGCTACAAGAAATCACCAATGTAACGATTGCTTATTTGAAAGCGCAAATCGAAGCAGGTGCAGATGCCCTTCAATTATTCGATTCATGGGCTGGAATCTTAGGTGATGATCAATACGAAGAATTTGGAATCAAGTACATTCGTCAAATTACTGAAGCGATTTCCAACGTTCCGTTTACCGTATTTTCAAAAGGAGCGATTAGTTCTTTGCCAAGTTTAGCTGCGCTTCCATGTACTACCCTTGGCTTAGATTGGAACATGTCAGTCGATGTGGCACGAACTTTGGTTCAGGAAACAAAGACATTACAAGGCAATTTAGATCCTTGTGTGTTGTATGGCTCGAACGATTTAATTGAAAAGGAAACAAGAAAATTGTTAAAATCATTTAAAAGTCAAAGACATATTGTAAATTTGGGTCACGGGGTGTATCCCGATATTGACCCAGAAAAAGTAAAAGTTTTTATAAATACAGTGAAAAGTTATGAAATTTAACCCAAGAACTTTTGGATGCGTTGCCCTTTCATTTGCGGCGATGATGTCTGTTTCAACGAGCTTTGCTCAGAAAAGTAAAAAAACAAATGAGAAGGAAATTCTCAACATGACCTTTGAAAATGTGAAAGGTGAAGATGTAACAGAATTGAACAACATTGATATTGTTGGGAAAGGTGTAATATCGCCAACCGAATTAAAAGCAGACATTTTTCACAAGGGAGGAACAGGAGATGTGGCCATTCCAACGAATGTTTATGGAAAAGAAGATCCAACTACTGAAAACGGCGGAGAAGTTTATGCTGGAATCGTTGCCTATAAACCAGGGAAAACAGCAGGCGAACGTTCTTATGTAACCATTCAATTGTTGAAAAACGATTCTCCAGTAACATTGAAAAAAGGACTTACTTACTGTGTTGAGTATTCTTTGTCATTAGCAGAGTCCTCAAAATTTGCATGTAATAATTTATCCGCTTATTTCTCAAAGGATAATCCTGGGACAGGCGAGCCGGGTGCGATTTATGTTGCAACGGACCATGTGTTGAAAGGACAAATGAATAAAGTCCATAATGGTTTCTTTGGATGGGAGAAGGTATGTAATACATACACAGCAAAAGGAGATGAGAAATACATTACGATTGGAAATTTTGACCGTAACGAAACAACAAGATTTGAAGCGGTGAAAAAACCGAAAGAAAGTGAAGCAGATCCAATTGCGCACGCATATTACTACATTGACAATGTCATTATTCGTTTGGTGGACAATGTTTCTGAATGTGCTTGTTACAACGCAAGACCACCGAAAATCGAAGATGCATTCTCTACGTTGATTTACGACAAAGCACCTGAGATTACGGATAAAATGACGGTTGACAAGAAAATTGAAGCACATTCCATTTATTTCCGTCAAGGAAAAGCGTCATTAACGGAGAATGCGAAGGAAAACATGAACTTCGTGATCGAACAAATGAATGCGAATCCAGCAATGAAAATAGAAATCTCCGGGAACAATGACGAGCTTGAAGTAAAAGCAAGTAAGGAAAACGAAGAATACCTCGATTTAGATAGAAAACGTGTAGCAATTGCTGTGAAGTATTTCGTAGCGCAAGGAATCGCAGAAGACCGCATCATTAAAACCTTCAAAGGAACATCTTCTCCAAGTATGGAAATCGTAGAGGACGATGAACCGGATGTGAAAGACGCTAAATGTCGTCGAGTAGAGTTTAGAGTGAAAATGTAATACTTTTAAGATACATGAAAAGCCATCGCAAGATGGCTTTTTTTATGCCTTAAAATCTTGCAAAGCGAGGTAAAGTTCTTGGGTTGGAAGTCCCATCACATTTGTGTACGAGCCTTCTATTTTCTCCACACCAATGAAGCCGATCCAATCTTGAATACCATAAGAGCCAGCTTTGTCAAGTGGCTGATAGTTGGTGACGTAATGAGCTATTTCATTGGAAGTTAATTCACGAAAATAAACAGACGTTTTCACGGAAAATGATGTAGATGTTCCGTTGTAAGAAAGAATAACCCCTGTGTATACATCGTGTTTCTTTCCTGATAGTTTGTGAAGTAAGCGCATGGCATCTTCTTCATCCGCCGGCTTTCCGATTACCTCATTTGCTAAATAGACAATGGTATCCGCGCAAATCAGTAAATCGCCGGGAAGTATTTCTCCTTTCAGTGCATTCATCTTCTGCTGCGCAATGGAAAGAACGATTTGTTCAGGTGAATCAGTGGGATTAAAATCCTCCGTGCAATCTGCTTTTAAGATACTGAATTCAAATCCCATTTTTGACAATAATTCACTGCGTCTGGGTGAAGCAGAACCTAAAACGATTTTCATATACTATTCGAAAATAAACAGATTAAACCAAATAACATGGACCATTTCATCAAGTGATTAATCCAAACTAACGTTGATTCTTTTTTTACCATATACAACAAAGCGCTACTGAAGTTCACCGCACCGGATAGAAGCAGTAAGATAAGCGTGGGTTTGTTCAAATGGATCCAGTCAAAGACATAATAACTTAGCACAAATAAAACTAAGGGAATTTGAATCAAAATGATGGTCAAATAGGCTGCTTTTTCCTTCCCAATTATTATGGGCAAGGATTTCACATGCGTGACTAAATCACCTTGAATGTCATGAATGTCCTTATTGATTTCTCGAGCAAAATTTTGAATGAATGCACAAACAGCCAAGAAATAAACAAAGGAATAATCTAAATACGTTGACCATGATTCCTCACGGAAAGGAGAAAAAGGCATTCTACTCTCATTTAACACTTTGAAAAACCACACAGAAAGAAGTGGAACAAGTGCTGTCAAAAAAGCAATAATTAAGTTACTTATGAGAAGTTTCTTTTTTAGTTGAACACTGTAAAACCAAAGTAAATTAATCGATAGTAAATGGACAAACACAAATAATAACGTTTCATATTTCACCGATAAATAAATAGCTATGATAAATGCAAGTAAATTAAATGTCCAATGCCACAAAATGGCCCACCTCGGTTTCATGAACTTGGAGATGATGACTTTTTCTGGTTTGTTGATTCGGTCCGCCTTGACATCAAAGTAATCGTTGATGACATTTCCTGCTGCAGCAATAATCAAGGTTGAAAAGATGAGTAGGAAATAGTCGAAATAATGAAAATCGACTTTTTGATAATCATTACTTTTGATTAAAAAGTAAGCTACACCAATCATCGTCAGCAATATAACGAGCAGGTTTTTTGCTCGAATGAGTTTTAAAAAGTACTTCATGGTTTCAAGGTGTAAGTCGTTCGACGATTTTTCTGATGTGCTTTTTCTTTTTCTTTCACATCGCTAATAGCACTGATTACCCCATCGGTCATGATCGGGGATGAAGAACCATATCCTTTATAACTCAACTGAGTTTCAGGGATGCCTTTGGACAATAGGAAATCTTTCACGGCTTTTGCACGATTGGTCGATAGAAGTAAATTATCTTGTGCATTACCGCGTGAATCGGTGTGACCACCAATTTCAATTTTCAAGTTTGGATGCGCTTTCAAGTAATTTGCAAAAGAACTTAATTCAACAATCGATTCTGGACGTAATTTGGCTTCATTTAAATCAAAGAACACATTGGAAAGAATGTTTTCGGAGGAAGAATTTTCAGGATTCAAAGGGATTTGTAAATGATAACTTTGTTCATTTTCCTTCAAGGTCATATTGAAATTCAAGGAATAGGGGAGGTAACCCGGATAATTTACTTCTATGGCATAATCTGTATTCACGGGTAATGCCACCATAAAGGTACCGTCTGCAGCATCCGCTTTGGATTGAATGACCATTTGTCCGGTCGACAGGTTTGTCAATTGGAAACTTGCTCCAAGTGACTTTTTTGTTTTAGCATCAAAAACGAATCCATCAAAGTACAATGTTTTAATCGGTTGATCTTCCTTTGGAAGATTGAAGGAATAAATGTCCATTAAGCCATATCCACCGGGACGATCAGACGCAAAATAGGCAATGTCTCCTTCTGGGGAAACCATGAGCGAATTCTCATCCGAAAGTGTGTTGATAGGAAAACCTAAATTCTGTGGAAGTCCCCAGTTTCCCTTCGTATCCATTCGGGAAACGTATAAATCGGAGCCACCCATTCCCACATGTCCTCTTGACGCAAAATACAAGGTTTTCCCATCAGGATGTATCAATACGGATTCTTCGTTTTGATTGGAATTGATATGTGGAGGCAGCGGTTCAGCAATACTCCACGTTCCATCATTTAACAGATGAGAAACGTAGATGTCTGAGTCTCTTTTACCATCTCTACTGCGCAGACCGCGAATAAAATAAAGTGTTTTTCCATCAGCAGAAAGCGAAGGTTGGGTCTCCCAATGTGTAGAATTGACTTTTCCAGGAAGATTGATCGGATTACTCCATGATTTTCCGTTTTGTTCGGTGATGAATAAATCACAACTTCCTTTTCCTTGTCTGTTGGCGCCGTAATCCACACCACTTTCATCCGTACACGCGACAAAGATCAACTTTTTTCCATCTGGTGAAATGGTAGGAGCTCCTTCGTTGTAGGGTGTGTTGACATTTTTAGGCATTGGATAAGAGCGACTCCACACCTCATCTATGTGATGTGAGACGTAAAAGTCTTCTTGTTCACGTTTGTTTTCTCCTTGAAATTCCACTAATCTTCGCGTGAAAAGCATGGTATTACCATCCACTGTTATTGTAGGATAATATTCGGAGAAATTTGTATTAATAGAAGGACCAATATTCTTTGGTTCAAAAGGTTTCGGGTTTTTCATCGCCTGAATAGCGAAATTGGCACAATCTTGCATGCGACGAACAGCGCCTATATTTTCTTCCTTCGCATTTGGGTTTTTCAAATAAGTCGAGCAGCTTTTAAGCGCCCCGTCATAATCTGCAATAGCCATTTGACACGTAGCTAAATGATAGGTACTAGAACCACTGATGCTGTGGTTTGCGTCAATTTCTATTGCGCGCTTGTAATGATAAATGGCTTGTTTATAATTTCTAAGCAATTCGTTGAACTCTGCGTCCAAAATGTGTGCCTCCCAAAAATTGGAGTCCTTTTCCAGTGCTTTCCCTAATAATTCAATACCACTTTTAAAGTCGTAGGCTCCAGTCATGGGATTCATTCCTTCTTTAGGCGCTTTCTCAGCCAATTCGAAGTAATGAATTGCCTTTTTATTGGAACTTGAATAGGGAAATTGCGCCGTTGAACAACCGTAAAAAAAGAGGGTGAAAAAGGAAAATAGTAGTGCGCTTCTCATTTAAGGAATATTCATGTATTTGTGAGTCTGTAACGATATCTTCCATTTTTGGTTACCCTTGACGTATGCAATAATCAGCGGAAGGATTTTTTCGTGTTTATCCCATTCAGGTTGTAAAAATAAGTGACAGTTTGGATTTACGTTTTTCGCATGTTCCTCCGCCCACGCAAAATCAGAAAGATGGTTGATGACAATTTTTAATTCACTCGCTTTTTCATAGGCTTCTTCGATGGGCTTCATGAATTTTTTTGGAGAAAAACAATACCAATCAATCGGCGCATCCAATGCATGTACTCCAGCCGTTTCTATTGCTACTTCTAGTTGGTTTTCGTGTAAACGATTTACCAAGTCCAATAAGGAATGCATGGTTGGTTCTCCGCCAGTAATGACAACAAATTTCGCTTGGACATCCAAGACTTCCTGAACGATGGCATCAATGGACATCAATTGATCGGGCGTGCTCGTCCAACTTTCTTTTACATCGCACCAAACACAGCCAACGTCACATCCAGCCGTACGAATAAAATAGGCTGCACGTCCCGTATGAAATCCTTCGCCTTGAATGGTAAAGAAGTGCTCCATAATTGGAAGTTGTGCTTGGACATTTGCTTGTTGTTCGAACATGTGACAAAGTTAAACAATTCTACGTGTAAATTCAGGTGGTTTTTCACGCCCATTTTTAGTATATTTGTTTAAACCTAAAACTACCATTATGAAATTAAGCATTACATTAAGTACTCTTTTTGTGTCCTATTTCTCTTTTTCCCAACAAATTGCAAATAGCAATATGGAATCTTGGGACAATCTCGGTCAAACTACCGAAGAACCAAGTAATTGGAATGGTTTTAAAAGTGGAACGGGCGGACTTGTATCCTTCGGATCACAGCAAGTGATTCAATCTACATCCATTCGTGCAAATGCTACAGGAATGTACTGCGCAAGGATTTGGTCAAAAAGTACCTTAGGAATTGTCGCAAATGGAACCTTGACTTTAGGTCAAATTAACATGGGAAGTACAACTGCTTCTAGCCCTTTAAACTTTAACTATTCAAAAACCGCAGACACCCTTTTCTCTGAACCAATTTCAGCTGTTCCTGATTCCGTGGTTTTTTGGGCGAAATATACAGCCGGTACAGGTCAACAAGCACGTATGCACGCCATCATTCACGACAGCACAGATGTTCATGATCCGATTGATGCCGCTTCGCAGCCACATGTAGTCGCAACTGCGGCCTTGAATTATTCCCCAACTGGAGGGAGTTGGATGCGTTTTTCAGTACCGTTTAATGCGGTAGTTCAAGTTGGATTAATGCCAATTCCTCATTTTATTTTACTCACTTTCGCGACCAATAAAAATCCAGGTGGTGGCGCCGCAAATGATGAGGTGCTTTTGGATGATATTGAATTGATTTACAATGCAAGTTCTATTGGTGAATTGCAATCAATTGTTCAACTGTATTATTCGAGCGTAAATGGATTGATGTCGAAAGACCTTTCCATGGACACAGAACTTTCCATCTATAGTATTTCTGGACAACTGGTGAAAAAAGGAAACGTAGGACAACTTACGGGTAAATCGTTACCTTCAGGACAGTACCTTATTTATTTCCAAGGAAAAAGTCAAAAATTGTTCATTCCGTAATTACAACGAATGAAGTTTTTTGTTTCTATTTGTTGTTGTCTATTTTCTTTACCCATCTTCGCTCAAAACCTCAAATTTTCAGGTTTTGTATATAGTCAGGAGAAAAAAGTAATTCAAGGCGCGAAGGTAAGCGTCGTTGGACAACGTCTGGGCGTTTTGTCAAAGTCCGATGGGTCTTTTGAACTCCTCGTTAGTTCCGGTAAAATAGTATTTAAATGTGTGTCGGATGGCATGCTAGTGGACACCTTTCTAATCGAAAACCTACAAGGGGATTTGCGACATGATTTTTATTTGATAGATCGCGTTCAGAGTGTGGAACAGGTCAAAGTGATGGTGGGTAAGTTCGACAAACCAATCGAAGAACAAACGGTCTCCATGTTGGTGCTTAAGCCAGAGCTTATTGAAAACAAAAATACCCGAAGCATTGAAACAGCATTGGATCAAACACCAGGATTAAATATTTTGGATGGTGAGCCACAAATTCGTGGAGGAAGTGGCTTTACCTTTGGAGTTGGGTCGAAAGTTGCGGTGATTGTCGATGACATGCCCATGCTTTCAGGAGATGCTGGTCGACCAGAATGGGGATTCATTCCAGTTGAAAATATTAGTCAGGTGGAAGTGACGAAAGGCGCCGCATCTGTTTTGTCAGGTAGCTCCGCTTTGTCCGGCTCTATTCACATTCGCACAGCTTATCCAAAAGCAAAACCTTTGACAAAAGTACAATTGTACTCAGGCGCATACTCGAGTCCTTCTGATCCATCGATGAAATGGAATGATCAATATCCGGGGATTCATGGCTTGACCTTTTTGCATACACGACGCATCGGTCGCTTGGACTTCGTTCTCGGAGGAAATTTGAATTTGGACCATGGCTACATTGGTCCGCCAAAAACGGATTCCCTTGTTGCCACTATTTTTCCAGATACGCTAACAAATTTCTCCGAAAGAGATTTGGTCTCCAAACGCGCACGAATCAACTTTAATCTACGTTATCGCTCGGAAAAAATCAAAGGCTTGTATTATGGAGTCAATGGAAACTTCATGAAGATGCATACATCGATGCCTTTGGCTTGGCTGAATGATTCTTCCGGACTCTATCGTGCCTATCCAGGAGCTATCTTTTTGCAGGATCAGTTTATATTTAATGTGGACCCTTTTGTTCATTTCCTGACTGAAAATAAAGGACGTCATTATTTGCGTTCGCGGCTACTGAAAGTGGACAATCAAATGTCAGCGAATCAATCCAATAAAGCGATGACCTATTACGGTGATTACATGTATCAACGTAAATTGACCAATTGGAAACAGATAGAAATGATTTCGGGAATAACGGGGACATTAACCAATTCACAAGCAAATATTTACGCTGGATCTGGATCGCCAAATAATCAAATGATGAATATTTCAGTGTATTCACAGTTGGAAAGTAAGTGGAATGATCGCTTGAACCTTTCCGCAGGTGGACGCTTAGAATACTTTCAGTTGAATGATACCATTACAGCCAGTAAACCAATTTTCAGAGCTGGGACAACCTACCGCATTCATAAGGCAACGTTTCTGCGGGCATCCTATGGCCAAGGTTATCGCTTTCCAACCATTACGGAGCGATTCATCAAAACAGGTGTTGGAAATTTTGGTGTATTCCCCAATCCAAATTTAAAACCAGAAAGTAGTTGGAATGCGGAAATAGGTATTAAGCAAGGAATCAAACTAGGAAATGTACTGGGATATTTAGATTTTGCTGGATTCTGGCAGGAATACCAAAATACCATCGAATATATGTTTGGCATTTGGCACGAACTGACTTCTGTTCAATCCATGGGATCAAGTGCTGGATTTATGTTTTTAAATACTGGAAATTCACGGGTAACAGGAATTGATGTTTCCTATGCGGGAAAGGCGCAAACATCTAAAAATAGCGAATTGAGTTTTTTATTGGGGTATAATTACATTGTGCCCATCACACTGAGTCCGAATTACGTGTATGCCACGGACTCCTTGAACCGTGTTTTCAGCTACCAATCAACATCTTTGGATCCAAGTAAAGGCATTTTGAAATACCGCTTTTTACATAATGTCAAATTGGATGTGGAGCACACCTGGAATAAGAAAATATCCTTGGGCGTAAGTGCCAAGTATTTTTCAAAAATCGTCAATATGGATGCCATTATTAAGGACTTTGAACAAGTTACAGTGGACAATGAATTGCTTCAAGATTTAAGGTACATGGATTATTTTCAATCACACCGATTTGGAAACTGGATATTTGATGCACGTTTTTCCTTCAATTTTTCGGAACAGCACAAGTTAGCGTTGATTGGCAGCAATATTTTCAATCGCACGTATTCTTTGCGCCCACTGAAAATTGAAGCACCCAGAACGGTGATGATTCAATATACCTATCGTTTGGAAGGGAAGTAATTAAAGCTTGTTTAATTCAAATCGCAACCAGTTCAAGGCACTAAGCACAGCCATTTGGATGTTTCGTTCTCTGTTGTCTCCAAATTGAAATTTTTTCGCAGTTGTTTTGCCAGCTATACACAAGCCAATCCAGACTAGTCCAACGGGGTTTGATTCGGTTCCACCGGTGGGTCCAGCAATGCCTGTTGTTGAAATACATACGTCAACGCCTAATTTCTTAGCACCATTTTCAGCCATTTCCATGGCTACTTTTTCACTGACAACTCCTTCCGTAAGTATGGCATCAATGGAAACATCACACAGACGATGTTTCAGGTCTGTGGAATAAGTTAAAAGGGAGCCGAGATAATAATCAGATGCACCAGAAATGCTTGTAATGTGTTGCGCCAACAGTCCACTTGTGCAACTCTCAACGGTGCCAATCGTTTTGTTTTGCTGCTTTAGTTGTTTGCCGATAACAAGTGGAAGTGAATCATTTTCATAGCCATACACTGCTTCAGGCAGCCGCTCTTCTAATTCCTTGAAAAACGCCATGATTTCTGCTTGATCTTCTTTTCCTTCAAAGGACGTTATACGCAATTTCACCAGTCCAGGAGATGGCAGATAAGCCAAGCTAAAGCCTCTTTCACGTATGCGGTCTTCCCAATCACTGATTTGTTCCGCAAGAAAGGACTCTCCTATCCCTTGGGTTAATGCCGTATAATGATACATGGCTTTTAGTTGAAAGCGCTGCACCAATCTCGGAAGAAGTTCCTCCGTTACAATTCCTTTCATTTCGTAAGGAACGCCCGGTAATGACACACAATAACGACCATTTTTTTCGAACATCATTCCAGCGGCTGTTCCATAGTTGTTGGAAAGGATTTCGCAAGCGACAGGGAGTGCAGCTTGTTGGATATTTGTTTCTAGCATCGGTCTGTTTCTCGATGTAAAATAAGCTTCAATTTTCTGTAAAGTTGGCGTATGAATTTCCAAAGAGGTTTGAAAATACTCACACAAGGTATGTTTGGTGATGTCATCCTTTGTTGGACCTAATCCACCAGTAATGATGACACAATTTGTTTCCGGATAACACTGGTCTAATGCTTCGATGATGCGCGCCTTATCATCTGCGACGACAATCGAGCGTGTTACCCTAGCTCCAATGCGCGATAATTCTTGTCCGAGCCACGACGCATTCGTATTGATCGTTTGCCCAATGAGTAACTCATCTCCGATGGCTAGAATCTCAATGTTCATTTGCGAACGAATTTTGCGATTGATTCGATGTGACCTGTATGTGGAAATTGATCTACGAGCGCATATTTTTCCAAGGTGTAACCGGCTTCACTTAGCGTATTGGCATCCCGCGCTTGTGTAGAAGGATTACAAGAAATGTATACGATGTTTTCTGCTCCAAGTTCAATGACTTTTTGCAAGGTTTTAGGTGCAATTCCTGCTCTCGGTGGATCCAAGACAATACAAGAAATGTTCCCTTGATAATTTGGGTATTCTTTTAGAAATTTACCGACATCTGCGGCATAAAAATCAATGCTGTGAATGCCATTTTTCTTTGCGTTTTTCTTTGCGTCTTCGATGGCTTTTTCAATGATATCCACCCCAACGATTTTCACGTTTGGATTCCTTTTCGCCAAAAGTTGTCCAATGGTTCCTGTGCCACAAAATAAATCCATTACGACCTTCTCTTGAGGGATATTTTCTTCGAAAACGTAATCTAAGGCCTTTGCGTAAAGTAAATCAGCACAAGCGGGATTTGTTTGAAAAAAACTTTCCATGGAAATCTGAAAAGTGAGTCCAGACAACACCTCTTCAATCACTTCTTCCCCAAAAATGAGTTTCGAAGTACCATTTTCAATTTTTGCACGATCGGCTACATTGTCATTTTCCGTATGCCATAATCCAGCAATGCGTCCAGGCAGTAGGTTTTGTAAATATTCCGCAAAATGAGCAGCATTAAATTGCTTTTTCTCATCCGTTGAAGTTACTAAATTGATGAGTATTTGATTGGTATAAAAGGATTTTCTGACCACAAGGTGTCGAAAAAAACCGGTTTTTTTTGGTGGATGCCAAGCAGGAAGGTTCGTTGCTTTTAAGTACAGGCGAATTTCGCGAAGTTTCGTTTCCCATTCTTCATCAAACATACCGGATGCCTTGTTCAAGCTCTCCACTTTCCACCAAGTTCCTCTGCGTTTGAATCCTAAAGCAAAAGCATCATCTAATTCTTCATTTGTTTCTAAATCGTGCTCTATGGACGAGAAACTGTATTCCATTTTATTTCGATAGAAATAGTGATTTGGTGAAGAGATGAATCCATCAAAATGCTCACGCACGGTTTTAATGCCGCTGAGCCGCTCGAAATTCGTTAGGGTTGATTCTTGCTTAACTTCTTCTTGTTTTGCTACTGGAACGTGGATGTATGGTCCGCCTGATATTTCCTGAAAACGTTGTTCTGTTTCAAATTCAGATCGTGTTACGACTTCCAATAATTTCGCTTCTGCGTAATTTTTTCTTTTGGTTTCAATGCGTACACGAACAGTTTGACCAGGGAATGTATTGTCAACGAAAACGACAAAATGTCCATGTTCCGTCTCTAATTTTGCAATCCCACGTCCACCAAACGCATAGTCCGTAATGTGCACGGAAATTTCATCACCTCTTTTCATTTAAATCATCCCTCGAATTACTCCTTTATCGGAACCTTGAATGAAACCAATGATTTCATCGCGCAATGGAGTTTTATCCATGGATTGAAGAACGGCTTCCACTCCTTTTGAAAGGTTGCTGTTTTGTACATAAATCGTCCGGTAAATGTCTTCAATTTCACGCACCTGCTCATCTGAGAATCCTCTTCTGCGCAAGCCAACGGAATTTACTCCTGCAAATGTGAGGGGCTCTCTAGCCGCTTTAATATAGGGCGGAACATCTTTGCGAATCAAAGAAGCTCCTCCAATGAATGCATGTTTTCCAATGTGTGCGAATTGTTGTGCGGCTACTTTTCCTTCTAGGATCGCATAGTCATCAATGATGACATGTCCAGAAAGTCCGGTATAGCTGGCTAAAATCACGTTATTTCCAATTTGGCAGTCATGTGCTACGTGGACGTAGGTCATCAGTAAGCAATTGTCGCCAACAGCAGTTTTCATTTTATCGCTCGTTCCTCGGTGAATGGTTACGCATTCGCGAATGATGGTATGGTTTCCAATTTCAACAGTCGTGTATTCATTGTCGAACTTCAAATCTTGAGGTACTACACCTAGGACAGCTCCTGGAAACACTTCACAATCTTCTCCAATTCTGGTTCCTGGATACAACGCAACATTTGAATGAATTCTAGTTCCGTTACCGATAATGACATCTTCATGAATGACAGCGAATGGATCAATTCGGACGTTCTGTCCAATTTGGGCATCTTTCGAAACCGAAGCGAGTGATGAAATCATTTATTCTTTGTCTTTAATAATTTGTGCGAGCATGCTTGCTTCCGAAACAATTTTTCCGTTCACATAAGCTTTTCCACTCATCTCCACTAATCCACGTCGAATCGGTGAATTTAAAACCAATTCAAATACAACCGTGTCGCCTGGCATTACTTTTTGCTTGAATCGAACGTTGTCAATTTTCATGAAATAAGTAGAGTATAAATGAGGCTCTTCTACTTTTGTTAGGGCGAAAATACCACCAACTTGTGCCATTGCCTCAATTTGAAGCACACCCGGGAACACCGGATTACCTGGGAAATGTCCAGTAAATTGCGGCTCATTCATGGTGATGTTTTTTACACCGACAATGGAGTTTTCATTCACTTCAATGATTTTGTCCACCATTAAAAATGGGTAACGGTGTGGAAGAATACGCTCAATATCATTGATGTCATAGACAGATTCTTTCGATAAATCGAAGTATCTCCCCTGATTTTGTTGTTTTTTAATTTGTTCTTTTAACACTTTTGCAAAACGCACATTCCCGGAATGTCCAGGACGAGCAGCTAAAATATGTGCCTTAATTGGTTTTCCTACCAACGCTAAATCACCTACGATGTCCAAAAGTTTGTGACGCGCAGGCTCATTTTCATATTGAAGTTTCGTGCTATTTAGCACCCCGATTCCATCAATGGAAATTTGAAGTTTATCTTTCCCAAGTAATTTGGCTAGTCGGTCTAGTTCTTCTTGTTCAACATCTGGACGATCAACCAAAACGATGGCATTATCTAAATCACCACCTTTTATTAAGTTGTTGCTTGCAAGGTATTCCAGTTCTTTTAAGAAAACAAAGGTTCTACATTTTGCGATTTCAGTCTTGAAATCCGAGATTTTATACATGCTAGCATGCTGAGTACCTAACACAGGGGAATTGTAGTCGACCATAACGGTTATGCGGTAATTGGTGTCCGGCACCGCGAGAAATTCAATTCCTTTTTCTAAGTCCTCCCAAGGAATATTCTCGTTCAACTCAAAATATTCTCGTTCAGCTGCTTGATCTTCAAATCCAACACGTTCAATTTCCTTCACAAAAAGGAGGGCGCTTCCATCCATGATCGGAATTTCAGGACCATTAATCTTAATCAGTGCATTGTCTACTTGACACGCGTATAATGCGGCAAGGACATGCTCGGTTGTATATACCCGCGCGCCATTTTGTTCAAGAGTCGTTCCACGATCTGTCGCAACGACGTAATCCACATCCGCTTTGATGACCGGTTGATTTTCTAAATCAACGCGTTGAAATTTGTATCCATGATTATCTGTAGCAGGACATATTTCCATAGTTACAGCTTCTCCCGTATGAAGTCCAACTCCATTAAAAACAATGGATTCTTTTAGCGTACGTTGTTTTTCAATCATGTGTATTGTTTTTTGAGAGTTCTTTTAATTGTCTTTCAAACTCATAGATTTTCGTTAGGATAAACGGCAATTTCCGGAATCCCATAAAGGAGCGTTTGAAATCATTGTGATGAATAGCGGGTGAACCCATGAGGGTATCTGCTTTTTTGACAGTTGCTGAAATCCCTGACTGTGCAACGATTTTCGTTCCATCGGCGATATGTAGGTGTCCAGCAATCCCTGTTTGACCACCAATCATCACATACTTTCCAATTTTTGCTGACCCAGCAATTCCTACTTGAGCTGCCATAGCCGTATGTTCATCGACATCCACGTTGTGAGCAATTTGACAAAGGTTATCAATTTTCACTCCTTTGCGAATGTAAGTTGACCCCATGGTGGCACGGTCAATCGTACTGTTCGCTCCAATTTCCACATCATCCTCTATCACCACATTGCCAATTTGAGGGATCTTTTGATATACTCGGTTCTCATCGGGTGCAAAACCGAATCCATCTGAACCTATTACAGCGCCAGAGTGGATAATCACCTTGCTGCCAACCTGGCAATCAGCATATATACTGACATTCGAATAAATGATGGTATTATCTCCAATTTGAACATTGTCGCCTAAAACAACATGTGGATATATTTGTACATTATTTCCCAATCGAACATTTTTTCCAATATAGGCAAAAGCTCCGATATATGGATCGCTGCCAATGGTCGCTGTTTCATGAATGAAACTGGGTTGTTCAATCGTTGGTTCTTTTTGGTTCATGCTGTTATATAATTCCAGCAATTTAGCAAAGCAAGCGTAGGCATCTTCCACTCGGATGAGTGTCAATGAGGAAGGAAGGCTTTTCGCAGCTTGAAACGTTTGATTGACAATGCAAATACTCGAGCCTGTCGTGTAAATGTATTCTTCGTATTTAGGATTGGAAAGAAAACTCAATGTCCCATTGGAACCTTCTTCAATTTTCGCTAGTGCATTGACACTAGCTGATGGATTTCCATCAACTACTCCTTGTAAAAGGCCTGCGATTTGTTCGGCTGTAAATTCCATTAATCAAAGTTACTAAAAGGTAGAACGGCGAAACGATGATAAAAGTCAATTTATTAACAATGAAAAGTCCAATTTTGTTAGAAATCCAAAGGAGAAGTACTCAAATCATAGACTTTTATTTTGTCCTTGAACCAAATGCATTTCACGTAAACCACTTCTGTTGCAGATTTTGATGTTTTAAACTGCAGGCATTGAATCGGTTTCGGGTGCTGTAAAAGGAATGATTCGCCAAAGTTGAATTGTGCATTTTTTCTCAATATGCTATTTAATTGCTTATCGTTTTTAATCCCTATAGACTTCATTTTTTCTATGAGCGCACTAGAGGAATCCATGTAAAATAAAAACTCATTTTTTGGAAAAAACAGGATTTTACCAGGTAGTTCTGCTTTTGAATGAGAGGGTGAGATATTCACTGCTTTTTTACGCGAAAAAATGATTTCGGTCATGAAGCTTTCGTCTCCCATGGTCATGAAGCAATGTTCTTTTTTTCCTTTTGATGTTTCGTAATCAATTCGGTAGACTTTGTCCAAACCTTGTTTTTTACTTTTTCCGAAATCAACAGATCCCTCTTGAATGGTATTCAAAAAACGATCTTCTGTAAACCCTTGTTCCTTTAGTTCAGATAGGGCAGCTTGATTGACAACAATCAATCGATTGAATAAATTGTCCTTCACTCGATTGGAAGGAAACCAACTGCATCCTTTGTTATCGAATAGTGCCATTACCATAATGGTTCCGATACCAAAGCCTAATCCGTAATATTTTAATCTTCTAAAAAAATCTTTCATGGCATAAAAAAAGGGAGCGAGCTCCCTTTGAAATTACATTAATGAATTCAGTTTCTCTTCAAGAACTGATTTTGGCACTGCGCCGACAGATTTGTCAACTACTTCGCCATTTTTAATGAACAATACGGTTGGAATGCTTCGAACTCCAAATTGAGCAGAAACACCTGAATTTAAATCCACGTTTACTTTTCCAATAAGCGCTTTTCCTTCGTATTCATTTGCCATTTCTTCGATAACTGGACCAATCATGCGGCAAGGGCCACACCATTCAGCCCAAAAATCAACAACAACTGGTTTATCTGACTTCATGACTAATTCGTCAAAGTTCGCATCTGTGATTTCTAATGCCATTTTATTTTGTTTTAAGTATTAAATTCTCTTTTCGGGCGTAAAATTAAGTCAATTTCTTTAATCAAAGGTTACGGAAATCGCATTTATACATCAAAATCGCTGATTTAAGTCAATTCGAGTGCTAAATACTTAGCGGTATGCGATTTTCCTTGGGCTTTTTTTATCATTTGTTCAGGTGTACCTGTAAACAATATTTCTCCGCCTCTGAATCCGCCTTCTGGACCTAAATCGATGATGTGATCAGCAATTTTGATGATGTCCATGTTGTGTTCGATGACTAACACAGTATTTCCTTCCTCCACTAATCGCTGCAGGACATCTAGCAACATGCGAATGTCCTCAAAATGTAATCCAGTGGAGGGCTCATCTAATATATAAATGGTTTTACCCGTTGCTTTTTTCGCGAGTTCGGTTGCTAATTTTACACGTTGTGCTTCTCCGCCAGACAAGGTGGTAGATGACTGTCCGAGCTTAATGTATCCTAGTCCAACGAGTTGCAAGGTGTGCAATATGCGGTAGATTTTCGGGTGGTTTTCAAAGAAGGGTACAGCTTCTTCGATGGTCATGTTCAAGACATCGGATATGCTTTTCCCTTTGTACCTAACTTCCAATGTTTCTGGATTGTAGCGTTTGCCGTTGCAGGTTTCACATTCGACATAGACATCTGGTAAGAAGTTCATTTCGATTAACTTTAATCCACCTCCATTGCAGGTCTCACATTTCCCCCCTGCCACGTTAAATGAAAATCTACCGGCCTTGTATCCCCGAATCTGCGATTCTGGTAAGGCGGCGAAAAGACTGCGGATTTCATCAAAGACTTTTGTATACGTGACTGGATTTGAACGTGGAGTTCTTCCAATCGGACTCTGATCGATTTCAATGACTTTGTCCAAATGTTCTAGCCCATCAATGGACTTATAGCTCAATGGTTTGCGAATGTCTTGATGGAAATGATTCATCAAAAGCGGATAAAGCGTCTGATTGATTAATGACGATTTTCCACTTCCTGAAACTCCTGTGACACACGTAAATGTTCCGAGTGGAATAGAGAAATTCACATTTTTTAGGTTGTGTCCGTTCGCTCCTTTTAGTGTGAGCTGCTGTCCATTTCCTTTGCGACGATTTTTTGGTACTTCAATTTTTCGTGATCCATTTAAGTACTGTGCCGTTAACGAATTGCTTGTCAGAACAGAATTTAAATCTCCCGCGCTGACAATATTCCCGCCGAAAGAACCCGCTCCAGGACCAATGTCTACAATGAAATCTGCCGCTTCAATCATTTCTTTGTCGTGCTCCACCACTAACACCGAATTTCCGACATCGCGCAAGCGTTGCAAAGATTGGATCAATTTGGAGTTATCTCGTTGATGAAGTCCAATCGATGGTTCATCCAAAACATATAGGACATTGATTAACTCGGTTCCAATTTGAGTCGCTAATCGAATACGTTGAGCTTCTCCTCCTGATAAACTTTTTGAACTTCTATGCAAAGTCAAATAATCTAAACCAACTTCTAATATAAAGCGAATGCGCGTGCGAATTTCCTTGAGGATTTCAGCGCCAATTTGTTTTTGATCTGCGCTTAAGTGCTGCTCAATATCTTGTGCCCATTGGTTTAATTGTTCAAAATCCATGAAAGCGATGTCCCCAATGGTTTGATCATTCAATTTAAACTGCAAGGCTTCTTGACGAATTCGGGCGCCATGACATTCGGCACACACTTTTTTATTCATGAATCCTTGTGCCCAACGTTGAATGCTTGCGGTACTGTCTTCGGAATGTCTGGTCATGAAATTCGCAATTCCTTCGAATCGATCTTCGTTGGATCTAGTATTCATTTCCATGTCCTCATTTCCATAAAGAAATAACTGAATGAGTTCTTCATCTAAATCAGAAATCGGGGTGTTGATGGAATAGCCTTGCTTGATGAGAATAGCTTCCATTTTCTCAAAGATCCACACACGTTTGTATTCTCCCAATGGAGCAAACCCACCTTTGCGAATGGATAAACTTGGATTTGGAATGATTTTTTCAATGTCGATTTCACTCACTTCTCCAAGTCCTTTGCAACTCGGACAAGCGCCATATGGGGAGTTGAAGGAAAAGAGACTAGGTTCAGGTTCCGGATAGCTAATGCCACTTGTTGGACACATCAAAGAACGACTGTAATGTTTGATTTTTT
Organism: uncultured Flavobacteriales bacterium; assembly: GCA_903860985.1. GTDB lineage: Bacteria > Bacteroidota > Bacteroidia > Flavobacteriales_D > Crocinitomicaceae > UBA952. The sequence goes on from CAIOSO010000068.1 coordinate 58,257, forward strand.
CTGATTCAAGGTCCATGACCATCATGGCGGATTCACCCATTTTCATCGCGACTAAGACAGAGTCATAAATGCGTTTATCATCGACTTGTCCGATGAGCATGCGGTCAACGACCACCTCAATATCATGAATTTTATAACGGTCCAATTTCATTCCCTTCACGATGTCCTTGATTTCTCCATCCACACGCACCTTGGTATATCCATTTCGAAGAATTTGCTCGAAAAGTTCTCGATAGTGTCCTTTTCTCCCTTTGATTTTGGGAGCTAAAAAGGCCACCTTTCTCCCCTTAAAATCTTGGGAAAGGCGCTCACAGATGGCTTCGTCGGAATATTTCACCATCGGTTCATTCGTCACATACGAATAAGCAATTCCAATTCGGGCAAATAGAAGCCGGAAGAAATCGTAGAGTTCAGTAATGGTGCCAACGGTTGATCTCGGTGAACGAGAAACCGTCTTTTGTTCAATGGAAATAACTGGACTCAGTCCATCTATTTTATCGACATCCGGACGTTCAAGTCCGCCAATGAACTGTTTTACATAACTTGAAAATGTATCGATGTAACGACGTTGTCCTTCAGCAAATATCGTATCAAAAGCCAAGCTCGACTTTCCGCTCCCGCTTAGTCCTGTAAAAACGATGAGTTTGTTTCTTGGGATTTGAAGATTAATGTCCTTCAAATTGTGTTCGCGAGCGCCATAAATATCGATGGTTTCCTGCGAACCTTGGTTGGAGCTTTTGGACATGGGGTTTAGAATGGACTGATAAAATCTTTAAACAAGGTTCCTTCTTGGTCTTTCGGTGAAATAAGCGGTTGATCGATTTCCCAATCAATTCCTAAGTCAAGATCGTTCCATAAAACACATCCTTCATGTTCTTTGCTGTAGATATTGGTGCACTTGTAGGAAAAAATGGTATCGTCCTCTAAGCTGACAAATCCATGAGCAAATCCAGGTGGAATCCATAGTTGATTGCGGTCAGTTGAATTCAGGATAACTTTGAAGTGTTTTCCATAGCTTGGAGCGTTCTTTCTGATATCCACTGCAACATCCAACACACTACCTGTAATTACCTGAACCAGTTTTCCTTGATCGAACGGAGGGGCTTGAAAATGCAAGCCACGGAGCACTCCTTTTTTTGATTTCGAAAGGTTGTCTTGAACGAAGTCTAAGTTAGGAATAATGGAAGCGTATTTAGCTTGATTAAAGGATTCAAGAAAAAAGCCTCGGTCATCACCAAATACAGCGGGATAAATGGAAATGAGTCCTTCTGGAAATTCGTGTATTGTTTTCACTTTTTATTCGTTTTTATTGAATACCCGCAATATTACAAGTTTTTCACGATATCCATGTAATGGCAATATTTTTGCATCTTTGTTTTCTTAACTTTTTAACATCTTTATGCGCTTTTTGTTCTGCTTGTTTCTAGTACAAATTTCTTGGTCTCAATTGTCCGTTCAACAAAGTGTGAATGCGTTTGTGCAAGATGGAGTGAACACGCATGCAAAAATGTCTTTCGAAGCAATTGATTTGGAAAGCGGAGAAGTGATTGCTGCTTATCATAAAAATGAGGCCATCCCTGGAGCTTCGACAACTAAATTATTCTCCACAGCGTCGGCATTAGAATTGTTGGGAGAAAACTACCGGATGAAAACCACTATTTATTGCGATGGATTCATTGATAAAGACAGTGTCCTGCATGGAAATATTTGGATTCGTGGTGGAGGAGATGTAAGTCTTGGCAGTAAGTTTTTTTCGTTTGAAAACCAAGAATTACAGTTCTTAGTTGCCTGGACGGATTCATTAAAGTCAAAAGGAATAAAGTTTATCGAAGGAGCGGTAATTGCAGATGCGTCTGATTTTGGATACGAGGGAACACCAGAAACGTGGCATTTTGGGGATGTAGGGAATTACTATGGAGCATTTGCCGGTGGAATTAATTTTTACGACAATACCGTAAAATTGAAATTTAATACGGGAAATAGTGGGACGAAGGCTCAGTTTATCGGGATGTTTCCTGAAGTACCTGGATTTCATTTGGACAATCAGGTGCTCGCAGCAAATGTGAGCAGCGATGAAACAATTGTTTATGGTGATGCATTTGAATTGAATCGAAGCATCAAAGGAACCTTGCCGAGTCATGCAACTAATTTCATTGTCAAAGGAAGCATGCCAGATCCTGAAAATCAATTGGCCATTGAATGGGTGAAAGTGCTATTGCTTCAGGGCATTCAAGTGGAAGATGGTGCGAAAGGTTATCGTTTACATCAGAAAGAATTGCATGCTAATTTGTATGATAACAAGACTATACTTTTCCAAGTTGAAGGAGAAACCGTTAAAGATATTGCGAACTGGACGAATTTAAAAAGTGTGAATTTATTTGCTGATGGACTTGTTAATGCGCTTGCCTACCAGGAAACAGGAAAGGGTAATTTATCAGCTGGTTTACGAATCATTCACACGTTTTGGAAGGATAAAATTAACCTTGATGGATTTCTTATTCACGATGGATGTGGTTTGTCGCGTTCAAATTTGATTTCCGCTGATCATTTTTGTGCATTATTGCGATATATGTCCAGCTCCCAACATTTTGAAACGTTCAAAGCAACCTTGCCAATTGCAGGAAAAACGGGTACCGCTAAATCCTTGTGCAAAGGTGAAGTGGGGGAAGGAAGAGTTTTTGCAAAAAGTGGATCGATGCAAGGTGTTAAATCTTATGCTGGATACATTGATTCAAGTTCGGGAAAGAAAATAGCTTTTGCCATAATCGTGAACGATTTTTCGTGTTCGGGAAATCAATTAACGGTTCGAATGGAAAAGATTTTTAATGCGTTGGCGCAGTATTAGTCTTTCAGTTCAAATTCAACAATCGACTCCCAAAAGGATGCTAAGCTGATTCCTTCGCACGCAAGCATTTGCGGAACAATACTAGCAGATGAGAAACCAGGTGTCGTATTCACTTCAATCACAAAAGGTTCATCACCTACAATCATAAAGTCAATACGTGAAATCGAACGCAATTGAAGTAATTGATAGATTTTTTTTGCGCGATCTTGCACTTTTTTCACAAGTTCTTCCGAAATGCGAGCGGGAGTAATTTCTTGAGATTTCCCATTGTATTTTGCGTCGTAGTCGAAAAACTCATTTTCAGATGCGATTTCTGTTAATGGCAATGCATGTATTCCATCATTCGTTTGATACACCCCACAGGTGACTTCTGTTCCGTCCAAAAATGACTCCAACACAACTGTTTTTCCTTCTTGAAATGCGCTCATTAACGCAGGTACTAATTCGGAAGCATCTTTGACCTTGGAAATTCCATAGCTTGAACCAGAATCAGATGGTTTAACAAATAGGGGTAGTCCTAATGAATCGACGATTTCTTCATGCGACTTTTCCTTGATGTCGGTTAAAAAAATGGATTTGGCTACTGGAATTTCGAATGCGCGCAAGAATTGATTGCAATACCATTTGTCAAAGGACAAAGAAGAGGCGAGGGGTCCGGAGTTGATATACGGAATGTTATGTAAATCCAAAAATGCTTGAATCTTTCCGTTTTCTCCTGGATTTCCGTGAATATAAACAAGTCCAGCATCGATTTGGTGCGACTTTCCGCCATGAATAAATCCGCAAGTGGATAAATCGAAAGGAATTTTTTCACCTTGAAATTCGACCAGCCATTGATTCGTGGAAACGATGATTTTTACGACTTCAAAATTTTTAGGGAAGTTTGCTTCGATGGTCCTAGCGCTCAGCATGGAAATTGCATATTCCGAAGAAAATCCACCACAAAATAAGCCGATTCGTTTCATTTGTTTTGTTTTATCAACGAAGGTAAGATTTACTTAATCATGTAAAATCAAATCATAAAAAAAGTTATTCTACCTAGTATTGTTAAAACAGAATTTTGAAAATTCGTACCTTCGCGATCTATGCGTTTCTTATACTTTGTTTTTAACATTTTCTTGGGTTATTCACTCCGTATGTATTTTCGTAAAATACGCTTAGTGAATGCAACTCAAAGCCGATTCAGTAGTACTATTTTCGTGAGTAACCATCCTTCGGCATTTATGGATCCACTGATTATTTCCGTTCTGCGAAAACCTATTATTTTCTTCATGACAAGGTCGGATGTATTTACCAAGTTTTCAAAGCCATTTTTGCGCAGTGCGCACATGATTCCAATTTACCGTCAACATGATGGAGGGAATTCGAATGAAAAAAACATTGAGTCCTTTCGAAAAGCTACAGAAATATTGGAAGGAAAACGAAGTTTGTTGATTTTTGGAGAAGGAATGACCGATGATGTGTTTGAACGAAGATTGAAGCCGCTGAAAAAAGGAGCTTTACGCATTGGATTTACTACATTAGAAGCGACAGGTTGGAATAAAGAGATCCGTTTGGTTGCTATTGGTTGTAATTATACCAATCCAAATGTTATGAGAAGTGATCTTTTGATTGCGGAATCCACTCCAATAATTTTGAACGACTACAAAGAGCAATATTTAGAAAATCCTTCAAAAACCATAAACGAATTAAATCGGAAATTAGAGTCAGCACTTATTGGCGTAATTACCCATATTACATCCGAAAATGATTTTTCCTTTCATGAGCAAGTAATGATGTTGACCCGGAAAGGAATGAATCCAACTTGTTTTGATGATCGCTATTCCTTGCAACAACGATGGGCTTATTCAAAAGATCTGGCTCATTTTTTAAATCAATACGAAGGGGTCTTGCCTTCTGAAATTGGGGAGTTGAAATCTGAACTATCCCTTTATTTTCAGCGCTTAGCATCGAATGGACTAACGGAAAAAGAACTTTATGAATACCATGAGCGTCATACTTTGATGCTTTTCTTGAAGGTTGTATTATTATCACCTTTTGCTTTTTTAGGAATGCTTCATGCTTTTATTCCTTACTTTTTTGTCAAGCGATTTGTAGAGAAAAACTTTAAACGTCAGGTGTTTTGGAACTCCACTAAAATGGTCATTACTATGCTTGCCATGCAGATATTAAATTTGCCGCTGTTGTTTATCCTTCCGGACTTATTAGGTGTAGATTTTTGGATTGTTTTTGCTTATTACACATCCATTGGCTTACTTGGATTGGCATGGTATCAATGCCGTAAGATGATTCAACAACTTACAGCTGCTAAGGATTCATCAAAATCTCGAATCGTTACGGAGATGTGGTCAGAGCGCCAGGCCTTATTAAAAAGAATTCAGGAGTTAATTCCTGTGAACATTTCATAATTCAACTTGTTATTGAAACGCATGGAAAATCAAACCGACCAAACTAATATTCGCATAAAAAAACCCAAATGGCTGCGTGTAAAATTACCGACAGGTGAGAACTACCGTACTGTTCGAGGATTAGTGGACGAACATAAACTTCATACTATTTGCGAAAGTGGCAGTTGTCCAAACATGGGGGAATGTTGGGGAGAAGGTACAGCAACGTTTATGATTCTCGGGAACATTTGCACCAGATCATGCGGATTCTGTGCTGTTCAAACGGGAAAACCGGAAGAGGTGGATGAGTTTGAGCCAGGAAGAGTGGCGAACAGCGTGAAAATTATGGGAGTCAAACATGCGGTTGTTACCTCGGTTGACCGCGACGATTTAAAAGATGGCGGTGCTGAAATCTGGGCACAAACCGTTCGTGCGATTCGACAACAATCCCCAGGAACTACGCTGGAAACATTAATTCCCGATTTCGCTGGGAAATGGGAAAACTTACAAGTGTTGATTGATGTGGCGCCAGAAATCATTTCTCACAATTTAGAAACGGTTCGACGCCTAACGAAGCAGGTAAGAATTCAAGCAAAATACGACCGAAGTTTAGAAGTTCTTTTTCGCTTGAAAAAAGGGGGTATGAGAACAAAGTCAGGAGTCATGCTTGGACTCGGAGAAACAGAGGATGAGGTAATCGAAACGATGGAAGATTTGAGGTCTGTTGGGGTAGATGTGCTGACCTTAGGTCAATACTTGCAGCCAACACCGAAACATTTGCCAGTAGTGGAGTTTATTGAACCAATGCAATTTGAAAAATACCGCATCTTAGGATTAGAAATGGGTTTCCGTTTTGTGGAAAGTGGTCCTTTGGTACGCTCCTCCTATCATGCGGAAAAACATTTGTTTGATTTAGTGAGTTAAATTTTACTTGGAAATCAAGTATATATTTTTTTTGAAGTTAAATTTGTATTAATTTTAAGGAATATTGCTTATTTTGGCAGTCATATTTTTTACAGTAATTTATTAGTATATGAATAAGAAAGTCTATGTGTTTGGTTCTCTGATGATTGCAGGAATTTTATCTCTTGCCATCACTGCTTTTATGTTGTTTCCAAGTGAAGGGACATACAAACAAGAAAGTTTGACTTCATTGCAAGAGAAATCTTCTGATGATGCGATGGCTTGGTTAAGAGCTCGTTACATTGATGTAACAACGGGTCAACCCGTTTCTTCTGAGAAATTAGCTCAAATTGATGGTCAAATCCGCAAAATGAAGAAATCAAAATCAATCGTTTTCGAATCGATGGGTCCAGACAATATTGGTGGACGCACACGTGCGATTCAACCGGATAGATCGGACATTAATCGTGTTTGGGCAGGTGGTGTATCAGGTGGGCTTTTTGTATCTAATAACCAAGGTAACCAATGGAACCGAGTTGATTCTTATGTAGCAGCTGGAGCAAATCCATTTGTTTCATCCATGACTCAAACCCCTGATGGTACATTATATGTTGCTACCGGTTCAGATCAAGAAGGGTGGAACGGAAACGGCGTTTGGTATTCAACGGACTTCGGGACTACCTGGAACTCCATAACAGGTTCTTCAAGCTGTACTGAGGTGGTGAGTTCAAATGCTGACAATTATGTATGGATGGCATCTAGTTCAGGTGTTCGTAAATGGAAATTAGGTGATTCAAATATGACAACGGTTCCCGTTTCTAACGGTTCTTGTTCTGCATTGAAAATTTCCCCAAATGCACAAGTAATTGTTGCAGCATTCGGTGCAAATAAAACCTTTGTTTCGAACGATGGAGGTTCAACTTTCTCAGATAAGTCAGGGACAGCAGCAAATAATTTGGTACCGAATGGTGCACCAAGAATTGAATACGCGATATCCACAATCCAAAATTCTTCGAATCATTATTCATTATATGCCGTTCGCACAAACGGAAACTTAATGAGTATGCATGTTTCTCACGATGATGGTCAAACATGGAGTCAATTTGTTGGAGCTTCTGCACCACCAAATGAATTTGATATCTACAGAAATCAAGGAACATACAATTCGATTGTATCAGTGAAGCCAACGGATCCTGAAATGATTTTTGTTGGCGGGATTGATATTTGGAAATGGAAACAAATGGTGAACAATCCACCTCAAGGAGGATTTGAAAAAATCAGTCAATGGTTTGCATCACCGAATTCACCTATTTACGCACATGCAGACAACCACGAAATGAAATGGGATGCCAACAATCGTTTTTACATTGGTAATGATGGAGGAATTGGTGTTTCGAATAATTTTGGTGGAACATGGCATCCTTCGAATAGAGGGTATAATGTTACCCAATTCTATGGTATTGCATTTGACCGTACAGGAGCTGTAATGGGTGGAGCGCAAGATAATGGAACCTTGTACAACGACTTTAGTCTTTCTACTCCTCAAGAATTTAGAGAAGTGAACGGTGGTGATGGATTTGAATGTGAGATTTCATTTTTCAATCCTCGTGTGATGTTCTCTACGGTATACTATAATTCGATTTCACGTTCAGGAGATAAAGGACAGACGTTTAATTCTTTCGTTCCAACGTTACCAGCATCGTATGATCCTGCAGGAACTGATGCAAGTCCAAATCACCCTTTCCACTCAGAAATCTTCTTGGCGGAATATTATGATTTAAACTCTGAGGATTCAGTGACATTGATTCCGACAAAGTATTATGCAGCAGGTTCAATCATTCGTGTTCCTTCTTTATCTTCTGGGGATTCAATCTCTTTTGTGGCTCCAACAGCTTATTACTTTGATGACACCTTGGCTTGGGATCCTACGTTAACGGTGGGAAATGAAAACTTTGGTTTAAATGCGTCAACGGGAGAAACAGTTTCTATGGGAAGTGATACAGTAATCTACAACGTAGCTTGGGATACTGTTCGCGTTCAAGATCCGTATCAATCATGGTTCCTTGTATATGTTAATGCAAACAATGGTGAACTTTGGGGAACTAGAAATGCACTTAGATTGGCGGTAACTAATACGCAATGGGTTTGTGTGGCAAGAAACATCGGAGGAGGAACATTTAACTCTGTTGATGTGGAATTCTCTAAAGATTTAAATCATTGTTACGTAAGTGCAGGAAATGGAATCTGGAGAATTGATGGATTAGGATCTGTTTATACAAGTGATCCAAACTTCTTGTCTAAAGTTGGTTACCTAACGTCAGGAGGTACAACGACAAATCCATCCTTTACCTCGGCAACAAAAATTACCTCAACTTCTTATGAAGGAATTGCAGTGAATCCAAGTAATGGAAATGACATCGTTTGTTTCTCTGGATTTGGAGGTCTTAATCGACGCAGTATCAATGCGAACGTAACCACGCCAGCGTTTACTGCATTAACGGCTATTACCAATCCGGGTGTTGCTTGTTACGATGGAATCATTGACCGTAATAATTCAGATGTAATCGTTGTTGGAACATCTAGTGGAGCATTTATTTCCATAAATGGTGGTGCTTCATGGGAGAATTCTTCGACAGGATTTGAAGGAACACCTGTCTACGAAGTTCGTCAGTCATGGAGAACCTTCGACGAAGGAAATGACCGTCCAGGTGAAATCTATCTGGGAACATTCGGACGTGGGATTTGGAGATCAACCGCTTTCTTAGGAATCAACGAAAACGGGAGCAACAATTCAGGTAAATTTGACTCGAAATTAAAAACATATCCGAATCCAACACGCGACAATACAACGGTAACGTTTGAATTAGCGAATGCAGGAATGGTTGAGATTCAAGTTTACTCGATTACAGGTCGTTTAGTGAAATCCATTAGAAAATCGATGGAGGAAGGAACGAACGCTCTTCAAATTGAAGGAGATAACCTGGCTAATGGAACATATATTGTGAAATTCAATTCAGGTAAACAATCTGAGTCTGTGAAATTCATTAAAATGTAATTCACAAAATGAAAATAATAGAAGGCGACCAATCGGTCGCCTTTTTTATTGATTGAAGATTTTTTTCAAGGACAGTGGATCCGTTCCTTGTGCTTTGAAGTAATCGGCTTTTGAGCTATTCATTTTCTAAAAGAGTGATTACCATGACGGTTTCACCTGACAGCTGTCTTCACAACATTCTAGGGAGGGAGAAGTATGCGATTCGTACGAATCTATGTGAATTTTAGGACTTATGTATGCTATGCCAAGATTCATCCCGCGTATGATTGTTAACATACCAATGAACGTCAGAAGAATTGCGATGATCCGTTTAGGTATTTGCACTTTCCATTTACTTTGTGCAATCAATGGCATGAAAAACATGGCGGGAAGTGTTCCGATTCCAAAAGTAGTCATAGAAAGAATGGAGGTAAGAAGTTTACCACTTCCTAAGGCATTACTCAGACCGAGGTAAACCAGTCCACAAGGCAAAAGTCCATTTGCCAGTCCAAATGAAAAAGATCGATAGGCTAGGGGAAGTTTTTTTGTTTTATGAAAAATGACTTGAATCAATCGACTCATGTTTTTTGTCCATACTCCGATAATAGGCCATTGTTCAACCTTATCTGACCAGGCCATTCCAATAATCAGAATACCACTAAGAATACTCAACCATTGCATGGTACTGAACAGTAAAACACTAAAGCCAAACATCCCGACTAACATACCTAAAAAACTATAGCTAAATATTCTCCCGAAATTGTATTTAAATACACTTAAAATGCTTTTAAATCTATTTGAACGATCAATGGGAAGGGCAAATGCCAAAGGCCCACACATACCAATGCAATGAATGTTCGAAGCCAATCCAATGAGAAAACCAAAGAGTAGGTAGGAGGTCATTTATGATACCACGTGAGTTCTTGCAAATAAGTTTGATTGCTTACCTCATAGCGAATTTGAATCTGATAATTTCCTTTTTTTAATTTGTCGGAAAGGATACAGGCAGGAACAGCTTGATTTTTTAAGTGAAAGTCTGCCTTTCCGTCGTTCATGCAAACAAAGGCTAGCTCAATTTTTTCGATGGCTAAATCCGATTGATTTTCAAAGCATATCAATGCTTGAAGCTTGATTAATTTGATGGGATTTTTGTGATTAACTGCACGTTGCTGCGCGTCATAATCATCGTTAAATAATTTTTCTTTCAGGTAATAATCTTCACTGATTAATTCTGAATTCTTAGAATTAATCATGACAGCTAGGGTAACAATAAATGCAACAAAGGCAATCATGGCAATAATAATTCCGTTTCTAAATCTCATATCTTAGAGTATTGGTCCAATAAATTTGGTTTGAATCACTTCGATTTCGCGACCATTACCAAAAATGTGTATGTTAAATTTTTTCGTTCCATTTTCCAATACCGAGTTAGGCATTTTTACGACGATTATGGACTTTGTTTTGGACTCGCTTTTTAGGACAATTGCTTTTCCAACCGCCGTTATTTCTGCATCAGGATCTTCCGAGTTAAAATGGATGTGATACGTATCATGTGTTTTATTTAATAATTTGATTTCAAATATATTAGATACCAATCCGTTTTCATCTACTTGAAATGTGGATCCTTTTTGTCGGAGCACATTCGTTTCAAAGGACTTTCTTGAAACCAATAGTATCGTTAACGCAATGAGGAGTGCAGCCAATAGAAAACTGTAGGATTTTACGCGTCTTGTCCATTGAAACGGTGTTCTGTTCTTGATGCCATTTTCAGAAACAAAACGGATGAGTCCTTTTTCATGTCCAACAGCATCCATCATATAATCACATGCGTCGATGCAGGCCGTACAATTAATGCATTCTAATTGCGTTCCGTTGCGAATATCAATTCCAGTAGGACAAACATTGATGCATTGACCGCAATCGATGCAATCACCTTTTCCAAAACTTTTCCTGTCTTCATCTTTGTGAATTTTTGCACGTTCTTCCCCACGAACTTCGTCGTAAGCTACCACCATGGTATTTTGATCTAATAAGACTCCTTGTAAACGTCCATATGGACAAATCGTTGTACAAACTTGTTCGCGTAGGAACGCAAATACGCCATAAAAGACATAGGTAAAAATGACAATAGCTATAAATCCGCCTAAGTGTTTTCCAAATGGATCTGTTTGAATGTGCCAGAGTGAATCCGATCCAATAATGTAGGCTAAAAAGGTGTTCGATATGAAGAAGGAAATCCACCAGAAAATGACATGTTTGAGTGTTCGTTTGAGGATTTTTTCTTTCGTCCAAGGACTATTTTCCAAGCGTTTCTGTTGTGTCCAATCCCCATCAATGAAGTATTCAATTCGTCGAAAAACCATTTCCATAAAAATAGTTTGTGGACAGACCCAGCCACAAAACAAGCGTCCAAAGATGATGGTAAAGAAAATGATAAAGACAACACCAACAATCACCAAAATGGCAAAAAGGTACATGTCTTGCGGCCAAAAGACTTGTCCCAATATGACAAATTTACGGTGGATGATGTCCAACAATAGAAAAGGTTCCGAACCAATTCGAATGTGAGGTCCACCAAACAATAAGGCAAGAAGGAGGTAGCTAATAAGCTTTCGCTTGTTATAGAATGATCCCGTAGGTTTTTTTGGAAAAATCCAAATTCGCCTACCTTTTTCATTCACTGTGGCAATCCGGTCACGGAAAGCTTCATCCTGCTCACTCATTTTACTAGAATTAATTACCTCTCCATCATATCGCCTTGCGCGGGTTTTCCATTTGCGACCTCTTTTAAAGTAAGCACATAGGACGAAACTTGTTGAATTTGAATGGGATTCAATAAGGCATCGTGCGCAGGCATTCCATTTGGACGTCCAAGTTTGACGGTTGTAAAAATATCTTTGATGTCAAAACCATAAATCCAATTCTTATCGGTCAAGTTTGGACCGACATCTCCAGATCCGTTGGCTTTATGACAGGTGACACAATTAATGTCGAATGCCGTTTTTCCCGCAGCTAAATCCGATGTAGCAGTCATCAAGGTAGCGTTTGTTTCATCCACGTTCATCGCCATTTTATCACGGTAAGCTGCAATTTCCTTATCCGCAATAGCCATTTCTTTCTGGTATGCCTTTTCTTGTAAATCGGATGTACCTAAAACATGGTAATTAATCAAGTAAATGAAGGCAAAAACAATGGTTCCAACGAATCCCCAAACCCACCATGGTGGAAGGTTGTTGTCTAATTCGCGAATCCCATCATATTCGTGATGCAATAAGATTTTGTGTTCTTCTTCGATTGGTACAGCATCCGTTAAAATAGCATTTACTTTTTTAAAGGCTTCAGCAACAACTGGCGTTTCTTGTACTTCTCTTTTCGGTTTCACCATCGCTACCAATTGATAAAATAGATGACGTAAATAAAGTACAACAATCAACAAGATGACGTTCACCGCCAACAGGGCATATAAGTCCGTGTTTTCTACGAGTAACCAAGGCATTCCTTTTTCTGCTTCCCCTGGTTGCATGAAATTTAAGGCATAGGATTGATTGCTGATGAATAATGAACCTGTTGTAATGATAATTAAGAGCATCTTGGATTGATCTCCTAGTTCTGCCATTTTGGTTTTGAAATAGTCAGATTTTAGAAAAGTCATGATGGAACCAGCTAGGACAATGATGATTAAAATCAAAATTGCTAAGAGGAAAATCATCCAATTAAAGATGGAAAGATTTTCTACATAGTTGGGTTTCATGTTTGAACCAAGTGCAGTAGCTGCTGTCGTATCCGCCACGATTGTTGGAACAACCGGAGGTGCGTCAACATAGGTTAAAATCGCAGTAATTTCTTCTTTGGAAACGGTTTGTGGTGGCATCACCGTTGGACTAAATCCAGATATTTCTTTGGCTCTAGCGCTTTTCCCCGAAGAAATTAGTGCGCTGGAGTTCAATATCCAATCATAAATCAGATCACCATCACCAGCATCCATCCATTTTTGTTTGGCACCTTGAAGTTTTGGTCCAGTTGAGTTTTTGTCCACCATGTGACACGTATTACATCGTGACTTGAACAATTGTCCACCGTCAGCCGCATGTATCTTCCCTTGCGCAAATAGGGTCACAAAAAGCGCAATGAACGTAAGTTGTGTGAAGTTAATTTTCATGATGAGTTTGATTTGTGTTCGTATTCTCTTCTAGATCTAAGGGCATGGAGCTCATTTCGTTTACTCTTTTCTTTGACATTTTGATGACATACCAGAGCATCACGGCAAAAAACAAGGTGAACATGATCAAGGAGATTAAAGGATAAATCTCCACATTTAGCATGCCCGTTAAGTTGTGTTTGATAAATCGTAACATGAGCGTTTATTTAGATGGTTTCACTTTAACATCGGTACCTAAGCGTTGCAAGTAGGCAATAATCGCCACGATATCCTTCTGTTCGATTTCTTTGATCAGATCGTTTTTATTACGGCCTTTCAATGCAATTGGATCGGTGGTGTTAACGATATCAGCGGCAATAACATGTGCTTGAGTTTGTAAGTCCGCTTTCGCTCTTTTGTCATATCCTTTTGGATACGGAACACCTAAGGTTTGCATTGCGCGAATTTTTGCTGCAATGTTTTCAATGTCCATGTTGTCTTCACGCATCCATGGATATGCGGGCATGATAGTCCCCGTTGTAATTACTTTTGGACGAATCATGTGGTTGAAATGCCATAGATTTCCTCGAAGACCACCTTCACGCGCTAAATCTGGTCCGGTTCGTTTGGAGCCCCATTGGAATGGGTGATCATAAACGAATTCTCCGGATTTTGAATATGCACCGTAACGCACTGTTTCAAATCGGACTGGACGAATCAACTGCGAGTGACAGTTATAGCATCCCTCGCGGATGTATATATCACGTCCATACAATTCTAGAGGAGTGTAAGGTTTCACGCTTTTAATCGTTGCTACATTGCTTTTTACAATCATGGTAGGAATAATCTCCACAATTCCTCCAATGGCAACAATGACTAGGCTAAGAATCATAAACTGAATGGGTTTACGTTCAATCACCTTATGCCAATATTCGCCTTTGGAGTTCTCATGGATTTCTTTCGTAACTATTGCTTCTGTTTCTTCGTTTGCCACTAATTTTCCAGATTTGGCTGTTTTCACAAGGTTGTAGAACATTAAGATGGCACCATATAAGTAAAACAATCCACCCAATGATCTTAAATAATAATAGGGTTTCATTTCAATCACGGTATCCATAAAATTGTTGGCTAATGTCCCGTCAGGTTTGAATTCCTGCCACATTAATCCTTGCATAAATCCAGCGATGTACATAGGTATTGCATAAAGGATAATCCCTAAAGTCGCAATCCAGAAGTGCTGGTTGGCCATTTTTGTTGAATACAATTTGGTATTGTACAAGCGTGGAAACAACCAATACAACATCCCAAATGTCAACATCCCATTCCATCCAAGTCCACCAATATGAACGTGAGCAATAATCCAGTCGGTAAAGTGAGAAATGACATTGATATTTTTCAAAGAAAGCATTGGTCCTTCGAAGGTGGACATTCCGTAGCATGTCAATGCGACAACCATGAATTTCAACAAAATATCATCGCGTACTCGGTCCCATGCTCCTCTTAACGTTAAGAGTCCATTCAACATGCCACCCCATGATGGAGCGATCAACATCACAGAAAATACAACGCCTAAACTTTGTGCCCAATCGGGAAGTGTGGAATATAATAAATGGTGTGGTCCTGCCCAGATGTATAAGAAAATCAATGCCCAGAAGTGAATGATGGATAAACGGTAGGAATACACTGGACGATTGGCCGCTTTCGGTACAAAGTAATACATCAATCCTAAATATGGCGTGGTCAAAAAGAAAGCAACGGCATTGTGTCCATACCACCATTGAACCAAAGCATCTTGAACACCGGCATACCAAGAGTAACTTTTTAGGAAGGATACGGGTAACTCAAATGAGTTGAAAATATGCAACATCGCAACGGTTACGAAAGTGGCGATGTAGAACCAAATAGCGACATATAAGTGTTTGACACGTCGCACCAAAATGGTAGCGAACATGTTCCATCCCCAGACTACCCAAATACCAGCGATCATGATGTCAATCCACCATTCCAACTCAGCATATTCTTTTCCAGTAGTAATACCGAAAGGCAAGGTTGCTACCGCACAAACAATAATTGTTTGCCAACCCCAAAAGTGAATTTTACTCAGTTTATCGCTCCACATTCTGGCTTTGAGGAGGCGTTGAAGGGAATAGTATATACCTGTGAACAAGCCATTACCTACGAAGGCAAAGATGACGGCATTTGTGTGAAGTGGACGCAGACGTCCAAAAGTCAAATACCTAAATCCTAAATAGTCATTGAAAAATTCCGGAAATGCCAATTGTAGGGCAATCGTTAATCCTACCAACATTCCTGTCACCCCCCAAATTACGGTGGCGTAGGCAAAATCCCGAACGATTCGGTTATCGTAACTAAACTTTTCTGCTTCCATATTACTCATCTTTTAATTTTGGTTCATCTTCAAATAGCATGCGAACGGAGGGAGTGTAGTCATCGTCGAATTGTCCGTTTTTCGTTGCCCACAAAAAGAATAATAGAAAAAAGGCTGCAATGCAGAGACTTACAATTAACATCAGATAGATCATTCCCATGGTGCAAATTTCCAAAAAGGTGCAGCGAATAAGTATGATGGTTGTATTTGAAAAAAACTGATTTAAATCATGTTTATTCGATCCCTCGCCAATATTTGAAATGGATCAACGTGGAACTAAGGAAAACCACGGTGATGGAACTTATGGGCATGAGAATTGCCGCAACGATTGGAGACAAAGAGGCAGAAA
This sequence comes from uncultured Flavobacteriales bacterium, assembly GCA_903860985.1. Taxonomy (GTDB): domain Bacteria; phylum Bacteroidota; class Bacteroidia; order Flavobacteriales_D; family Crocinitomicaceae; genus UBA952. Next base: position 74,302 of record CAIOSO010000068.1, read on the forward strand.
TCGCGAAGGAAAGTCCAATTAAGTTGTAAGTAATGGAAAATCCAAGGCAGATCTTCAGCACGACTTTTGCGTAGTTGGATACGTGGAAAAAACGCGCGAATAAGTGAAAATGTTTCGCGTCTAAAATAGCATCGGAAGAAGGGGTAAAACGAAACATATCCTCCGATAAGGCAACACCAACATTCGCGGTTCCTAAGGCGCCAACATCGTTAAGTCCATCGCCTAACATTAAAACCTTTTCCCCGTGTTTTTGCCGTTCCGCAATAAATGCTGCTTTATCCTTGGGCTCCTGCTTGAAAAAACACTGTTCAGAAAGGAAACCAAGAGAAATCAGTTCAGGCAAATCTTTGTCATCATCTCCCGACAGGACAAAAATGCGTTTTGCTTTCAGCTGCTTCAATAATTCGGGGATCTCTGCACGAAAGGCACTTGTCACCTGAATTTCTTGAATGACTTCGTCATCCATGGAGAAAAAAACCGTCCCATTCGGAACGTTTGTTGCAGTCAAACCAATAAAAGTGGAGCTGCCCAGTCGGTATTGGTGTCCTTCAAAGGAACCTTCAATCCCTTTTCCTTTATGTTCAAAGAAATTTACTAATTGAATCGAGTTATTTCCAGCCTTTGAATGTTGGTGGATGATTCTAGATAATGGATGTGTGGAATGACTCGACAATTCGGTTAATACGCTCCAACGAACTTCAGTCATATTGTTGTCGGAAAAATGCACGCGATATGCCAACGGATCCGTTAAGGTCCCCGTTTTATCAAAAATAACAGTGGTAATTTCACTAAGTGCTTCTACGACAGAGGTATTTTTCAAGTATAAACCATTTTTCCCGAGTACACTTAAGGTATTTCCTAAGGTAAACGGACTCGACAAGGCAAGTGCGCATGGACAAGCAACGATTAATATGGAAACGATGACCGTCATGATTTTACTTGGATCGATAAAAGCCCATGCAATACCTGCAACGATGGCCACCATGATCAAAATGAGTAAAAAGTAGCGTGAGATTCGATCTTGGTATCGTTCAAGAGTGTTGGATTCTTTTTTATCCTTGGTTTCGTTCCATAATTGCGTTAAATGGCTGCGGTTGGTTTCTGATTTCACCGCCAACTCAATGCTCAATCCCA